>JBFXAS010000227.1:0-9004 GCA_050184075.1 Gemmatimonadales bacterium
CGCCAACCTCCAGCATCCCCACATCCTACCGCTGTTCGACTCCGGCGCTGTCGACGGCACGGTGTTCTACGTGATGCCGTTCGTCGAGGGCGAGACCCTTCGCGACCGGCTGGCCCGCGAGAAGCAGCTCCCGGTGGCGGACGCGCTTCGGCTGGCGACCGAGGTCGCCGGCGCGCTCGACTACGCCCATCGCCACGGCGTGATCCACCGCGACATCAAGCCCGAGAACATCCTGCTCCACGACGGCTCGGCCCTGGTGGCCGACTTCGGGATCGCGCTGGCGGCCAGCAGGGCCGATGGCGGCGGCCGGATGACCGAGACCGGCATGTCGCTCGGCACGCCGCACTACATGAGTCCCGAGCAGGCGATGGGCGAGCGGTCGCTCGACGCGCGGACCGACGTGTATGCGCTGGGCGCCGTGGTGTACGAAATGCTCACCGGCGACCCGCCGTTCACCGGGTCGAGCGCCCAGGCGATCGTGGCCAAGGTGATGACCGAGAAGCCGGCCCCCATCCGGCGCTTCCGAGACACGGTGCCGGAACCGGTCGAGGCCGCGGTCCTCGTGGCGCTCGCCAAGCTGCCCGCGGATCGCTTCGATTCGGCCGCCGAGTTCGCCCGAGCGCTGGTCGACGGCCCGACCGGGCGACTGGCGACCGCGCCGGCTCGGGCCGGTCGACCCGGTCTCCGTGGCTGGCTCACCGATCCTCGGACGGTGGCGCTCCTCACCCTGTCGATCGCAACGGCGGCCGCGCTCGCCGTGATCGGCCCGAGCCGCGGAACCGCCGACGCCCGCTCGATCGCGGCGCGCGCGATCTTCCCGCTCGACGAAGTCGTCGACATGCGGGGTGCCGACGTTGCCGTCTCCGCCGACGGCCGCGTCATCGCGACGAGGGGAGGCAGCGGGCTTTCGATCCGGAGAGTCGACGCCCTCGAGCCCCGCCTGTTGCCGGGGACCGAGGGCGGGGATCGGGTCTTCCTGTCGGCGGATGGTGGCCTGATCGGTTTCCAGCTGGCCGACCAGCTCGTCATCCAATCGGTCGAGCGCGGCGACCGCCGTACCCAGTCGGGCGCGTCGTTCGGCGGCGGTACCTTCCTCGACGACGATCGCCTCGTGGTCGCCGACAGCACCGGCCTGTCGCTGCTGACGCTCTCGACCGGCCGGAGCGTCAGCCTGGTTCCGTCCAGTCATGGCGCGCGGTTCCAAAGCCCCCACGCCCTGCCGGGGGGGAAGCGGGTCGTGTTCACGATTGCTCCCGATGGCCTCGCGGGTGGCACCTCGGTGCTGGCGGTCACGGTGGCCGATCGGCGGGTCGACACCTTGGTGGACGACGGATCCTCGGGGCAGTACGCCGACGGCTGGCTCTTCTTCGCCCGTCAGAACGGCGAGCTCCACGCGGTGCGTTTCGATCCCGAGGCGGCTCGGCCCGAGGGCGCCGTCGTCCCGCTCAACGCCGACGCGGCAGTCGACCGTTACACCGAAACCGTGCTTGCCGTGGGACACGGGGTGGTGGTCTACGGCCAGCGCCAGCGCAACCGGCTGGTGCTCTTCGGGCCCGACGGCCGGCGGACCGAGCTGCTGAAGGAGCCGGGTCTCTACCATTCGCCGAGGGTGTCGCCCGACGGACGGCGGGTGGTGTTCGATCGGGACGACGGTCCGGCGGGCCGCGACGTCTGGGTGCTCGATCTCGCGACCAATGGCGTCAGCCGGGTCACGTCCATCGGCGACGCGCACGACCCCGTGTGGACGCCCGATGGACGCCGGATCACCTTCATCTCGTTCGGTCACCGGCCGAGCGAGGGGCTGATCTTCACCGTGTCGGCGGATGGCGCGCCTGGCGAGGAGGTGCTGGTCGGTCCCGCGGGCGCGACCGCGGCCAATCCTGGAGCCTGGCTGCCGGATGGCAGCGGCTACGCCGCCGGGGTGGTCCGGCCGCGTGGCGCGAGCGATCTGGTGATTCTCCGCCCCGGCGCCGCCGCGGATACGATCGTCTCCACGGCGTTCGACGAGCACTCGCCGGCCATCTCGCCGGACGGACGCTGGGCGGCGTACACGAGCAACGAGTCCGGGGTCATGCAGGTCTACGTCCGGCGGCTCTCGGACCAGCGGGGTACCCGCGCCGTGGTCTCGGAGCGTGGTGGCGTCGAGCCCGCGTGGAGCCGCGACGGCCGCGAGCTGTTCTACGTGGAGCAGGGGGTGCCGGGAGCCAGCCGGCTCCTCTCGGCCCGCATCGGGCCCGGCGATCCCCCTCGGGTCGAGGCGAGGCGGGTGGTGGTGGACGTCTTTCCGTCGGAGCCGGTCGGCAACCACACCAACTGGGACGTGACGCCGGACGGGCGGTTCATCCTGGCCGAGCCGGAGCAGCGGGGGCGGCTTGGCCTGATCTTCAACTGGGCGCCACCCGAGGCAGCCCGGCCATGATCGTCGGGGCGAGCAGGCCGGAGGGTCGGCGTTGACCTCCATCCCGGACCGCCTGACGGCCCCCAGGCCGACCCCCGAGCCGCCAAGGTGGTGGAGGCCCGCTTCTACGCCGGGCTCGACGTGGACGAGACCGCCGCGCTCCTCGGCCTCTCCAGGGCCACCGTCAAGCGCGATTGGCGCGCCGCCCGGGCGTGGCTCGCGTCCTCCACGGGCTGGTGAGGCTGACTCCGGGGCCGCTCAGCCGAAGGGCCTGCCCACGACGTGCCGCCCCATTGCCCGGCCGACCGCGAGGCTGGTGAGCCTACCCCGACCGCCTTTCGGAGCCACCTCGGTGGGACTAGCTTGGCTGATTCCCGCCCGGCCGCCCGAGGCACTTATCTCGCGAGATCACGAACGGATCCAGCCGTGCCGGCCGGATCCGACGGGGCATCGTGGGCCAAGGCCGCACGGCTCGCGGGCAACCGCACCCTCGGGCATGACGTCACCTCCGATGGATCTCGCTTTGTGGTGATCCCTGTCGATCGGCCGGCGGCGCAGCCGGTGGTGGTAGTGCTCCATTGGCTCGACGAGCTCGAACGAAAGGCGCCCCGGTGAGCGACCCGATCGCGCGGCTTCTCCTTACGGAAATCCGGACCACGGCGCGCCTCCAGCATCCCCACATCCTGCCCCCGCTCGACGGCGGCAACCACACCAACGGGGAGGTGACGCCGGACGGTCGGTACGTCCTGGCCGAACCGGAGCAGCGGGGGCGGCTGGGCTCGATCCTCAACTGGGCGCCACCCGAGGGCGTCACGCCATGATCGTCGGGGCGACTCGGCCGGCGGGTCGGCGTTGATCCCGATCCCGGACCGCCTAACGGCCGCCCTGGCCGACCGCTACCGGATTGAGCGAGCGCTCGGGGCTGGCGGGATGGCCACGGTCTATCTGGCCGAGGACCTCAAGCACAAGCGCAAGGTCGCGGTCAAGGTCCTGAAGCCCGAGTTGGCCGCCGTGCTGGGCGCCGAGCGCTTCGTGCAGGAGATCACCACCACGGCCGCGCTCCAGCACCCGCACATTCTCCCCCTCTTCGACAGCGGCACCGCCGACGGCTTCCTCTACTACGTGATGCCCTACATCGAGGGCGAAACCCTCCGTGGCAAGCTCGACCGCGAGCACCAGCTCGGCGTCGAGGAGGCGGTCCGCATCGCCACGGAGGTGGCCGATGCGCTCGATTACGCCCACCGCCAGGGCGTGATCCACCGCGACATCAAGCCGGAGAACATCCTGCTCCACGACGGCCGCCCGATGGTGGCCGATTTCGGGATCGCGCTCGCGGTGAGCGCGGCTGCCGGCGGCCGGATGACCGAGACGGGAATGTCGTTAGGCACCCCTCACTACATGAGCCCCGAGCAGGCCACGGCGGAGAAGGAGATCACCGGCCGGTCCGACGTCTACTCGCTCGCCTCGGTGCTCTACGAGATGCTGACCGGCGAGCCCCCGCACATGGGCACCTCGGCGCAGCAGATCATCATGAAGATCGTCACCGACACGCCGAGGCCGGTGACCGAGCTCCGGAAGACGGTGCCGGCGCCGGTGGCGGCCGCGGTGGCCCAGGCGCTCGAGAAGCTGCCGGCGGACCGCTTCGCGTCGGCGGCGGACTTCGCGGCGGCGTTGCACGGGCGGTTCGCCACCCGGGTGTCGACCCAGCCGACCGGAGCGCGGGTCGGCCCGGCGTCGGCCCGGTGGCGCCGGATCGCGTACGCGCTGGGCGCCGTCGCGATCCTCGCCATGGCCGTGGCCGCCTGGGCGCTGCGTGGCCGGCGGGCACCGGGTGATCGGCCGAGGGTGGAATTCGCCTTCCGACCCAACCTCGCCGCCGACGACCGAACGGTGGTCGACATCTCCCGCGACGGGCGTCGGATCGCCATGGCGCTCAAGGACTCGAGCGGGGTCACCCGGCTGGTGACCCGCGACCTCGCGTCGACCGCGCTCCGGGTCGTGCCCGGCACCGAGGGCGCCCGCGATCCCGCCTTCTCGCCGTCGGGCGAATGGCTCGCGTATTTTGCCGACCGCTACCTCTACAAGATCCCGGTCGAGGGCGGAACCTCGATCCGGCTCGCCGATTCGGTCAATGGAGCGCCGTCGTGGGGCGACGACGGGACCATCCTCTTCGCCCGCACCAGGGCCGGCTTGTGGCGAGTCCCCGATTCGGGCGGCGTTGCCGAGCAGCTGACGACCCTCGACTCGACGCGACACGAGTTCGAGCACTGGTATCCGCAGGCCCTGCCCGGCGGCCGGGCCGCCCTCTTCAACAACTTCTCGACCCCCTTTGCCGAGTCCCGAATCGAGGCCATCGAGTACGCCACCCGCCGCCGCACGGTGCTGGTCGAGGGTGCGGTGGCCGCCCGCTACGTCCCGAGCGGCCACCTGCTCTACGTCCGCGACGGCGCGGTCTTCGCCGCCCCGTTCGACGTCGACGAGCTGCGGCTGCTCGGCCCGGCGGTGCCGGTGCTGGAGGATGTCGCCTGGACGGCCACCGACGGGCTGGCCGGCTATGCCGTGTCGGACGACGGCACCCTCGTCTATCTCAAAGGCTCCGACTGGAGCGTCCCTCGTCGCGTGGTCTGGACCGATCGCGCCGGCAACGAGCAACCCCTGCTGCCGGAAACCGGTCTGTGGGCGGAGCCGAGACTCTCGCCCGACGGCCGCTGGCTGGCCGTGACCAGGGTCGATCAGAGCTACCAGATCTGGCTCTACGATCTCACCCGCCGGGTGCTGAGCCAGCTCACCCGGAGCGCCGGGGTGTCCTTCGCCCCCGTCTGGATGCCCGACAGTCGGTCACTGGTCTTCACCCAGGAGACTCCGGTGTACGATCTCTTCCGGGCGCCGATCGATGGCACGGCGCCCACCCTGATCCGAGAGTCCGAGGCCGACAAGATCGCCTCGTCCGTCTCGCCCGACGCCACGACCGTCGTGTATCACCAGAGCGAGGTGGTCGACCGACTATTGTTCGCTCCGATCGGGACGGGTGACGCGGTGCTGGTCGAGCCGCGTCCGACCTCGCAGCGCAACGGAGGGTTCTCGCCCGACGGCCGCTGGCTGGTATACGAGGAGTTCAGTCAGGATCAGCGGCCGGACGTGTATGTCCGGGCGCTCGACGGCGAGCGCGGGAGGAGACCCGTGTCGGCTGACGGTGGGGACCAGCCGCGCTGGACCCGCGGTGGCCGGGAGATCATTTATCGCAAGGGCGATGCGATCCTCTCGGTGTCGTTCGACCCGGCGACGGGGGAGGTCGGCACCCCGACCCGCCTCTTCAGCCGTCCCAACGCTGGTCGACTCGCGAGCAACCGCACCATCGGGTATGACGTGACCCCCGATGGCGCTCGCCTCGTGCTGGTGATTCCGGTCGATCGGCCGGCGGCGCAGCCGGTGGTCGTGGTGCTCAATTGGCTCGACGAGCTCGAGCGAAAGGTGCCCCGGTGAGCGACCCGGTCGCGCGGCTGTCCGCGGCCCTCGAGGGTCGGTACCGGATCGAGGGGGAGCTCGGTTCGGGCGGCATGGCTACCGTCTATCTCGCCCGCGATCTCAAGCACGACCGCGACGTGGCCATCAAGGTCCTCCGTCCCGAGCTCGCGGCGGTCATCGGCGCCGAGCGGTTCCTGGCGGAGATCAAGACCACCGCCAACCTCCAGCATCCGCACATCCTGGCGCTGTTCGATTCGGGCCAAGTGGACGGCACCGTGTTCTACGCGATGCCGTTCGTCGAGGGCGAATCGCTCCGCGACCGGCTCGCGCGCGAGAAGCAGCTGCCGCTGGCCGATGCCCTCAAGATCGCCACCGAAGTGGCGAGCGCGCTCGACTACGCGCATCGCCACGGCGTGATCCACCGCGACATCAAGCCCGAGAACATCCTGCTGCACGACGGGAGCGCCCTGGTGGCGGATTTCGGGATCGCGCTGGCCGCCAGCAAGTCCGAAGGCGCCACCCGGATGACCGAGACCGGGATGAGTCTTGGCACCCCCCACTACATGAGCCCCGAGCAGGCGATGGGCGAGCGGTCGCTCGACGCTCGGACCGACGTGTATGCGTTGGGAGCCGTAGCGTACGAAATGCTCACCGGCGACCCGCCGTTCACCGGGTCGAGCGCCCAGGCGATCGTGGCCAAGGTGATGACCGAGAAGCCGGCCCCGATCCGTCGCTTCCGAGACACGGTGCCGGAATCGGTCGAGGCCGCCGTCCTCGTGGCGCTCGCCAAGATTCCGGCCGATCGGTATTCGACGGCCGCCGAGTTTGCCGCGGACCTCGCGAGCCCGTCGGGGGCCACGCTCCGGACCGGCGTGCGACCGGCCGCCACGACCGACAAACGAGCCTGGCTCTCTGGTGCGATCGTGGCGGCGGGGACACTGGTGGCGGGTATCCTCGTGGGGCGCGCCATCGTGCCACGATCCACCGGTGTAACCGAGGTGGTTCGGGCCACCATCCGACTCGGCCCGAAGGCCCCGATCTGGCCCATCGGCAACCAACGGCTGGCCATCTCCCCGGACGGCCGCTCCATCGTCATCGTCGGAGGCACCGGCGCCGAGACGTCGCTCTGGGTTCGGGACGTCAGCGCGGAGGAGGCGCGTCCGCTGCCGGAATCCCAGGGCGGCCTGGGCCCGTTCTTCTCGCCAGACGGCGAGTCCGTCGGCTTCTTCACCAGCCAGAGCGGCTCCAACCAGAGCGGCTCCAGCACGGATCTCAAGGTGGTTTCGTTGCGGGGCGGGGTCGCCCGCACCGTGGTGCGCGATTCCGCGGCTGGATTCGGAGCCGATTGGGCTGACGACGGCCAGATCTACTTCACCCACGCCAATCGTGGCATTGCCCGGGTGCCGAGCGGCGGCGGCACCATCGTCCAGGTCTCGCGTCCCGATCCAGCCAATGGCGTCTCCGAGCACGACTACCCCGTGATCCTGCCGGGAAGTCGCCTTGGCCTGACCACGCTATGGAGGGGCTCGGTCGGGGCCAGTCAGATCGGCCTCGTCGATCTCGCCACGGGAGCTGTCACGGAGATCGGCAATGGCAACTACCCGCGTTACGTCGCGCCCGGGTTCCTGGTCTTTGGCGATGCCGGCGGGGGCCTCTTCGCGGCCCCGATGGATCCTGCGAATGGCAAGGTCGCGGGCACTCCGAGGCTGATCTTGCGGCAGGTGCAGGTCGATGGGGTGAATGGATCGCTGCAGTTCGCCGTCTCGGCCTCCGGCACCCTGGTCTATCAGCGAAGCGACGACGACAGCGGAGGGTTGAGCTGGGTGGGTCGAGACGGCACGGTCTCGCCGGTCGACACTTCGCTGCACGGCTTCTTTTCGAGCATGAGTCTCTCCCCGTCCGGCGACGCCGTGGCGCTGACTCGGTCTGACGCTTCCTTGTGGATCAAACGATTGCCGGACGGAGCGCTCACCAAGCTTTCGCCCGAGTTTCGCGACGGCAACCGTCCCGTGTGGACTCCCGATGGCAAGAGCGTCGCGTTCCTCGCGAGCCGGAACAGCCTCCAAGGTGCCTGGGTCCGTCGAGCCGATGGCAGCGACCAGGCCCGGCCAGCCGTGCCGGAAGGTCTCGAATTCGACGAGATCCTCTATGCGCCCGACGGCCGGAACATCCTGTTGCGGTCCCGCGGCGCCGGGCCCGGCAGCCGCTACTTTCTCGTGTTCGAGCCGGGGATCGACACGGCGGCGAGGACCCTCCTCCGCGCGCCCGCCGATCAGTACGCCATGGCGCTCTCGCCCGATGGCCGCTGGCTGGCCTACGTGTCGGAGGAGAGCGGCGCTCCCGAGGTGTACGTCCGCCCGTTCCCCAACGTGGACTCGGCCCGGATCGCGATCTCGATCGGTGGCGGCGTCGAGCCGTTGTGGGCCCGGGACGGCTCGGAGCTGTTCTTCCGATCGCTCCGCGGGGGCGTGCTGGCGGTGCCGGTGCGCACCAGACCTACCTTCAGCGTTCGTCCCCCGGTCCTCCTCTTCACCAGCAACGCGCTGGCCACCGGGCAGTACTACCGGGCCTGGGACGTCGACGCCGCGGGGCGGTTCCTGATCATGGCCAACGGGAGCGGGGACGCCACCCAGCTGGAGATCGTCTTCAATTGGGTGCAGGAGCTCGAGCGGATGAAGGACGGAGCGGGCTCGCCATGACGGCCGGTCGCCTGGCTGAGGCTCTGGCCGACCGCTACCGGATCGAGCGCGAGCTCGGGGCTGGCGGCATGGCCACGGTGTACCTCGCCCATGACCTCAAGCACGACCGCGACGTCGCCATCAAGGTGCTCCATCCCGACCTCGGCGCGGCACTCGGCGGCGATCGGTTCCTCACGGAAATCCGGACCACGGCGCGGCTCCAGCACCCTCACATCCTGCCGCTGCTCGACAGCGGTGAAGCCGATGGACTGCTCTACTACGTGATGCCGCTGGTCACTAGCGAGACCCTTCGCGACCGGCTCGACCGCGAGCAGCAGCTGCCGATCGAGGACGCCATCCTCATCGCCCGGGAAGTCGCCGACGCCCTCGGCTACGCCCACGGCCTCGGCGTGATTCACCGCGACATCAAGCCCGAGAACATCCTTCTCCAGGACGGCCACGC
>JBFXAS010000228.1:0-8943 GCA_050184075.1 Gemmatimonadales bacterium
GCGCAGCGGCGGCTGGCGCGGCTCAGAGGCTCGAGTCGGCGCGACGCCTTCGTCTCGCAGGTCGACACGATGCTGCTCAAGTCGATGACGCCCGATCAGCTCCAGGCGCTGGCCAATCGCGCCAAGAAGCGCCAGCGCCGGATGGCGGACGAGATTGGTGTTCAGAGCGAGCCGGAGGTCGAGGAGACCGGCGAGCGTCGTCGGCCGCGCTACGACGCGACGATCCGGATCGTCGCCACCTCCGACCCGACGGCGATCAAGCCGACGATCGAGTCGGTGCTCACCGGGCAGGCCAAGTCCTGGTGGCTCGAGGCGTCGACCCTGGCCGACGTCGGGCGGCCGACGCTGCTCTACCGGGTGCGGCTGAAGAAGAGCGTGCCGGGTCCGCTTCTCGCCGAGGCGGTTCGCCGCGCCGTGGCCGGCCAGGTGAGCTCGGTCGAGCTGGTCTGATCCGATCCGACCGTGGCGACGTTCTCGCAGTTCCGCTGCTCCGTCGACGGGGTCGAGGCGCTCGCCCGACTGCGTGCGGCGCCGCTGCCGCTCGGCCTCAAGGCCGCGCCCACCGAACAGAGCTTTCACCGCGACATCTATCTCGACACCAGCGATCGGGCGCTCGCCCGCCGGGCGGTCTCCTGTCGGCTCCGGATCACGGCCGATGACCGAAGGACCCTCTGTCTGATTCTCTGGGGCGGCGCGGATCATCCACCCGAGCGGTACGAGGCGCCGGTGGTCGATCTCGACCCGCGCCGCGCGCTGGAGGGGCCCTCCGAGCCGGCGCGGCGGCTTCGCGGTCTGGTGGAGCCGGCCCTGCTCAAGCCTCGTATCGAGATCGAGACGGTGCGCTGGACCCGCGCGGTGGTCGGCGGCTGGCTGGTCAAGAAGCCGCGGTTCGCCTTCCTCTACGACGCCTGCACGGTGCGGCACGGCGGGCTGGCCCGGACCTTCGAGGAGCTCCAGGTCCGTCGGCTCGGTGCCGGCGGTCCGCACCTCGAGCAGATCGCCGAGGCGCTGGAGAAGCGTCATGGGCTCCGGCCCTTCCTGATGCCCAAGTACGAGCGCGCCGAGCAGCTGGTCGAGGCCATCGCCTCCGAGGCGACGGTGCGGATGCTGAGCTCGGATCGTGCGGTGGTGCTGCTGGCGCTCGACGGCGGGCGGCTCGCCTTCGTCGAGCGCGACGCCGGTCTCGCGCTGCCCGTCGGGCGGGGGAGCGGCCTGGACGCCTGTCGCCATGTGCTCCGCTCGGTCTTCGACAGCGGCGTGGGCGAGCTGACGCTGCTGGGGCAGGTGAGCGGCGCGCCGGACCGGGCCGGCCTCGAGGTGTGGGTGGCCCGCCGGACCCGGGGCCGCGCCGACGGCGATCGCGGCGGCCGGGTCGCCTGGCTGACCATGCAGGAGGCCCTGGCCAAGGTGGGCACGCCCGAGCTCCGCTCGCCGGAAACGTTAGGCGCCCTGGCCCTCGCGGCGCGGATGGAGCTGGTGGCCGATCCGGAGCCCGGCGCCGCGCCGCCGGCGCGGCGCTCCTCGGGCAACAGCCGGCCGCCGGAGGCTCGCCACGTGCGCGCCGACGCGCCGGCCGAGCATTTCCTCAACGTCGAGACCAGTCAGCTGGCTTTCCACGAGCGGGTCCTGGCCCTGGCGGAGTCGGCGGACACGCCGCTTGCCGAGCGGCTGCGCTATCTGGCGATCGTCGCGGGCAATCTGGACGAGTTCTTCGCGGTCCGGGTCGGCTCGCTCAAGGCCGCGATCGCCAACGGATCCACGCGACGGACGTTCGACGGGCTGAGTCCGGCGGAGCAGTTCGACGCGATCGCCGCCCGGGTTCCGGGGATCCTGGCTCGACTGGCGCGGACCGCGCGCGAGTGTCTCGAGGGGGCGCGGACCCGGGGAATCCGGGTAGCGACGTGGCTCGAGCTCGACGGCGAGGCCCGCGCCGCGCTCACCAGCCATTTCGAAGCCCAGCTGTTGCCGGTGATCACGCCGCGGGCGGTGACGCTGAGCCCCGGCCACCCGTTTCCGGTGATCCCGCCGCTCACGCTGGCGTTCGCGGTGCTGGTGCGCGACGTCCATACAGGGCCGGTGCACTTCGCCTATCTGGCAATTCCCAGCCGACTGCCCCGCTGGCTCGACGCGCCCGGCGGCGAGCTGGTGCCGGTCGAGGAGGTGATTCGGGCGCACCTCCAGGCGTTCTATCCTGGCAGACCGGTCGATCAGCGCTGGCTCTTCCGGCTCACCCGCGCGGCCGACCTCGCGGTCGCCGACGACGAGACCGGCGATCTGGTCCAGGTGATCGAAGAAGAGGTTCAGCGTCGCGGCCTCAACGCGCCGGTCCGGATCGAAGTGGAGCGGGGTACGCCGCCGATGGTGACGGATCTGCTGATGCGGGAGCTCCGCTTCGAGCGCCGGGCCACCCTGGCGCCGCTCGGCGAGCGCGACCTCTATCTGGTGGACGGGCTGATGGACCCGACCTGCCTCCGCGCGGTGGCCGCCCGGCTCCCCGCCGACGACAGCTTCCGGCCGTTCGTTCCGCGGCAGCCGTTGTCCGCCGCGCCCTCGCTCTTCGAACAGCTCGACGCGGGCCCGATCCTGGTTCACCATCCCTACGAGGACTTCGACGCCACGGTCGGCCGGTTCTTCGCCGAGGCCGCGCGCGATCCGGACGTCGTGGGAATCAAGCTGACGCTCTACCGCGGCGGGGAGTCCTCGGGGCTGATCGACGCGTTGGAGATCGCGGCGCGCCAGGGCAAGGACGTCTCGGTCTTCGTCGAGCTGCGGGCCCGGTTCGACGAGGCGCGCAACGCCCGCTGGGTCCGCCGGCTCGAGGAGGCGGGGGCGCACGTGGCCTACGGGCTCGCGGGGCTCAAGATCCACGCGAAGTGCGCGCTCGTGGTGCGCGAGACCAGCGACGGGGTCCGACGCTACGCCCACGTCGGCACGGGCAACTACAACCCGGCCACCGCCAGGGTCTACACCGACCTGGGTCTGCTCACCGCCGATCCCGCCATCACCGCCGACGTGGGCGATCTCTTCAACCAGCTGACCGGCTCGACCGGGGCGCCGCTGGGCAGCTTCCGTCGGATCGTGGTCTCGCCGGAGGCGATGGTGCCCGCCTTGCTCGCGAAGATCGAGCGGGAGGCGGCGCTCGGCGAGCGCGGCCGGATCCGAATCCAGGTGAACGGGCTGGAAGACCCGGAGCTGATCGAGGCTCTCTACCGGGCCTCCGAGGCCGGCGCCTCGGTCGATCTCGTGATTCGCGGCCTCTGTCTCCTCCGACCCGGAGTGGCGGGGCTCTCCGCGCGGATTCGGGTGGTGAGCGTGCTGGGCCGATTGCTCGAGCACCAGCGGATTTTTCACTTCGGCAACGATGGCGCGGACGAGTATCTTATCGGCTCGGCCGACCTTCGCCCTCGCAACCTCCGTCGCCGGGTGGAGGTGCTGGTGCCGGTGACCTGGCCGGCGCACATGGCTCGCCTCGACGGCATCCTGCACGGCCTCCTGACGGAGCCGTCCGGATGGTGGCTCGACGAGGCAGGACACTATGCGCGGGCGGCCACGGCGGGGTCGGTGCGCCACGTACACGACCGGTGGCTCGAGGACGAGCCGTGAGGAGAGCGCCCCGGTAATGGACGCGCTGGGCCAGCGATTCCAGCGGCTCTTGAAGGGCCGCTACAATCTCGACCGCGAGATCGGTCGGGGCGGGATGGCCACGGTGTACCTGGCCCGCGACCTCCGGCACGACCGCGAGGTCGCGATCAAGCTGCTCCAGCCCGAGCTCACGACGCCGGTCACCGCGGAGCGCTTCCTCCGCGAGATCAGCATCACGGCCAAGCTCCAGCACCCCCACATCCTCACCCTGATCGATTCGGGCGCCAAGGATGGGCTCGCCTACTACGTGATGCCTCACGTCGACGGCGAATCCCTGCGCGACCGATTGATCTGGGACAAGCAGCTGCCGATCGAGCGCGCGGTGCAGATCGCCCGCGAGGTCGCCTCGGCGCTCGGCTACGCGCACGAGCGCGGCGTGGTTCATCGCGACATCAAGCCCGAGAACATCCTGCTCTCCGCGGGGCACGCGGTCGTGGCGGACTTCGGGATCGCCCGCGCGGTGCGCGACAGCAACCAGCAGGCGATCACCCAGGTGGGGCTTCCGCTGGGCACGCCGGCGTACATGAGCCCCGAACAGGCCGCCGGGCGGGAGGACATCGACCACCGGGCCGATCTCTACTCGCTGGGTTGCGTGTTCTTCGAGATGCTGACGGGTCGGGCGCCGTTCGTGGCGCCGACGGTGTCGAAGCTGTTGGCGGCGCATCTCAATCAGGCGGCTCCCGCGGTGACCGACCACTGCTCCGGGGCACCGATCGCGCTGGATCGGGTCTTGAAGCGCGCCCTGGCGAAGGAGCCGGGCAACCGGTTCCAGACCGCGGCCGAGTTCGTCGAGGCGCTCGAGCTGATCGGGGCGGTGGAGACGCTCGAGCGGAAGACCCCGACTGGCGCCCGACCAAGCCTCACTCCGCCGCACGGAGGCTACCCGACGCACGAGGGCACGCCGTTCGGCCTCAAGCAGCTGCTGATCCTCGGTGGGCTGATCGGCGCCGTGGTGCTGGCGGTCGTGGGCGTCCGGGCCCTCTTCCAGGAGCCCCCCCCACCGCCACCGGCGCCCGGCGTGATCGACCCCGCGGCGACGGCCCCGTCGTTCCTGAGCTCGATCGGGCTCAAGCCGCTCGAGGCGATCGGCAACGACTCGACCGCGCGGGTGGCGTCGGCAGGCCTCACCGAGGAGATCACCGCCCAGCTCAGTCGGATCAAGCGTCTCAAGGTGATCTCCCGGACCACCATGGAGGCGGTGCGCGACCGCGAGTGGACCAGCCGGATGATCGCCGACTCGCTCGGCCTCCGCTTCCTGCTCGAGGGATCGGTGCAGCGGGCCGGCGACCAGGTGGCGGTCACGCTCCAGCTGATCGACGCCACGACCGACGGCCATGTCTGGAGCGACTCCTACCGGATGCCGATCGCCGACCTGCTGATGGTGCGGGAGCGGATCGGGATGAGCGTGGCGACGGCCCTCGCCGAGCAGGCGCCGGGCCTGGCGGTGCTGGTGCCGGACTCCAGCTCGCGCAACCCGCTGGCGGTCGAGGCGAGGGCACGCGGCCTCGATCTGGCCGGGAGCGCCGATCCGGTCCGACTCGACCAGGCGATCAAGGCGTTCGAGGAAGCCCTCGAGCTCGACCCGCAGTACGCCGAGGCGGCGGTGGATCTCTCGAACATGCTCCGGGCCTACGTCGACTACGGCTTCGCCGGCGATCGCGAGCCCTACCAGACGCTCCGCACGGCCGCCCGATGGGCGGATCGCGCGGTGGCGCTGGATCCGAACTCGGGGCCCGCCTACGCCGCCCGCGGCGCGGTCCGCGGACAGATCGGCGCGTCGGCGGCGGCGGCGCTGGCCGATCTCGATCGGGCGGTCGCGCTGGCGCCGGCGTCCGGCAACGTCCGGGTCTTCCGCGGCATCGGCCTCGCGCGGGCCAAGCGCTACGAGGAGGCGTTGAAGGAGCTCGAGCTGGCGGCGCAGCTGGACGCGCTGAACGGCGCGGTGCGGGGCGGGGGCTACGCGCTCACGGCGTTGGGCGCCCGCCGTTACGACATTGCGGCCCGCGAAGCCCGACGGGCGGCGGCGCGCGACCCCGGCTTCGCCGGCTGGCATGCCATCGAGCTGATCGCGCTCGGCCTCGGGGGCGACTGGTCGGCCTGCGCCGCGGAGCGGCTGTCGGATCCGGGCGGCCCGATCACGGCGCTCTGTCTCGAGCGCGTCGGCCGGGGCGCCGAGGCGGCGGCTCTGGTCGACAGCCTCGTGTCCGAGGCCCGCGCCGGCCGAACCAGCATCTACACCATCGGGCTGCTCGGGGCGTACTACGCGGCCCGGGGCGACGCCGGCGAGGCGGTGGCCTGGCTCGATCGGGCCTTTGCGGTCTCACCCGTCGCGTTCGATTTCCGGTTCTTCGACTCCGGTCTGTTCGACCCGGTCGCGAGCGTGCCCGCGTTCCAGCAGGGGCTCGCCACGGTGCGCGCGCGGGTCCGGACCCGGCTGGGCCAGGCCGCCGGCCGTTAGGCGGCCCACCGGCTTTCCGAGGATACGACGCTGACCGAGACCTGGTCCACGGCCGCCGTCGCGTCCGTCGCGGCGCTGCTGCTCCTCATCCTGATCTCCTGCTTCTCGCGGATCAACGTCGGCGTGCTCGGCCTCGCCCTGGCGTGGCTGATCGGCGTGGCGGTGGCGGGGCTCCCGGCGGCCGAAGTGGTCGGCGGGTTCCCGACCAACCTGCTGCTCACGCTGCTCGGGGTGACGCTGCTCTTCGGTGTCGCCGAGGCGAACGGCACGCTCGAGCGGCTGGCCGTGCGGGCCGTCGGGCTGGCGAGGGGGCGGCGCGCCCTGGTGCCGGTGATCCTCTTCGCGGTCGCATTCGGGATCTCGAGCGTCGGGCCCGGCGCGATCCTGGCCGTGGCCGTGACGGCGCCCCTCGCGATGGCGATCGGTGCTCGGGCGGGGGTGGCGCCCTTCGTGATCGCGCTGGTGGTGGCCAATGGCGCCAACGCCGGCAATCTCTCGCCGGTGAGCGCGGTGGGCGTGATCGCCAACACCAAGATGGCCGAGGCCGGCCTGCCCGGGCACGAGGGCAAGGTGTTCCTGGCGGGAGCTCTCTCGCACCTGCTGGTGACGGCGCTCGCGGTCGCGGTGTTGCGCTGGCGGGGCGGCGTGTTCCGCGCGGCGGCCCCCGTCGAGCCGGCGGCGGTGGCGGAGGCGCCCCGCCTCGGCCGGCGCGACGCGATCACGATGGCGGTGATCGCGATCTGGATCGTCGGCGTGGTCTGGTTCCGACTCCACCTGGGATTCTCGGCCTTCGCAGCGGCCGGCCTGCTGCTGCTCTTGGGCCAAGTCGAGGAGCGGGCCGCGTTCCGCACCGTGCCGATCGGGATCATCGTGATGGTCACCGGGATGTCGACGCTGGTGGCGCTGCTCGAGACGACCGGCGGGATGGAGGTCTTCTCCAGTCTCCTGGCCCGGCTCGCGACCGGGGCGACGGTCAACGGGGTGATGGGCTTCGTGACCGGACTGATCTCGACCTACAGCAGCACCTCCGCCGTGGTGCTGCCCGCCTTTCTCCCGACCGCGCCCGGCGTGGCGGCCCAGGTCGGGGGCGATCCCGTGGCCGTCTCGCTCTCGATCACCGTCGGCTCCGCGCTGGTCGACGTCTCGCCGCTCTCCACCTTGGGCGCGCTCTGCGTGGCCGCGGTGGCCGATCCGGAGCAGTCGACCCGGCTCTTTCGCCAGCTGCTCGTCTGGGGGCTCACCATGGTGATCGCGGGCGCGCTGGTGGTGCAGCTCTTCGCGGGCCTCCTCGCCGGGCTCTGATCCGACGAACCGACGACCGGGCCGATCGGATACCGCACCTCGGCGTGGCCGCCGAGGAAGTACCGATTGACGGTGTGATCGACGAACGCCACGTTGCCGAGCCCCATGGCCCGCAGGGGTCTTCCCCGCCTGATTATTGTTGCCAAGCCTCCATGGCAGCCTTCACTTCCGGGACCGGAGCCACGCCGGCCAAGACCTTTTGGGCCTTCGCCGCGATCTATCTGATCTGGGGCTCCACCTATCTCGCCATCCGCTTCGCCGTGCATTCGATGCCGCCCTTCTTCCTCGCGGCGGTTCGCTTCCTGCTGGCCGGGGGGGCCCTCTATCTCTGGGCCCGGTGGCGGGGCGAGCGCTCACCGGCCGGTAGGACCTGGCTGGCCGCCTTCGGCTTGGGGACCCTCTTCTTCGTGCTGGGCAACGGGTTGGTGGTCTGGGCCGAGGTCAGGGTGCCGTCGGCGCGAACCGCGCTGCTCGCCTCCACTTCGCCGATCTGGACGGCGTTGCTCGAGGGTGGCCTGGCCGGCGGGCGCCTGCCCCGGCCGCGAGTCGCGGTCGGGATCGCGCTCGGCTTCGCCGGCCTGATGATCCTCGCCTCTCCCACGGACGAGGTGGCCGACACGGTTCCGCTCTCGGGGCTGCTCGCGCTGCTCGGTGCGTCGGCGGCTTGGGCGCTCGGGTCGGTGATCTCCCACCGTCGCCACCTCGACGCCTCGCCAGCCATGGCCACGAGCATCAAGATGCTCGGTGGCGGGGCCCAGCTCGCACTGGTGAGCCTGGTGGCCGGTGAGTGGGGCACCGTCGGCGCTGCCGAGGTGAGCTGGTCGGCGTGGGCGGCGCTCGCCTATCTGGTGGTTTTCGGGAGCGTGATCGGTTTCACGGCCTTCACCTACCTGCTCCGCACCACCTCACCGCAGGCGGTCGCCACGTCGGCCTATGTCAATCCGGTCGTCGCCCTCGCCCTCGGCTGGGGTCTCGGCGGGGAGCAGGTGACGGGACGGATGCTGCTCGGCGCGACGGTCGTGCTCTCCAGCGTGCTGCTGGTCCGTTGGGTGGAGCGCCCGGTGCAGGTCGAGGCGGGCGACGTCGCGGTGGTGGAGACGGGCGAGTGGGAGGCGATCGGCGGCGGCTCGCCCGAGCGTGCCTCACGCGACGGGACGCCACCCGGCTAGATTGCCCCTCGCCCTTCTCGCCCCAGCGTCGGGAGATTCGACGATGACGGATTCCGCGCGCAACGAGCTTCGCATCCTCCGGATTTACGCGCTCGTGGCCACCGTGCTGCTCACGCTCTTCAGCCTGAGCGCTTTCACCCAGGCCAACCAGCGCCCAACCTTCGACGAGATCGACGTCCAGCGGATCAACGTCGTCGAGCCCGACGGCAGCTATCGGATGGTGATCGCCAACAAGGCCAAGTCGATCGGCCCGATCGCCTACGGCAAGCCGTTCGGCTATCCCGGCGGGACCCGGCCGGGGATCATCTTCTTCAACGACGAAGGCACCGAGAACGGCGGGCTCACGTTCGGCGGCAAGACGGAGGATGGGAA
>JBFXAS010000229.1:0-8893 GCA_050184075.1 Gemmatimonadales bacterium
CGCTCTACACCACCTATCACATGGACGAGCCCGACGACTTCTACCATCGGGAAGACCAGTGGCAGATCCCGGTGGTGGCGGAGTCGGACGGCTCCGTCCCCTTCATGCGCCACATCATCATGAGGCTGCCGGAGGAGGACCAGGCGGAGTTCATCTACATGGTGCCGTTCACCCCGCGGGGCAAGGACAACCTGGCGGCCTGGATGGTGGCGCGGAACGACGGCGACGCCTACGGCAAGCTCCGGGTCTATCGGCTACCGCGGCAGAGTCTGGTCTTCGGGCCCCGGCAGATCGAGAATCGGATCAACCAGGATACCGAGATCTCCCGGCAGGTCTCGCTCTGGGACCAGCGGGGCTCGCAGGTGATCCGCGGCGACCTCCTGGTGATCCCGATCGAAGAGTCGTTGCTCTACGTCCAGCCGCTCTATCTCCGCGCCGAGGGCGGGCGGATTCCCGAGCTCAAGCGGGTGGTGGTGGCGTATCAGAACAACGTGGTGATGGAGGAGACGCTCGATCAGGCGCTCGCCGTGCTCTTCGGCGAGGCGTCGCCGACCGGGGCCCGCGCCGACGAGCCGGTGGGCCAGCCGCTCGCGGGGGCGGCGGCCCAGGCCGAGGGGACGTCCTCCGATCTCCTGGCCGAGGCGCAACGCCGCTACCGGGCCGCCATCGAGGCGCAGCGCGCCGGCGACTGGGCCCGCTACGGCGACGAGATCCGGCAGTTGGGCGCGTTGCTCGACCGGCTGGCCGCCCAACGCGAGCGTTGAGTGGCCGGCCCCCGGCCGATTACTGCTTGGTCAGCGAGACCCAGTGCGTCAGCGCGTTGCCGATCCGATTGGCCGGCAGCGACTGCGCGATCAGCCCCCCGTTCAGCACCGGGCCCCGATGCTTCACCTCGAGCCGGAGCCGGTAGGGCCGCCGGTTCACGTCCACGGTGCCGATGTCGCCCGCGAAGTAGCCGGTCAGCATGCCGTCCCGCAGGTTGGGGTCGTTGAGGAGCGTCCACGGATCCTCGCCGAGCCGCACGAAGACGGCGCCGGTCGCGTCGATCCGCACGACCATCGGCTTGGCGCCCTCGTAGGTGTCCACCTCGCCGATCCAGGTGCCTTCGATCTCCGGCATCTTCTTGAGCGCCGGTCCGGGCGGCCCGCGTCGGCCGCTCAGGGTGCGGCCGCCCATCGTGAAGCTGGCCACCGGCACGCCCCGCTCCCAGGCGAACGCGATGGTGGCGCCGGGCGCGGCCTCCAGCTCGAACTTGTCGTCACCGCGATAGAGCAGGGGTGACGAGCCCTGCGAGGTCGACGCCGTGAGCCGCCCCTGGCCCTCGGTGATCGAGAGTACGGTCTCGCCCAGGTCGTAATCGCCGACGTAGCGGCGCCGGCCGGCCGCGTCGAGCGCGACGCCCGGCGCCGCCACCGGGGGCAGCTCGACTTTGCCGGGGGCGAGCACCGCGATGATCTCCTGCGCGATCTGGTGCGGCGCGGAGGACGAGGCGTTGCAGAGCACCGTCACCGCGGCGTCGAGCTCCGGGATCAGGATCAAGGTGGTGCTGACGCCGCCCATGCCGCCGGTATGGCTGACCGTCACCAGCCCCTTGGAGTTAGTGGCCCGCGACCAACCGATTCCGTACCCGTTGCTGGCGCCCACCTCGGTCGGACGGTGCATCTCCTCCAGCGACTTCGCGGTAAGAATCGCCTGCTGCTCGTGGAGCTGGTCGCCCAGGTGGAACATCCCGAACCGGATCAGGTCGTGAGCGCTGCTGAATACGGCTGAGCCACCGGGATGGTCGAAGTCGTAGAAGGGAATCGGTGTGCCGTCGGCCGCGTAGCGGGTGGCCGCGTGCTCCGCCAGCTCCGGCGCGATGTCGATCGAGGTGTGGGTCATGCCCAGTGGCAGGAAGACTTCGCGACGCATGAAGTCGGTGTAGCTCATGCCCGAGACCCGGGAGAGCAGATAGTCGAGAATCCCAAAGCCGAGATTCGAGTACTGGTAGCGCTCGCCGGGGGCGGTGACCAGGTTCGCGTAGCGACGGATCGTCTCGTCCATCGGGGGACGGTGATAGGGCTCGTCTTCGTAGAAGAACTGGTAGTGGAGCGGCAGCCCGGCCCGATGGCCGGCCACCAGCCGGACCGTTGCCTGGCTCGCGTTAAAGGCCCGGCCGTTGAGCTTCGCCGCGCCCAGGTAGTCGTTCATCGGCTTGTCGAGATCGACCTGGCCCCGCTCGACCAGAATCATCAGGCCGGTTGCGGTGATCGGTTTCGAGATCGACGCGAGCGAGTACATCGTGTGCTCGGTCGCGGGGATCCGCTCGGCCCGATCGGCCCATCCGAAGCCCTCCTCCCAGATGATCTCGCCGCCCCGGGCCACCGCGACGGCCAGGGAGGGCACCCCGTCGTCGGTGAGCTTCTTCTGGATGCTCGCCTTGACGCCCTCGAATTGGGCGGCTGCCGGGACCCACGCCGCGAGGGAGAGCACGGCGATCGCGAGCAGACGACGAACGGCGACAGGAAGCATCGAACACTCCTTGGGGTTGGGCTCGGCAGGTGCCGGCGTGGCCGGCGCGCTCGGATGACAGCAAGTCTATCGGCTGGCCGCCGTCGGGGCCACCAGTCCGGATGGAAAGTCGCGCTGGCCGGCGTGGTCGCAGTTGGATACCTTCGGCTGCCGGGCCGTTGGTCGGCCCCGTCCATCGCGACCACCTCGAGGATACCCCCGTGCGTCGACGCCAACTGCTCGGAGCGAGCTCGCTTCGGATTCTCTTCATCGGCGGGACCGGCTTCATCGGTCCCCACATGGTGCGCGCCGCGCTGGCCCGCGGCCACGTGCCCACGCTCTTCAATCGCGGGCGGACCAATCCGCACCTCTTCCCGAACGTCGAGAAGCTGGTCGGCGATCGCGACGGCGGCCTGGCGCCGCTCGAGGGCCGTCAATGGGACGCCGTCATCGACACCTCCGGCTACGTCCCGCGGGTGGTGCGGGCCTCGGCGCAGCTGCTCGCGAAGGCCGCCAAGCACTATCTCTTCATCTCGACGGGCGACGTCTACGCCGACTTCAGCATCGAGCACATGGAGGAGGACGCACCCCTGATCGCGCTCCCGGAGCCCGACTCCGAGGACACCGGCAAGTACTACGGTCCGCTCAAGGTGCTCTGCGAGCGGGAGGTCCGCGAGGCCTTCCCGACCCGCCACACGATCCTCCGGCCCGGCTGGATCGTCGGCCCCGGCGACAACCTCAACCTGTTCACCTACTGGCCGGTGCGGATCGCGCGGGGCGGCGAGGTGCTGGCGCCCGGCGCGGTGACCGATCCGGTGCAGATCATCGACGCGCGGGACATGGCGGAGTGGATCGTCCGCCTGCTCGAGGCGGGCACCACGGGCATCTACAACGCCTTCGGGCCGGGCTCCGTGCTCTCGATCGCCGAGTTCCTCTACGGCATCCGGGCCGTCACCAGCGAGCCGACCCGGTTCACCTGGGTGAGCACCGAGTTCCTGCTCGAGCGGAAGATCCGACCCTGGCGCGACATTCCGATCTGGTATCCGCCCATCGGCGATCACAAGGGCAATGGTCTGATCAGCCCAAAGCGTGCCGTCGCCGCGGGTCTCACCTATCGCCCGCTCGCCGACACCTCCCGCGACACACTGCGGTGGTTCGAGTCGCTCGGCCGGCGCTGGGGCGAGGGTGAGGGACGCTATCCGGGCATCACCGCAGGACGGGAGCAGGAGCTGCTCGCCGAGTGGCACAAGGCGAACGGCTGAGCTCGCCGGGACCCCCGCCGATGCGATCCATTCACCTGCTCGCCGCCGCCGCGCTGACGATCGGCGCCCCGTCGCCGGTCCGCGCACAGGCCAGTCTGCCCGCCGACACCCAGGGCGACTACCTGATCCGCGACTTCCGGTTCGACAGCGGCGAATCGCTGCCGGAGCTCCGGATCCACTACACCACGCTCGGCAGCCCGCGGAAGGACGCCACGGGGGTGGTGCGGAACGCGGTGCTGATCCTTCATGGCACCACCGGCAGCGGGCGCGGCTTCCTGTCCGCGAACTACGGCGGGCAGCTCTTCGGGCCAGGCCAGCTGCTCGACGCGACCCGCTATTACCTGATCCTCCCGGACGGGATCGGCCATGGCGGCTCCAGCAAGCCGAGCGACGGGCTCCACGCCAGGTTCCCGAAGTACACCTACGACGACATGGTGCGAGCCCACTACCGGCTGCTCACCGAGCACCTCGGCGTCGATCACCTGCGGTTGGTGACCGGCACCTCGATGGGCGGGATGCAGAGCTGGGTCTGGGGCTACACCTATCCGGACCTCATGGACGCGCTGCTGCCGCTGGCGAGCCTGCCCGTGGAGATCGCCGGGCGGAACCGGATGATGCGGAAGATGATCATCGACGCCATCACCGAGGATCCGGCCTGGCAGGGCGGAGAATACCGGACCCAGCCGCCCAGTCTCGCCAACGCGGTGCGGATGCTGCTCATGATGGTGAGCGTGCCGCTCCAGTGGCAACGGGAGGCGCCGACGCGCGACGCGGCGGAGCGGTTCCTGGCCGACCGGGTCGCCCGCTATCGCCAGATCCTCGACGCCAACGACGTGATCTATGCCTTCGACGCCTCGCGCCTCTACGATCCCTCTCCCCACCTCTCCCGAATCACGGCGCCGCTCGTCGCCATCAACTCGGCTGACGACCAGGTGAATCCGCCGGAGCTCGGGATCCTGGAGCGGGAGATCGAGAAGGTGCCGAACGGCAAGGCGATCCTGCTCCCGATCACGGAGCAGACCCGCGGGCACGGCACCCACTCGCTGCCGGCCATCTGGGGCCACTACCTGCGCGACCTGCTGGCGTCGCTGCCGCCGATTCCGGACTGATCCCGGCCGGGGGCCGGGCACGCGGGCACGCCGCGCGTGAGGTTGGGACGGTCGGCCGAGCGCGCTGGCGGTCTGGCTCAGAGCAGGGCGGCCAAGCCCACGCCGATGAAGGTGCCGATCGCGTTGCCGAGCGCTCCGCAGAGGATGCCCGGCGTCACCAGCTCGTCCCAGCCACGGGCGGCCGCGATCGGTCCGGCCGAGGAGGACCCGCCGACACAGGCGTTCGACGCGATCACCAGCTCCGCCAGGTCCAGTCGGAGCGCCTTGCCGACCAACAGCACCACCAGCATGTGCACCGCCACGATCACCAGCGCGAAGACGGTGATCGGGAGCGCCGAGCCGACCATCGCGACCACGTCGGCGGCCGCCCCCATCACGAAGAGGAAGATGTAGATCCCGATCATGCCGAGCTCCGCGTGGCCGGTGAGGTGCCTGCTCAGCCCGGGAAAGAGGTTGGCCGGCAGGAGCGCGAGCGCGGAAATGAAGAGGATCCCGAACCCGTCGAGCCCCGCCACCCTCGCGAGCCGGTGACCGAGCGCCGCGATGGCCAGGGCAAGCGCGAGCGCGAGACAGATCGAGAGCACGTTGAAGGGGATCGGGTCCTTCACGACGGGCGTCCGGCCGGCGGCGAACCCTTGCTCCTCGCGGTCGGCGATGGGCGAGGGAATCCACCGCCGGAGCCAGAGGATCGAGGGGAGCGCCATCACCGCGATCGTGTAGATGGCGGTCACCAGGTTGTCCGCCGCGACGCTCGCGGCCATCCGGCTCCCGTCGGCGAAGCCTGTGGTCTGGGCCACCGCCACGAAGTTGAGCCCGCCGCCGATGTAGGTGGAGGCGAAGATGCCCGCGAGCTCCGGCCCCTGCTCGCCCAGGGGCACCAGCTCGAGCCCGACCCAGGCGCCGATCACCGTGCCCACCGTGCCGATTCCGAAGGCGATCAGCATTCGTCCCGTGTCGCGGATCAGGCGGCGGAGATTAGCGTCGAAGAGGAGCAGCGGGATCGAGATTGGCACCAGGTACTCGACCGCGACATCGTACGTGGGGCTGGCCTGGGGAATGATCCGGAGATTGGAGAGCACCATCGCGAGCAGGATCGCGGTGAGCACGCCCGAGAGGCGGTGCCCGACCCGAGTGCCCTCCGACCACGCGGCGAAGGCGGCGCCGGCGAGCAGCACGGCCCAGACGGCGAACCCGTCGCCCGCCGGGACGAGCGACACGGGCTACGGCACCGGCTTCCGGCGCGTCAGGGCCTCGATCTCGTCGATCTCGCGCGGCACCAGGCTGATCCGCTCGAGGCCCCGCGGGGTGATCACGTAGCTGTCCTCGATCCGCACGCCGGTGTTCTCATAGCGTTGCACGGCCGGGCGCACCTTGGCGACGAAGGCGCGGTTCTTCGGCGTGTCCGGGAGCATGTCGAGCAGCCGCTCTGCGATGTAGAGCCCCGGCTCGATCGTGAACGCGTCACCCACCCGGAACGTGTCGTCCTCGTAGGCGTGCAGGGGATCGTGCACCTCCAGACCGATGCCGTGCGTGATCGTGTGGATGGCGAAGAGGTTCACCTGCTGACATTGTTGCGGCACCCGTGCGCAGTCGACCCGCCAGGGCGGATCGAAGGTGGCCGTGGGCGACTCGATCAGTCCGAGCTTGGCGAGTCCCTCGGCCCGCACCGCGACCGAGCTGTCGAGCGCGCCCCGGAACGACTTCCCCGCCTTCGAGTTGCGCTCGGCCGCGGCCTGGGCGTCCCGGACCAGCTGGTAGATCTGACGCTGCTCCCGGGTATAGACGCCGTCCACCGGCAGGGTCCGGGTCACGTCGGCGGCGTAGCCCCGATACTCGGCGCCGGCGTCGATCACCACCACCTCACCGGGCTGCATCGCCCGTCGGTCCTTCATGTAGTGGAGCTGGAGCGAGAGCGGCCCCGAGCCGACGATCGAGCCGTACGCCGGGCGCTCGGCGCCCTGCCGGCGGAAGCTCGACTCGACGATCGCCTGGACGTCGTACTCGTGCATGCCCGTGACCAGCTGCCGCATCACCTCGGTGTGCCCTTCGGAGCTGATCTCCGCCGCCTTGCGGATCAGCGCCAGCTCGGCCTCGCTCTTGGTGGCGCGGAGCCGATTCAGGATCGGATGGGCGTTCCTGACCTCGAGCCCGTGATGGGCGGCCGCCAGCGCGCGCACGAACTGTCCCCCGCGGGTGAGGGAGTCCTGCGCGGCGAAGTCGGCCGCCGCGAAGTCGCGGATCTCCCAGAGCGGCGTGACGCCGGTCGCGACCAGCGAGTCCACCGTGGCCCGGAGCCGGCCGATCGGAAGGGAGGGGAGCCCGAGCGACGCCTGCACGGCCACCGAGTCGGGCTCCTGGCCGTAGTAGAGGGAGCGTCGGGTCTCGGTCTCGTTGACGAAGAGGAGGCCGCGCCCGCGTCCGCCCTTCACTGGCATCACGAACACGGCGTCCGCGAACTCGTAGCCCGTCAGGTAGCGAAAGGCCGCCAGCTGTTGGAAGGGCCCGAAGTCGCTGGTCGGGGTGACGCCGCCGAACGCGACCACCAGCCCGTCACCCACCTGCTCGGCCAGCGCCGAGCGGCGGGTTGCGTATTCCTCTTTGGAGATCTGGGCTCGGGCCTCGAGGGCGAGGCTGCCGAGCGCGAGTGCCGTGACCGTGGCGAGGCGGAGCCAAAATCCCATGGTGTCTCCCCGAATGGTTGCCATGGCCCGGGTGCGGCCGAGTGGCACCGGAAGATCCACCCAGGAAGGGAGGTCAGCAACACCGAGCCGGCCCGAGCGACCTCGGGCCGCCCTGGAGATCAGGCGGGCGACTGGTCGAGCCGATCGCGATGTTGATCGGGACGGTCGAAGCTGGGCGCCTGATTGTAGGCCTCGGAGCCACCCGGCGGGATCGAGAGATGGCGCCACCGGTCTTCGCGCAGGGCTTTGGCCTGGTAGACGATCTGGCCGGCGTGGTAGGCCGCGTGCGCGAGCGAGCGATGGAGCGCCTCGATCACGGTCCACGGCTGGCCGCGGATCGTGACGGTCCGCTCGAGGTCGCGATCGGTGAGCGGGTCGATCGCCCGGGCGAGCACGTCCCAGCCCTCCGACCAATGCGCCAGCAGCTCGGTGCGGGTCACCGTCCGCCGGGAGAACTCTTCTTCCCGACGTCGCCACGGCTTCTCGCCGTCGCTGGTGAGAAAGTCGCTGAACCGCGACCTGAGGTTCCCGCCCATGTGCCAGACGATCACCGCGATCGAGTTGGCGCCCGGGCTCGGGGCACGAGTGAGGTCGGCGTCGTCGAGCTGGGCGATGGCCGATTCGGCGAGGGCTCGATAGCGTTGGTACTCGCCGCGGATCGAATCGATGACGCTCATGGCTTCCGTCCGGTGTCGAGCTTGTGGGTCACCTCGCGGCGCACCCGCGCCGCGAGGGCGGGGCCGTGCCGCCCGAGGAACTTCCGCACCGCCGCCGGATCGCGCACGGCGAGGGCCCGGAGCGCCCAGGACATGGCTTTGACCACCATCTCGTCGCGATCAGCCACCAGCCTCTCGCAGACGGCCAGGGTGCGCTCGGGCGCGGCGTGACCGCGACGATTGAGTGAAACGGTGCTCACCAGCGCGATCCGCCGCCACCAGGGGTTGGGCGAGGCGGCCCAGCGGAGCACCCGCCGATCGTCGATCCGGCCTCGCTCCCAGGCGGGCCCGGAGAGGTAGCACCCGAACGGGTCGACGTCGCCCCAGCTCGAGAGGCCTCGACCGAGGCGCTCCAGCCGGGTCGCGGAAAGCGCCTCGAGCGCCGCCTCGTGGTGGAAGGCCAGCTCGTAGCCGAGCCAGCGGGGCACCTCGGGCGCGAGCGCGTCGAGATCGTGGAGGAGGGCGAGGACCTCGCGTCCGGACGCGTCGGCGAGCTCGCGCGAGAGCGCGCGTCGGATCGGCCGGAGCGCCGGCACCGAGCGGCTTGGCCCCCCCCTGATCCGCGCACGGATCCGGTCGGCGCCGATGACGGTCACACGAAGAGCTTAGCGGAACACCAGAATGCGGACCAGGTC
>JBFXAS010000230.1:0-8876 GCA_050184075.1 Gemmatimonadales bacterium
TTCGACGGCGTCGAATTCACGTACCTGAGCGACCTGAGCGCCGAGCAGGAGTACGATCTGGTGCCGCCGCGGGTCGTCTCGGAGGCGACCACCACCACTCTGACGCTCACGATCGACCTGACCAGCTGGTTCAAGGTCGGTGGCCAGCTGGTCGATCCCCGGCAGGCGAACAAGGGCGCGGCTTTCGAAAACGCGGTGCGCGACAACATCCGGCGGTCGATTCGACTCTTCGAGGACCGCGATCACGACGGTAGGGACGACCATGACTAAGGGATCTTGGTAGCCGGAGCCGCGCGGAGGCTGGCGATGGTCTGCCTCTCGCCGAGCTTCGCGGAGACGATCCGCGGCGTGGTCGAGGACCTCGGTTTCGAGGCCTTCGACCACGACAGCGCGACCGATCCGCCGGCCGACCTGGTCGGCGTGCTGGTGCTGGGTGGTGGCGCCGAGGCGGACGCGGTCGACTGGCTCGCGAGCCATCCGCCCCGGGCGCCGACCTTTCTGCTCGGCGCCGACGCCGACCACCGGCTCGCGGTGGCGGCCGTGGCCCGGGGCGCCAGCGACTTCTTCGCCCTGCCGGGCGACCTCGACCTCTTCCGCCGCACCCTCGAGCGGCTCGCCCGGGAGACCGACCCGGCCGCGCGCGAGGCCTTCACTCGAACGGAGCGCGAGTCCACCGGCTTCGGCGTGATCGTCGGGAGGAGCCCCGCGCTCAGCAAGGTGCTCGACCAGGCGCGGCGCGCCGCGGCGGTCCGCGACGTCACCGTGCTGATCGGCGGCGAGACGGGCACCGGCAAGGAGCTCCTCGCCCGCGCGATCCACCTCGCCTCCGCCCGGGCCGACGATCCCTTCGTCGAGATCAACTGCGCGGCGATCCCGAGCAACCTGCTCGAGAGCGAGCTGTTCGGGCACGAGAAGGGCGCCTTCACCGGCGCCGTGGCCGCCAAGCCCGGCTTGCTGGAGCTGGCGGATCGTGGCACGCTCTTCCTGGACGAAGTGGCCACCCTCCCGCTCGAGCTGCAGCCCAAGCTGCTCCGCGCCCTCGAGACCAGGGAGATTCGTCGGGTCGGAGGAAACGCCTCACGGAAGGTCGACGTCCGCGTGGTCTGTGCCACCCATGTCAACCTGGGGGAGGCGGTGGCCAACGGCGCGTTTCGCGAGGACCTCTACTACCGACTCAACGTGCTGCCGCTGGTGCTCCCTCCGCTTCGCGACCGCGGCGAGGACATCGAGTTGCTGGCCGAGACCTTCGTGACCCGGCTGGCCGGCCAGTTCGAGCTGCCCGTCCCGCCGCTCGGTGCCGAGGTGCGCTCCGCGCTCCGCGCGCACCCCTGGCCCGGCAACATTCGCGAGCTTCGCAACGCGATCGAGCGCGGGCTGGTGCTCTCACCGCCCGGTCAGCTGCTCCTCGACGATCTCCTGGTGCCCGGACCCGTGCCGGAGCCCACCGGGACGCTGCCGTTTCCCGCGCCCCTCTCCACCATCATCCGCGCCGCCGTGCTCGAAACGGTGGCGCGGGTGGATGGCAACAAGAGCGAGGCCGCCCGCCGACTCGGCATTTCGCGGCCCCGCCTCCAACGCATTCTCGACGGTGACCCGGAAGGATGATGCTTCGCATGGAACGGCTTCGACGACTCGGATGGCTCGCCTCCCTTTCGTTCTCGATCGCGCTCGGGAGTTGTAGCGACTCCACCGACCCAGGCGGCGACGGCGACGACGTCAAGGATCCCGACGAGCTGGCCTTTCTCCAGCTGCCGGCCAACCACCCGCCGTTCTTCAACACCTCCACCTCGTTCTACGCCAAGATCGATCGGAGCAGCGAGGCGAAGCTCTACTTCCAGGAGCCGGGCGGAGGCCGGGGGGAGGAGTTCGCCGTCCTCAAGATCGACAGCGGCACCCTGCTGGCCCGGCCGGACGGCACCCCCTACGGGCCCGGCGACTCGGTCCTGATCACCATGCGCATCGTCGATCAGAGCCTGGTGCAGGTCGAGCTCCTGCCCAGCGGGATCAGGTTCTCCTCGAGCAAGCCGGCCGAGCTCAAGCTCGACTACGAGGAGACCGAAGGTGACCTCGATGGCGACGGCGACCACGACGACGAGGACGACACGATCGAGACCCGGCTCTCGATCTGGCGGCAGGAAAATCCCGGCGATCCCTTCGTCAAGATCGGCACCGTCAAGACCGAGGGCGCGCGGGAGCTGAAGGCGTTCCTCACCTCCTTCAGCCGCTACGCGATCTCGTACTAGCGCGACGAGGCCATGGTCACCCCCGCCGATCCGCTCCGCGAGCTCCGCGCCCTCCTCGACGAGGGGCGCTATCGCGAGGTGCTGGCCCGCTGGGGCGAGAGCGACGGGGCGGCGGCCGACCCGAGCCTGGCGCTCGGCCTGGCTACGGCGGCGGCCCGCCTGGGGGAGTTGGAGCGCGCCGAGCAGCTGGCCCTCCAGGCGCGCGAGCGCTACCGCCAGCGCGCGGACGACGACGGGCGACTTCGCTGCTCCAACCTGCTCGGCGCCGTGGCCTTCGAGCGGGGCGCGGTCGAGAGGGCGACGCTCGAGTGGGGCACGGCGCTCGAGGCCGCGCGCGCCGCCGGCGACACCCTGATGGTGGCGCGGGTCTCCAACAATCTCGGCTCCGCACGGCACCTGAGAGGCGAAGTCACCGAGGCGCGCTCGCTCTTCCGGGAGGCGCTGGTCGCCTATCAGCGCCTCGCGGCCCGGCGCTTCGCGGCCGAGAGCGCCCACAACTTGGGCCTCACCTATCGCGAGGCCGACGAGCTCGACCTGGCCGAGCAGGCGGCGGGCGAAGCGGTCCGGCACGCCGAGCTGGTGGCGGAGCCCGGCCTGCTCGCGCTGGCGCTGACGGGCCGTGCCGAGACCCGCGTCGCGCTGGGACAGGTCGACCTCGCCAACGCCGATCTCGATCGGGCCGTCGCCCTCGCGAGCGGGATCGACGACCGCATCGGCGTGGCCGAAGCCAGGCGAGTCCGCGCCGCCCTCCGCCTCGCGATCGGCGACCCGGCCGGCGCCGCGGCCGAAGCCGAGGCCGCCCGGGAGACCGGCGCGGCGCTCGGCTCATCGCTGCTGCAGGCCGAAGCCGCGGCCCTGCTCGCCACGGCCCTCGCCTCGAGCGGCCAGACGGCGGCGGCGGCGTCCCGACGCGAGGAGGCCAAGGCGCTCTTCACCCGCATGGGGGCGACGGGGCACCTCGCCAGGCTCGATCGGCAGGCCTGAGCCATGCCCGACCGGTACCCGGCCCGTGATCTCACCGCGGGCATCCGGCTCGAACGTTAGGCGGCGGCGGCTCCGCTGAGCGCTACTTGAAGAGGGTCATCATCGACCAGCTGATCAGCGAGACCGTCATCGATCCCAGCGCCACGTCCCGGTGCCAGTGATTGCCGCGACCCGTCGAGTGGATGTTGTCGCCCTCGGCCGTGACGTACGCGAACCCCGCGCCCGCCGCCAGGAACAACACGCCGTGGAGGATCCGCTTGCCCCGGCCCTCCGGGTCCTTGCGTCCCTCGATCAGGTTCCAGACCCCGGTCAGCGTGTTGATCCCGAACATCACCGCGGTGGCGCCGGCGAGCGGGCCGTGGAGATCGCGAGTCCATTGCGGCGCCTCGTCTCCCTTGTTCCGGAGCTGGAAGCCGGTCACCGCCGAGCCCACGAAGAGCGGGATCATCGCCCAGCTGACGTAACGGTGGATGTCGGCCCGTACGCCGTAGAGCTCGCTGTACTCGACCAGACCCTGCGGGACCGAGTCGGCGAGCATGGCAGGCTTGAGACCCGCCTCCCCCGCGAAGCCCACCATCCGTGGCGCGGCCCTGGATCGGCCGAAGATCGAATCGGCCACCTCGGCGATCGGGCGCACGGTATCGACAGCGGCGACGACCAGGGGCAGCTCGGGAGTCTGGACCGGGAGCGACCCGGCGAGGAGCGCGAAGACGATCAGCGACACGGGGGACGACTCCAGTCGATCACAACGAGGGCAGGACGGCGCCGAGCACGAGGGTCGCGAGCCAGAGTGCGGCGCTCACTCTGGCCGAGGTGCCGAGCCTGCCGCGCCAGGCGCTCTGCCCGCGGTCGCCGGCGCGGCGGAGCCGGCTCGACCCGTGCTGGAGCCACCACCCGTTGGCGAGGAGCAGCACGAGGACCCCCATCTTGAGCCAGAACACCGGCGAGCCGATCAGCGCGTCCCAGTCTGCGGTGAGCATCATCAGGCCGGTCAGCAGGGTCAAGCCGAGTCCGATCAGGACCGGGCGATGGATGGCCTGGAGCTCCTCGAGGTGGTGGGTCAGCGCCTTCGGGTGACGGAGGGCCCGGAGCGTGGCGCGATCCGCGGCGACCGCGAACCCGCCGCTGACGAACATCCCGGCCAGATGGACGGCGGTCGTGCCGGCCGACATCAGGGTCGATCCGCCGTAGACGTCCGCCCAAGGCGCGAAGAGCGTTCCGAGAGATTCCAGCACACCCGATTCGGGGGCAATCGAGGTGCCAGCCCGGGGGCGCGACTCCGCCACGCCTGGTGCGCAAGGGGCTGCGCGTCACGCTCCCCGCGAGCGGCGCCAGCTCATTCAGGTGAAGATTCTGGCAGCACGGTCGGGGCCGATAGGTCATTCTGCAAGGGCGGCCGGTCCCTTGAAGCAAGCTTCACCGCGCGGTCGCCAGGCCCACCGGGGAAAGCGGCACCTCGGGACTGTCGACCTCTCGGGCTCGCTCGAACCTCGGGGCCGGTTCACGCGTCCGCACCTGCTCCAGCCAGAAGACACCATCGTACTCGGCGCTGTTGCCCCTGGTAGAGACGAAGTCGAGATCGCCGTCGTCGTCGAGGTCGATCGGAACCAGCTTGTCGAACATGCCCCGCACCCGGCGGGAGACGTCGTGCCGGGTCCAGGGACCGAGGCCCCCGCCCGGGTTCTCGAACCAGGCGATCCGGCCGAGCGGCCGGGTCAGGCCAATCTCGTCATCGTGGTCCCGCGGACCCCGGCTGTAGCCGCCCACGATCACGTCGGCGTCGCCGTCGTCGTCGATGTCGGCCAGCGCCAGGCCCACCAGCTGGTCGGGCGCGACGGTCCCGGCACGGTGCAGCGGCCAGGGATCGCCGCGATCGGCGGGCTGCTCCAGCCAGACCAGGTCGCGAAAGGCAAGGGCGGCGACGATGTCGAGACGCCCGTCTCCATTCAGGTCGGCGAAGTCGAGGTTGAATCCCGAGACGGCGGAAGGAACCGAGTCGGTGCTCGCGATCTGGATCGGGTGCTCCACGAAGCCTGTCCCGCGGCCCGGCTGGTTCTCGAACCAGAAGATCCGCCCCTCCGCGACCGATCCTCCCAGGATGTCCGGATCGCCGTCGCCGTCGAGATCGACCGGTTGGGCGTTGATCGGCCACGGCACTCTGGTGAGCACGTGCTCGACCCAGGAAGCCTCGTCCAGCGGCCGGCCGCGGAGCTCGAGCCAGGAGATCGGCATCGGCTCGGTCGCCTCGGGGCCCGGGTTCTGCGCCCCCTTGTTCGCGGTCACGACTTCGAGCCGCCCGTCGCCGGTCAGGTCGGCCACGAAGACCCGGATGAAGGAGCCGCGGTTCGTGGTGATCGCGGGAATCAACCGCTCCCACCGTGCGCGCCTCGCCCGATCGGGCCCGGGATTCTCGAAATAGATCAGGTGCGCCAGCTCGCAGGCCACGACCACGTCGAGGTGCCCGTCACCGTTCAGGTCGCCGACCGCCACGTCCTCGGCCGCGCCCACCTCGGCGCCCTCCGCGAGCGTGACCAGCTCCCAGCGGTCCGGGCTCTCCGTCCCGAAGGCGATCCGGACATGGCCCTTGGCCACCCCGTCGTACTCGGTGTCGGCCTCGTGCACGGAGACGATGTCGAGATGGCCATCCGCGTCGAGGTCCGCCAGCACGGAGCCGTCGCCGCCTCGGATCGGCACGCCGCCCAGCGCTTCGTCGTCGACCCGGTGCTCGCGCCAGGAGATGTAGTCGCCCGCCCGACTCCGCGCCTCGCTTGGCCTCGAGCCGACCGGCCGTGAATCCACGCCGGTCCCGACCGCCGTCTCTCCCGGCGGTGCGCAGGCGAGCACCGGGATCAGGATGGCGGGCCAACGTCCTCTCGGCATGGGGCTCCGCTGACGGGTGAGGGTGACCGGGGTTCCTATTGCGGACGGACCGAACCTCGACAACCTTTGCCTGACCTCCCTCCCGCCGCAAGAGGAGCGCGCGATGTCCCGAGCCTCGCTCGTGGTCGTGACCGCGGCCCTGGTCGGCGCCGCTCCCGGCGCTGCGCAGCCGCCCGGCGACTCCCTGCTTCGACGAACGCCGGATGGCACGATCTACCACGCAAACTGCGCGAACCCGGTCGACCGCGCCTTGATCGTCTTCCTCCAGGGCACCGGGCTCCCACCCGACGCCTCGCGCCGGTACCTCCGTCAGGTCGGCGATCGAACCGGGCGCTGCGTGCTCGCGGTGCCCTACGAGAATGCCAAGCTGGTGGCCAGCTACTGCATCGCCGACAGCGCCACCGGTGCCCAGGACGCCGACTGCCTGACCGACGTTCTCGCGGCCAAGGCTGCCGGCGACCCGCCCCGGGTCGAGACCCGGAGCGGCGGCACCCTCGAGGTGTCGCGGGACCGAAGCGCCGAGGGAGCGTTGTTGCTCGCGCTCAGAGCGATTGGGCTCACCAGGTACCTCTCCCCGGACCGCGCGAGCGTGGCCTGGGACCGGGTGGTCCTTACCGGCGCTTCGCAGGGAGCGCAGGTCGCCCTGTTCATCGCGCTCACCCGCCATCGCGTCGCCGGGGTCGGGTCGATCGTGGGCGGGGTGCTTCCTGTCGCAGGGAGCGCTCGATTTCCGAGTTGGGTGACCGAGCGCGGCCTCACCCCGGCCGAGCGGATCCGGGCGTTTCACCACCAGGATGACTCGGACGCGTTCCGACGGAGCGTCTACGCGGCGATGGGCGTGCCCGACGCCAACGTCCGGACCACGGCGGTTTCCGGAGGCGACTGCGCCGCGCGGCCGCATCCCTGCGTGATCATCGACGACTACCTGCCACTGCAGGACGGGATCCCCAAGGTCGTCGACGACTGGGTCTGGGTGTCGACACCCGAGCGATGAGCCTCGCCCGGCGGCCGCCCCGCCCCGGGCGGTGGGTGGCCGTCGCGGCCCTGGTGGCCGTGCTCGGCGCCGCCATTGCGCTGGGCGGCCCACTCGCCCGGGAGCTGGCCGTTCGGATCCTGCGTGCCGCGGATCCGGGCGCGCCCGGCGTCGCGATCGATCTGCTCGCGGCTGCCTTCACGATCGCCGCCGCCCTGTTGCCGCTTCCGATCGAAGCACCGGCGCTCCTGAACGGCGTCCTCTTTCCGCCGGTCCGGGCCTTCGTGCTCACCTGGCTCGCCGTGATGGTCGGGTGCGGGCTCTCCTACGAGCTCGGCCGCCGACTCGGCCGCCGCCCTGCCGACCGCCTCTTCGGCGCCGCCCGAATGGCTCGGATCGAGGCGCTGGTCGAGCGCGCGGGATGGCCGACCCTGCTCGGTCTCCGCCTCTCGCCGGTGATGGCCTTCACCGCGCTCAACTGGGCGAGCGGGATCCTCGCGCTCTCGCGGCCGGTCTTCTACTGGACCACCGCGGTGGGGATCACACCCGGCACCCTGGTGTTCACGGTGACGCCCCACCTGCTCGAGCGGCGAGGCGCCCTCGCCGCCATCGTGATCGCGGCAAGCGCGGCGATGGTGATCCTGATCGGCTGGTCGATCGTGCGGATGCGCCGTCCGGCACCCTCCGTGCCCGCGGCCTCAGTCGAGCGGCTGCTCGGGGAGGATCGCCGCGGCGGAGAGGAGCCCCGCCACCAGCGCGACGGCGGTGAGCATCATTGAGAACCCGGCGTCGATGCCCGAGAGCACTTGCCGGTCGAGCAGCGCCAGCACCCCGCGGAAGCCGATGCTTCCGGGTACCAGCACCAGGAGCCCCGGCACCAGCACGACCGGCCCGGGCCGGTGGGTGATCCGACCGTAGAGCCATGCGAAGGCTGTGACCGCCACCGCCCCCACGAAGACCCCGAGGTCTGCGCCTAACGACACCGTGCCCGCCTTCGCGGCCACCACCGCCGCGAGTCCCGAGGCCACGATCCACAAGAGATCGCGCCGCTCCGCCCGGAGCAGGAGCGCGAAGGCCATCGCGGCCCCGACCAGCGCGGCCCAGAAGGTCCACTCGGGCGGCGACACCGGCGTCACCGTGACCGGCTGGCCCACGAGCCCCGCCACCCGATAGCCGAGCGCGACGCCGAAGCCGATTCCGATGAAGGTCATGAACGCGCCGGCCATCCGGGTGGTGCCCGCGGTGAGATGCTGGGTCGCGAGCTCGGTGATCGCGGTGGTGACCGTGAGCCCGGGAATCAGCACGATCAGGCCGGCGAGCGTGGCCACCGGCACCGCGAATCCGCCGAGCGCCACGCCGAGGAGCGACACCAGCGCCGCGCAACTGAAGGCGGCCACGGGCTCGTAGACTCGACCGAGTCGCTTGAACCGGGTGGTGAGCACCGCCAGCGTCCCCGTGAGCAGCCCGGCGATCGCGGCGATCCGCATCTCGGGCCAGCCGCCGCCCAGAAAGCGCGCCGCCGTGCCAGACGCCAGGGTGTAGCCCACCACCACCGCCGCGGGGGTCGACCCGCCCGCCCTATCGAGCGCCGCGATCGCCTCGCTGCCGCGCGCCGGCGTCTCCCGGCCGCTCGAGACCGCCTGCGCGACCTCCGTCACCCGCACCAGCGCGCCGAGATCGGGCGGTCTGGGCTCGGTCCGCATCATGAAGGTGCGCTGTCGGTGGTCCGAGCCGAAGGAGGCGAAGATCGAGGTCGGCGTGGCGAAGAACTGGCCTTCCAGATCCAACCGCCGGCT
>JBFXAS010000231.1:0-8876 GCA_050184075.1 Gemmatimonadales bacterium
GGCGTCTCGCAGCTGCCGGGCTTGGCGCTTCTGCCCCTTGCAGCGGGCCTTTTCACGCGGACGCTCCCGGACGGAACATGCCGGACCGCCCGTGAAGGGAGGGACCCAAGGCCGATTGAGTCTGGATTCAGGGCTCAGCGGCCGAGTCGGACTCCGGCCTGGAGCGAGAGGTAGGTACTGATCCGCTGGCGGAAGGGCTCGTCCGCGGTCAGGCGGTCGACCCGCGCCTCCGCGAAGAGCCGGCGGCTCGCCAGACCGACCAGCGCGCTCAGCACCATGCCGCGGTCACCCTCGGTGATCTTGCCGCGGCCCACCGCGCCGAGGAGGTAGGGCCGCGCCGAGCCGGCGGTCGTGGTCACCCCGAGGCCGGCGGTCGCGGCCAGCAGGGTTCCCAGCCTGGCGCCGTGCGCGCGGCCGTCGACCCGCAGGATCAGCGCCCCGACCCGGACGCCGAGCGCCGTCATCGCGAGCGGCTGGACCTCGGTACTCGGCGAGTCGGCTGGGACACCGCGTTCAGTTCGAAAGAGCGCTACCCCTCCGCCGACCTGCGCGAATGGGCGCTGCCCGAGGGCCGGGCCGACGGCAAAGCCGGTCGAGAGTGCCACGCCGAGAAACGCCAGGCGGAGGATCATCGAGTCGCAGCCCAGCCGCTCGGAGGGCATGGTCAGCGCCAGACCGCGATCTCGTCGAGCGGCTTCCGCTCGAGGTTCGGGACCCGGGCGTCGGGGGCCGGGTAGCCGACCGGCATCACCAGCATCGCCTTCTCGTTCGCGGGCCGGCCGAGGAGCTCGGCCAGGAAGCCCATCGGATTGGGCGTGTGGGTGAGGGTGACCAGACCCATCATGTGGATCGCGGCGATGAAGAACCCGGCGGCGATGCCACAGGACTCCTGGGTGTAGTAGTAGGTCCGCTTGGAGCCGTCGGTCCGCTGGCCGTGCGCCTGACGGAAGAGCACCACCACCCAGGGCGCGTCGGTCAGGTGGGACTTGATCTCGTCGGTGCCGAGTGGGGCGAGCGCCTCGAGCCACTCGGCCGGCGCGCGGCCGTGATAGAACTCGTGCTCCTCCTTCTCGGCCGCCTCGCGGATCCGCCGCTTGAGCTCGGGATCGGAGACGGCGACGAAGGTCCAAGGCTGCTGGTGGGCGCCGCTCGGCGCGGTGCCCGCCGTGCGGATGGCCCACTCGATCAGTGCCCGATCGACCGGATCGGTAGCGAAGTGGCGGGTGGTCCGCCGGCGGCTCATCTGGTCGTGGAAGGCGCGGGCCCGCGCGAGCGAGTCGGCCGGGTCGCGCCGCACGAACTCGAGGGGCACGAACGGGAGCGATCGGGCGGCGAATTCCTTGCTGACGGCGTCGTCCACCGGTACCTCCCGGCTCGAGTCATAGGAGCGGAGCCGCACTCCTGCCCGCTCCCGTTCCGTGATCCCTTTTTCGGTGCGTGACCATCGTCACCTAACGTCGTCCCGGGCTGCGGGGCGCTGGCGACGGCCGCGGGCGACGGACGCGGGCGACGGACGCGGGCGACGGACGCGGCCGGCAATGTATCGCGTGCGACCGGGACCCCACCAGGCGGTCCGGCCCGCGCCCCGCTCCGACGAATGGGCTCCGCCGTGGCGTGCCGGCCCCTCAGCCAGCCGATCGTCACTGTGGCGTTCGTCGCGCCCGTCGGGCTCGCGGTCCTGCTCGACCGCCCCCCGACCCCGCTCCGACGGACGCCGAACGTCCTGGCCTGCGCTCGAGCCAGCGGACTATCTCGTGGACCCACTGCGGACCGATCCAGCAGATCGATCACCTGGGCGATGGGATACTGGATCGCACCCTCGCGCGGCCTAGATTCCGAAGCCGCCCGACTCCGGGCAGCGCCCCTCGCCGCGATTCAACGGGAGCCCCGATGCGCGTCATCCGTCGGTTCGTCCTCGCCTGCGCCATGCTGTCAGCGTCGTCCTGCAAGGCCCCTCCGGCCGAGCCACCGGGGTGGGTGGATCCGTCTCCGCATTCCATGGGCGAAGTGGCCACCAACGGCACCAGGCTCAACTACCTCGACTGGGGCGGCAGCGGTCCCGCGCTGGTCCTGATCCACGGACTGGGCGATTCGCCTCACGTGTGGGACGATCTGGCGCCCAGGCTGACCGGCAGCTTCCGGGTGCTGGCCTACGCGCGGCGAGGGCACGCGCACTCCGGCATGGAGGGCCCCTACGACAACGGCACCCTGACCGACGATCTCCGAGGCCTGCTCGACAGCCTCCAGGTCGATCGGGCCAACCTGCTGGGCTGGTCGATGGGCGGCAACGAGATCACCGAGTTCGCGATCCGCTATCCTGAGCGGACCATCGCGCTGGTCTATCTCGACGCCGCCTACGACTGGGCGGACCCCAGGCTCGGCGCGGCCTTCGAGGCGACGCCGGTGTCGCTCACGCCCGGCCCCGCGGATCTCGCCTCGCTCGACGTGCTGCGCGCCTGGTTCCAGGACACCTGGCTCGCCGACGTTCCCTGGCCCGACGCCTGGGAGGCGCACCTCCGCGATCTGGTCGACGTCCGACCCGACGGCTCGGTGCGGTACCGCCAGTCGGACGCGATCAACGGAGCGATGTTCGAGAGTCTGATGGCCTACGCCAAGGACTACACCAGGATCCGGGCGCCGGCGCTCGGGCTCTTCGCCCCGATCTTCTTCCCGCCCGGCGCCGACTCCGCCCGCGCCGCCGCGCTCGCCCAGTGGGAGGCCGCCCTGTTCGAGCCCTATCGCCGGGCCAGCATCGAGCGCTTTCGGACCGAGGTGGCCGTGAGCCAGGACACCCTGCTCCCGAACACCAATCACGCCTCGATCGGGGTGGCGGACCTGCCGGGCGTGGCGACGCTGATCCGGGGCTTCCTGGCGGTGCATCAACGTTAGGCATTCGTCCGCGGGCCGGCATGGCGCCCGGACCCGATGCGACGCAGATTGAGGGCCTCGGGCCGGCGCATGGGCCGGCCCGAGCCACCCCAAGGAGTCGACATGTCGCGCTGCACCCGGAGCCTGCTCACTGCCGCCTTCGCCTTGCTCGCCGTGGGCACCGCCCGAGCCCAGGCGGTGCCCGATCTGTCGGGCACCTGGAAGCTCGACCCGGCGCGGAGCGACTTCGGCCCGGCGCCCGCCCAGCAGCGCACCGAGGCGATCGATCACCGGGAGCCCAGGCTGGTCGTCGAGCGCACCATCGACGGGACCGTCGGGACGCTCACCTACGTGGTGGACGGGAAGCCCCACCAGAACAGCTTCGGTGGCGGGATGTCGACGAGCACCCTCGCCTGGGACGGCAAGGTCCTGGTGATGACCAGCGAGGTCCAGTCGGGCCAGGGACCCGTCAAGATCGTGGACCGGTTCGCGCTCTCCGAGGACGGGAAGGCTCTGACCATCGCCCGGGCGGTCGACTACCCGGGTCAGCCGTTCAACCAGACGCTGGTGTTCGCCAAGCAATGAGGGCGCCGACCCTCACGCGCCGCCGGCGCGCCGCCCTCGTGGCCCTCCTGAGCATCGCCGCACTCGGCTGCGGCGACAGCGCTTCCGCCCCCGAGCGGCCGGAGCCGACCAGCGTGGTCCTCGTCGATTCCTCCCATAGCGTGGGTCTCCTCGCCCGCGAGCCGATGCTGGCGTCGCACCCGAACGGCACCTGGTTCGTTGGCGGTTACGGCGATCCGGGACCCAAGCTCTTCCGGAGCGACGACCGGGGCGCGAGCTGGTCGCAGGTCGAGGTCGGGACCGAGGCCGACGGCGCGGTGGCCAACTCCGACGTCGACCTCGCCGTCGGTCCGGACGGGACGCTCTACTACATGAGCATGGGGTTCGACCGGACCACGTTCGAGGGCACCCACGTCGTGATGGGCGTGAGCCACGACGGGGGCGCGACCTGGACCTGGACCCGGCTCTCCGAGGATCGCTTCGACGATCGGCCCTGGGTCGAGGTGACGCCGGACGGCACCGCGCACGCGATCTGGAACGACGGCGGCGGCGTCAGCCACGCGGTGAGTCGCGACGGCGGGCGAACCTGGCGGGAAGGCCCCCGAATTCACGACTCGGGCGGCTCGAGCCACCTCGCGGTGGGTCCCGCCAACGAGGTCGCCGTCCGGATCGTTCCGCTCTCGGCCTCGGGCAACAAGATCGACCGCGGCACCGACCTGATCGCGGTGAGCGCCGACGGCGGCGTCACCTGGGCCAAGCATCCCCCGCCAGGCGACCGGGCCTGGGGCTTCCCGCTCGGCAACCCGGCCGATCTGCCGCGCTGGGTGGAGCCGATCGCGTTCGACGGAAGCGGCGCGCTCTACTACCTCTGGAGCGAGGGCACCACGATGCGCCTCGCCCGCTCGGCGGACCGGGGAGCCACCTGGACCACCTGGACCACCTGGACGATCGCGAGCGGCCCCGAGCGCTGCTACTTCCCCTACCTCATCGCCCGGGGCGATGGGGAGCTGGTGGCCTCCTGGGTCCGGGGCGAGGGCGACAGCCTTCGCGCGGAGGTCGCCCGGGTGCGGGTCGGCGCCGGCGAGCCGAGTGTCATCCTCGGCGCGCCGATCCGGTTCGACAGCTGGGCTCCCTGGCAAAAGACCCCGGACCCCCAGACCCGCGACGCGGCCGGCGAGTATCTCGCGATCGCGTTCGACGGCGAGGACGGCGTCGCCATGGTCTCGCCGATCCAGAACGCGCAGGCCGACCGCTTCGGCTTCTCCTTCTGGAGACTCGCCTTCCGCTGATCGGCGCCCTTGGACCGGTCGAGGGCACCCTCTATCATCGCAGCATCCCGGCTTCGGAGAATCGCCGATGCGGCCCGATGTCGCGGCGTTCGTCGAACAACAGCTCTGCCAAGCGGCGCTCGCCACGATCATCGGGCTCGTCACGCTCGGGCTCTTCCGCCAGAACCGGCGGCCCTTCCTGCGGTTGTGGGGTGTCGGCTGGGCGTTGAGCGCGGCCACCCACGGGCTGATCGCGCTGGAGGCGCTGCGCGGCCCGAGCCCCGGGGTGCTCGATCCGCCGCTGGCGCTCGCGTTGCTGACCGATCTCGCCAGCTTCGGAAGTCTGGTGGCGCTGGCACTCGGCGTGATCGACTTCGATCGCGGGCGCCGCGCCAGCCCTCGGACCACCGTCGCGCTTCTCGCGCTGGCGGCGCTGCTCACGGTCATCTCGGCCGCGGGGCGGCCGGACGACGGGTTCGCCTGGCGCTACCCGATCAAGAGCGGGATCGCCGCGCTCGGCTGCCTGGCCGCGATTCCGGTTGTCTGGCGGCGCGGGCGGCTGCTCGCGCTCGCGATCGGCGGCTATGGGCTCCCGATGGCCGGCTACGCGATCCTCACGACGATGGGCGATGGTGCGATCTCTGCCCGCACCCTCGATCGCGTGGTGGCCGTCGGCTACCTCGACAACCTGCTGATGAGCGCAATGGCGGTCGCCATGATCGTCTGGCTGCTCCAGCAGGAGCGCCGGGCGACGGCGCTCGCCCTCGACAACGAACAGTCGCTGCGGGAGCAGCTGGCCGCGCGCGAGGCCCGCTTCCGCTCGATCCTCGAGCGGGTGCCCGAGGCGCTGGCGCTGGTGGACAACGAGGGCCGCTACCTGAGCAGCGTACGCCCGGATCGCGGATTCATCGGAATCCACGGCGACGCGCTCGTCGGCACCTCGGTGCTGGATCTGGTCCATCCCGAGGACCGGCCCAAGGTGATGGCCGTCCTCTCGTCGCTCGCGCACCGCCCTGGCGCGACCGAGGTGGTCGAGGCGCGCGTCCGCCACGCGGACGGCCGCTGGCTCACACTGGAGTGCGCCGGAACCAACTGCGAGGAAGTCTCCTTCCTGCAGGGGATCCTGGTGACCGCGCGCGACGTGACCGACCAGCGGGCCCGGGAGACCCGCCGCGGGATGGCGGAACGGCTGGAGACCGTCGGCCGGCTCGCCGGCGGCATCGCCCACGACTTCAACAACCTCCTCACCGTCGTGCAGGGCAACGCCAACCTGCTCGCCGAACGGCTCGCGCCGTCATCACCAGAGCGCGAGATGGCCATCGAGATCGATCAGGCGGCGACCCGTGGCGCCCATCTCACCCAGCATCTGCTCGCCTTCGCCCGCCGTCGTCCCGTCGCGCCGAGGGCTTTCGACCTGCGCCAGCTGGTGAGCGACCTGCTGCCGATCCTGCGCCGTCTGGTCGGCGAGACGGTGACGGTCGACTGGGTCCCGCCCGCCACCGGGTGCGGCGTGCTGGCGGACCCGCATCAGATGGAGCAGGTGGTGGTCAACCTCTGCGCCAACGCCCACGACGCGATGCCGTCGGGCGGCGTGCTCCGTATCCGGGTGGATCGGGTCGACAAATGGGTGCGGCTGCTGGTGACCGACACCGGTGTCGGGATGACAGACGATACTCGCCGGCGGGCCTTCGAGCCCTTCTTCACCACCAAGGACATCAGCGGAGGCGCCGGCCTCGGCCTGGCCACATGCTACGGGATCGTCGAACAGGCCGGCGGCACGATCGCGCTGGAGAGCGAGCCCGGACGCGGCACGCGCGCCATAGTGAGCCTTCCGGCCATCGAGGTCTGGCCGGAGGACCCCCGCCCGCCGGCCGAGCCCGCCGCCCCGGAGCCGGCCAGCGGACTGGTGCTGCTGGTCGAGGACGAGCCGGCCGTGCGTTCGATCGCCGCGCGCGCCCTCGTGCGGGCGGGCTTCTCGGTCGTCCAGGCCCCTGACGGGCTCGAGGCGGCGGAGTGGCTCGAGGCCGACGGCGCCGCGAGCTGCGTCGTGACCGACGTGGTGATGCCCCGCCTGTCCGGCGATCGGCTGGCGCGCCGGATCTGGAGCAGGACACCCGGGCTGCCGGTGCTCTTCACCTGCGGCTACAGCCACGAGTTCCACCCCGAGCTGGTGAGCCCCGCCCACCGGGCCGCCTTCCTGCGCAAGCCCTACCAGCCCGACGAGCTGGTGCGGGCCGTGGCGCGCCTGCTTGGCGCGCCCCGGGCGACGACGGCCGCCCTCCCCCGCTGACGCTCCGCTGCGCCCGGCCCCGGCGAGCGTGGCGGCGCCGCAACTGGTCGGCGATCGGGCGGGTGATGAAGCCTTCGAAAGGCGCCGCGCTCGTGCCGGCCGAGTGGTGGCCCGCCTGCGCGACTGGCCCCGACGCGACCAGCTCGATCGTGAGCTGGCCGAGGCGCGCGAGCGGCCGGGATCAGGATACCGCGCGGCGCGAGAAGGTCTGGATCCCCACCCGGAGAAACAACCCGGTGAGCAGGATCAGCGCGCCGACCACGGCCAGCAGCGGCATGTGCGGCAAGCCTGGCGTGAGCGCCCCCCGCAACCCTTCCGCCACGTAGACCAGCGGATTGACCAGCACGGCGTACTGCATCACCGGCACGGCGGCGAGGCCGGACCAGGGATAGTACGCGCAACCGAAGAAGATCATCGGCGCCACGATGAACCCGAAGAGCAGCCCGATCTGTTGGGGATTGATCGCGGTGCCGAGCAGGAGACCGAAGGCCGAGAACGCGGTGGCGCCAAGCAGGGTGACGCCCACGATCTCGACGCCGTTGGCGAGCGAGATCCCATCGATCGGTCCCATGATCAGCCTGGCGATCGGCAGCACGAAGAGCGCGGCGATCACCCCCTGAACGATGCCCGAGATCACCTTGGCGTAGGCGACCACCTGGATCGGCGCGGGCGCGAGCAGCCGATCCTCGATCTCGAAGGTCCATCCGAAGTCGGCCACCATCGGCAGGGCGACCGCCTGCACGCTCGAAAAGGCCAGACTGATGGCGAGGATGCCCGGCAGCAGCGCCGCGCCGTATCCCCGCTGGACGAAGCCCATCTTCGGCAGCAGATAGCCGAAGACGATCACGAACATCAGCGGCTGCAGCGTGGTCCGGAGCAGAAAGAAGGGCAGCTCCCGCATCGCGACGTGGAAGTCGCGGCGGAGGAGCGCCCGAAGCACCAGGCCGGTGGAGACGGCTCGGCCGCTCACTGGAGGCTCCGGCCGGTCATCGAGACGAAGAGCGTCTCCAGACTGGGCGGCGAGAGATGGATGTCGGTCACCTGGCGCCCCGCCGGCTCGGCGAGGCGGATCAGCGCGGGGATGGTCTCGCCGGGGCGCTCGGCGAAAACCCGGAGCGCCCGGCCCTCGAGCTCGGTGCGGAGCACGCCGGGAAGCCGGTCGGCCCCGGTCACGGCGTCGGCCGGCCCGTCGAGGGTGAGCACGATCAGGGTGCCACCCGGGGCGCGCGCCTTGAGGTTGGCGGTGGTGTCGCAGGCGAGCAGCACGCCGCGATCGACGATCCCCACCCGATCGCAAAGCTGATCGGCCTCGTCCATGTAGTGGGTCGTCATCACGATGGTGCGCCCCTCCGCGTGGAGCCGGCGGAGGATCTCCCAGAGCGCGAGGCGCGCCTGCGGATCGAGACCGACCGTCGGCTCGTCCAGGAAGAGGACCGCGGGCGCGTGCATCAGCGCCCGGACCAGCATCAGCCGCTGCTGTTGCCCGCCGGACATCTCGTGAACCTTGCTCTCCGCCCGATCCGCGATCCCGAAGACGGCGAGCAGCTCGTCCGCCATCCGACCGGACTCGGCGCGAGGGATGCCGAAGTAGTCGGCGTGGAAGAGGAGATTCTGCCGGGCGGTGAGCGCCCGGTCCGGGTTGGGACGCTGCGGGACCACGCCGATCCGCCGCTTGACCCCGACCGGATCACGGACCACGTCGATGCCCATCACGCTGGCGCTGCCGCCGGAAGGCATCACCCGGGTGGTGAGCACGCCGATGGTGGTCGACTTTCCGGCACCGTTCGGGCCGAGCAGACCGAAGAACTCGCCTTCCTCGACCGTCTGGTCGAGGCCGTCCAGGGCGAGGATTTCGCGACCCGCGCTCACGCCCGTCGGGGCCATCG
>JBFXAS010000232.1:0-8857 GCA_050184075.1 Gemmatimonadales bacterium
GTGATCGGAGCGTTCGGGCTCGACGCCCTCCAGATCCAGCGGCAGACCCAGCCCGACGCCCGGGGGTTCACCAACGCCAACTCCGCCCGGGCCGTGATCAAGCTCGGGCTGACCCTGGTTGCCGTGGCGTGGGTTGGGATCGCGGGGTTGCGGCAAGCCCGCCGGCTTCGGGGCGCGACGACGTCGCGCCCCTCGGAGCTGGTGGTCGGGGGCCAGCCCGGCTAGAACAGGATCGCGTCGACCGGGTCGCGCGGCTTGAGCGACCAGCCGCCCACCCCGTCCGGCACCAGCACGCCCCGCACATCGAGCACCCGGCCCGGCCGGAACGCGCTCCGCACGAAGTTGAGATTCCCGTCCAGCAGCACCACCAGCGAGCCGCTGCCGTCGCTGATGGTCGCCCGGAAGTCCGGGGCGTCGGTCGCCGTGTCGCTGATCGTGGCGCCGGTGATCTGCACCAGGTTCGCGTCGAGCGTGCCGTTGGCGGCCGTGGCCGCGATGCCAGTCGTGGTCTGATTCGGAATCGGCGGCGGCCGGGTGCCGAATCGCGAGACCACGGCCTGGTCGAGCACGACCTGACCCGCCCGGGTCGAGGTGATGCCCAGGACGCTGACGCTGTCGCCAGGGTTGTTGCCGGTCAGACCGCCGCGCAGGCTGACCCGGGTGAGCCGCATCGCGCCCGAGCTGTCCGACACGTGCGAGGTCGTGTCGCGGAAGGCCTGGACGCCGACCAGCACCACCCCGCGGACGAAGACCCGCTTGCCCTGCGGAAGGTTGCGAGCCTCGCGCAGGCTGACCTCGGGATAGCTCAACCGGGCCACGGTCACCTGCAGGGTGTCCGGTGTCGTCTCCAGCCGTACCTCGGAGGAGTCGATCCGCCCGACCGCGATCGAGTCGCCCAGGCTGCCGGTCACGATCCCGAGCCGGTACTCACCGAGCGGCACCGAGGTGAAGCGCGCGATGCCGGTCTGGCCCGTCACCGTCGTGGTGACGGTGTCGCCGGAGCCGCGCTGGAGCAGGGCCACCCGCGCCCCCGGGTAGAGGGTGTCGAGCGGGAAGGTCGGGGTGCGGGAGCCGTCCCGGTCCAGATAGACCAGCGCTTCGATCGTGCCGGTCTCTTCCGGCGGGAAGCCGAGATCGAGTCCGCTGTTCTCGCACGCCGCCAGGAGGCAGGCGGCGACCAGGGCCCAGCCGGCCCCGAACCGCGCGGTGATGACGGGCGCTCGCATCAGTACTCCATCCTCAAGCCGACCCGCACCATCCGCGGCTCTCCGCGGCGGGCGAGGATCGACCCGAATCGGGGATTCACCATCAGGGGGACGTTGACGTTGCCCCCGCCACTCGGCACCACGGCGCCATTGGGATCGACGAGCACGGCGGCGCGATCGATGATCCCCGTCTCGGTGGCGACCACGTTGAACGCGTCCACCTCGAGCCGGAGCCGCGGGCCGTTGCCCCCGACGGGGATCCCGATCGAGGCGTGCAGGTCGAGTCCCTGCTGCATCTTCTCGCGACAGCTGTTGCGCGCCGCAAACCGGTTGCCCAGGCCGATCGAGCAGCCCGCGCCGATCAGGGCTTCCTGCAGGCCCACCAGGCCCCCGCCCAGGAAGACGGGATCGTTGCCACCCGCGCCGTCGCCGTTGATGTCGACCCCGGCCCGGAAGCCCGGCGTGAACGGCAAACCCGAGCGGACCCGATAGCGCGCGGCCACCGCGAGCTGGCTGCTGCCGGGGCTCCGATACTCGGCCGTGGCCGCGATCCGGTGGGGCACGTCGAAGTCGGAGCGACCTTCGTCCCAGTCGACGCCGTCCACGCCGTCGGGGAAAGGCGAGAGCTGATCGGCCGGGTCGAGCGATCTCGCGCCGACCAGATTGTCACGGGTGCTCGCGTACGTGTACGACGCGTGGACCCGGAGCGCGCCGACCTCGCGCTCGAGGGCGCCGGTGATCTCGTAGTGGTCGCTCGAGCCGAGCGGGGAGAGCCCGCTCACCCGATCGAAGTCCGAGAACCGCCGATTCGAGCCAGGCACGGCGAAGACGAAGCCAGCTTGCTGGTCGAGCGTCCCGAAGATCGGCCGCCCTTCCTGGGTGGTGCCGGTCGACGGCGCGAGATTCAGATCCTCGCGCCGCATCAGGAAATCGGTGTGCTGGTAGCTGGCGACCAAGTGGAACGCCAGGCCGCCTCGCATCACGCGGCTGACGCTCATCTCGCCCTTGGACGCGCGGGGCGCCCGCCAGGTCGAGTTGACGATCGTGAGCGCCGGCCCGACGATCGGAGCGAGCACGTCGTCCGGCTCGAGCGGCCAGCTCGGAAAGCTCCCGATCCCCCGGCGCACCACGACCCGGGTGCCCGAGTTGGTGATCGCCTCGCCGAAGACGGTCGGGTCGAGCCGACCGTAGTGCAGGCCGAGACCACCCCGAAGCACCCAGCCGCCCCGCACGTCCCAGACGAAGCCCACCCGCGGAGCGACGCCCGAGTAGTCGTTCTTGAGCGAGTCGCCGCGGATCCCGGTGGCCTGGAGCCAGGGCGTGTTGAGGGCGATCTGGTTCTTCGGCAGCGGGCTGAAGTCCCAGCGGAGCCCCACGACCAGCTGGAGATCGGGCGCGGCATTCCAGGCGTCCTGCACGAAGAGCCCGATGTCGTTGCCGCTGAAGCGGGCGGCGCCGGAGCCCTCGGCCCGATAGTAGGAGCCGACCCCGTCGCCGTAATGGTCGAGGTCCGCGAACCGGTAGATCCCCGCCGCGCCGTAGAGATAGTCGTACTGATAGGCCGAGGAGGTGAAGGCCGCGCCGGCTTTGATCTGATGGGCCCCGGTGCGGAGATGGAGGGTGTTGGCGATGTCGATCGTGCGCACGTCGAAGAAGGCCGGCAGCACGCTGCTGCCCCCGAAGGCCGCGCCCTCGGCAAGGAGCCGGGTTTCGGGCAGCGACGGCGCGAGGTACTTCCTCCGCGCCGTGGAGAACCCGGCCCGAAGCTCGTTGTCGAACCGCGGCGTCGAGGTGGTGATCCCGATCGCGGCCCCCAGATCACGGCCGTCGAGCGTCGAGCCGGTGGCCATGCTGAGCGCGTCACCGACCTGCGGCGTCTCTTCCTTCCAGGTCGAGGCGGAGAACCGGGCCGCGAGCATGCTCGACCCGGAGAGCATCCAGTCGAGCTTGCCCATCCCGCTCGCGCCCCGCCAGCTCCGCACGGCGGGCAACGCGTGCGGCCCGATCCCGATGCCGAAGCTGTCCTGGGCCAGGACGGGTAGCGCCTCCCGCAGCGAGACCGGGGCGCCGCCGAACGTCGCGGTGTCTCGCTCGAAGGGCCAGGCGGTGGGCTGCTCCAGCGCCTGATAGTCGAATCGAAGCAGGAAGTGGGTCGTGTCCGGAACGATCGCGCCCGCGATCAAGGCGCCGGCCTGGACCGAGGTCGCGCTCTGCTCGAGCGGGTTGTCGATCGCCCGACCGCCAAGGGTCGCGCTCGAGACCTTGGCGAACGGCACCACCGTCAGCCGATCGGTGCCGCTCGCGGTCTGGGTCGCGAACACCGGGCCGAGTGCGCCGCGCCATTCGGTGTCGAGCGGGGCGTTCATCATTCGCATCTGCGCCAGGCCGTCCCGGGCCAGCGCCGAGAGCGGCGCCGGCTCCGACTTGAGCCCGAGATGCCCGAGCGAGGTCTCGAAGATCCCGTCGATCATCAGCCGGCTGAAGCCGATCGGCAGGCCCGCGGCCGCCAATCCGTTGCCGTTCCGACCGTCGGCCGGCCAGACGACCTCCGACACGCCGCGGAAGACGTCGGCCGCGCCCCGTCGATAGTCGAGCAGCGAGAGCTCCCGCTCGCTGAGCAACCGCCCGGCGACGGTCCCGACGCGCGCACCCGCGGCCGGCACGTCCTCGACTCGCTCGATCGGCGGGGGCCGGCGCTCGAGGGTGATGTCGAGGCGGGTCTGTTCCCCAGCGGAGACCATGATGCCGGTCAGCCGAACGGGCTGAAAGCCCTGCTGCTCGACCAGCAGCTGGTATTCGCCGGGACGCATCAGGCCCAGCCGGAAGGTGCCGTCGAGATCGGTCTCGAAACGGCTGATGGTCCCGCCGAGGCGACCTTCGAGGGTGAGGTCGACCCGCCGGAGCACGGTGCCGTCCGTATCCCGGACGACGCCGCGCAGCGATCCGGAGGTGAGGCTCTGCGCGGACGCCACGCCCGGAACGGCGAGGACGAATCCGGCCACAGCCACGAGGTACCAGCCCGACGCGTAGCGGTTTCGCATAAGCTCCCTTCGGGGCCAAGCCGACAGTCCGGCGGGCCCGAGAATCCCGGAAAGTCCAGGATTGAATCGTCTCGAATACTGCAGAACCGGGGCCACAGATCGGCCGAGAGCCGTCCGATCGAGGCCCCCATCCGACAACCGAGGGCCCGACCTGCAGTAAGAAACCTACACCTGTCGTCAGCCCGCAACGAAGTGACTGAAAGCCGTGCCAGCCAGCCGCTTCGGAGCGACCGTCAAAGGTCAAGTCACCGAAATCGGAACGTTTGATCGCGCTCTCACCGCTCGTTAGGTTGGAACCTCGGGTCCAGGGACCCGTCCCGTCGCGCGGACACGAGGCATGGGGGCCTCCTGCTCCGCCAGTCGAAGCCGAGCGCACAACCAAGGGGAGAATCGATGAGGCGTTGTCTGTGGACAGCCGGCCTGGCCGGGCTCATCGCCGCATGCGGGGATGCCAGCGGTCCGGTCGAGCCCGGCACCCAACCGGCGTTCCAGCTGGCCGGCGAGCAGGCAGAGGGTCACATCGTGGTCTTCCAGGACCAAACCGTCAACGCCAGGGCACTCTCCGCCTCGCTGGCCCGCCAGGTCGGCGCGAGAGAGCGATTCACCTACGAGCGGGCCATCCAGGGCTTCGCCGCGGACCTGACGGACGCGCAGGTGCGCGAGCTGCGCCGGGACCCGCGGGTGAAGTTCATCGAGCGGGACCAGATCGCTCGCGCCAACCCGACCCAATCGCCAGCGCCGTCCTGGGGCTTGGACCGGATCGACCAGACGAACCTGCCCCTCGACAACTCTTACACCTACTCCCTCGACGGGTCCGGCGTGCATTTCTACGGCATCGACACCGGGATCCTCTACTCGCACGCCGATTTCGGCGGACGCGCTGCGCCTGGGTTTGACGCGATCACCCCGGGTGGCGGCGCGGTCGATTGCGACGGCCACGGCACCCACACCGCCTCGACCGCGGCCGGTGCCACCTATGGCGTCGCGAAGGGGATGACCATCGTCGGAGTTCGGGTCCTGGACTGCACCGGCTCGGGCACCTACTCGCAGGTGATCGCCGGAGTGGACTGGGTCACCCAGAACGCGATCCTGCCGGCGGTGGCCAACATGAGCCTGGGCGGCGGTCTGTCCAGCGCCCTCAACTCGGCCGTGGCGAACAGCGTCAACGCCGGAGTGACCTACACCGTTTCCGCCGGCAACTCGACGACCAACGCCTGCAACCAGTCGCCGGCCTCCGAGCCTTCCGCGCTCACCGTCGGCTCGACTACCCAGACCGACGCGCGCTCGAGCTTCTCGAACTTCGGGACCTGTCTCGACCTCTTCGCCCCCGGCTCGAACATCCGGGCCGCCTACATCCCGTCGGGGAGCGCGGTGCTGAGCGGCACCTCGATGGCGGCGCCGCACGTGGCCGGCGTGGTCGGGCAGTACCTCCAGCAGAACCCGTCGGCGACCCCGTCGCAGGTGGCCAACGCGCTGATCGCCAACGCACTCACCAACAAGGTCGGCAACCCCGGCACGGGCTCGCCCAACCGGCTGCTCAACATGGCGTGGCTGAACTCGGCACCGCCTCCGCCACCACCACCGCCACCACCACCGCCACCACCACCGCCACCGCCCGGCAACCAGCCTCCAGTCTCGAACCCGGCGTTCAGCTGCAGTGGCTACACCTGCGACTTCGATGGCACCGGCTCGACCGACGACCAGGGCGTCGTCGCGTACGAGTGGCGGTCGAATGGCAATCTGGTGAGGTCCACGCCGACCTTCACGATCGACTTCCAGACCGCACGGACCCGGACTTGGACCCTGACGGTGTTCGACGCGCAGGGCCTGCAGGACACGAAGTCGTTCACCTTCACGGTGCCGTCGTCGTCGCCGCCGCCGCCTCCGCCTCCGCCTCCGCCGCCGCCGCCGAGCAACCAGCCGCCGGTAGCCGACGTGGTCGTCACCTGTGTGGCGGGCGGTCTATGCACTTTCGACGGGCGAGGGTCATCCGACCCCGACGGGAGCATCGTCAGCTACGCGTGGCGTACCGGCGGCCCGAACGTGGCCTCGACGCTGCCGCTGTGGAGCAAGACTTACACGGCCAAGACCCGAACCTGGACCCTGACCGTCACCGACGACGACGGGGCCTCGACGGTCAAGAGCTTCACCTTCACCGCGCTGCCCTGAGTCGGGCATCCGCGGTCCAATGACCAGCGCCGCCCGGTCCACACGGATCGGGCGGCGCTGTGTTTCGGGCCTCGGGACGGTTAACGGACGGCTGCGGGAGCGTACTCGAAAAGGGTCCCGACCGCCGTCCGCTTGACGGGCGCCAGGCCGGGCACCTGCTCGAACGGGGCGAGGTCGCGCTCCGCCCCGACGTAGACGAAGCGGATTCGCTCGCGGCGAAGGAACTCGACGCTGTCGATCGGAGCGGCGAAGAACGCGTTCACCGCGTCACGACGGCGCTCGTATCCCGGCGTGAGGGCGTAGTGCCCGGCGTAGAGCCGACCGGGGAATCCCATCGTCAGCCAGAGATCGTCGGTGCGCCACGGGACCTTGGTCTTGTCGACGATCAGCACGTCCTCGGCCGTCGCCTTCTCGTCGAGCGCCGCGACCAGGGCCTGGTGATCCGGGTTCATCCAGGTGTAGGGCGGCGGCCCGCCGCTCGGGTGGTTGTCGAAGGCCCGGTTGATCCAGAGCCGCTGGATCTGCCAGATCGGGGTGGCGCCCAGCAGGACCAGCGCGAACGCCGCGTGCTGCCAGGAGACGCGCGGCCGCCAGGAGAAGTAGATCGCGCCGGCCACGATCATCAGGGGCACCTGGAGGGTCAGGGTGCCCCGGTCCGAGTAGGGGTAGAACGGACCCGAGAGGGTGAGCGCGGTGCAGCCCAACGCCCACCCCAGCAGGAAGCACTGCTCGAGCCCGGCGTCGCGCCAGTAGCGGCCGAGCCCCCAGGCGATCAGCCCCCAGGCGAGCGGGTAGGCGAGCGCCAGCTCCGAGAAGTAGATCGCCTGCGCCCGCCAGGGCGGGATGCCGAGCCCCGAGCCGCGGAAGAGCAGCACCTGCCAGAGCGTCGCCGCGGCCACGGCGGCGCCACACACGACCAGGGTGACCATGGCGGGGCGGACCGGGAGCTTCCGGAGCCACAGGAGCGCCACGACGCTCGCGGCGACGAACAGCAGAGTGACGCCGTCGTAGATGTGGAGCACCGTGGCGAGACCGAACGCCAGCCCGGCCAACGCGACGCGACCGATCGAGTAGCCGACGATCGCCCGATAGAACGCCACGATGGCGAGCAGCGCCATCAGCAGGAAAAACAGGAAGTGGGTGTCGAACAGGGTGGTGAAGATGTAATGGCTGCGATAGTTCTCGAAGACGATCGACTCCCGGAGGCCTTCGGTCACGATCCGCTGGAACGGCATGATGCCGCGAAGGCGGTCGACGTCGTTCAGCAGCATCAGGTGAGCCCCGAGTCCGCCGCCGAACAGCAACGTCAGGAAGACCCACCAGGTCTGGTACCGCGAGCGCACGAAGTGGTCGATGATCCAGAACAGCACCAGCGCGAGCAGGAACGCGATCACCGAGCCCAAATACGAATAGACGTACGCCTCGCTGGCTCCGAGCCAGGCCGAGAGCTTCGCGACGCCCCAGTAGAAGAACATCGCGATGTGGGGCTGATTCGGCTCGGTGGTCAGCCGGTTGTCGACGACCGGCCCGACCGCGAGCGTCCGCTCGGTGAGCATCCGGTACTGCATCTCGTCGGGCGAGCCGTTCAGGTGCCCGGTGAACTTCCAGCCGGCGGGGGTCTGCACTTCCGCCGCCCAGAACGGGGCGATGTGGAGCAACGCGGCGACCAGCGCCGTGAGCAGGAGCGGAATCGGCAGCCGGCGTCTGAGCCAGCCACCGAGACCGGGCGCGGCCGGGGCGGCGCCTTCGGGCGTCTCGCTCATGCGACGCCTCGGGCGCGGATGAAGTCGATCACCGCGTCGATGTCCGTGCCGAGGCTGCGGCTCGGCCGGTAGCCGAGGGCCGCGGTCGCGCGGCTGATGTCGGCCACGGAGTGGCGCAGCTCGCCCTCCTGGGCCGGCGCGTGCTCGATCGGCACCGCCGGGGCGATCCGCTCCCGGAGCAGCTCGGCCAGCTCGGCGACCGTCGTGCCGATGCCGGTGCCCAGGTTGTAGGTGCCCGGTGGGCCGTCGAGCGCGGCGACCGTGCCGGCGGCGATGTCGTCCACGTGCACGAAGTCGCGCCGCTGTTGCCCGTCTCCGAACACCACCGGCGGCTCCCCGCGCAGAAGCCGGGTGACGAAGATGGTGATCACCCCGACGTACGGGGTGAAGCGCTGGCCTGGTCCGAAGGTGTTGAAGTAGCGGAGCGCCGTGAAGCCGATCCCGGCCTGCGCCAGGACCTGACCGCTCATCCGCTCGGCCGCCAGCTTGCCGACGCCGTAGGGAGAGAGCGGCTGGCAGCGATGGCTCTCCGCCACCGTCCGCCCCGGCTCGGACTCCGCGTAGACCGCCATGCTCGAGGCGAGCACCACCCGCCGCACCGTCGCCGGGTCGAGGCAACGAACCAGGTTGGCGGTGCCCAGCACGTTGGTGTCGACGTCCTGGTAGAACTGCTCGAAGC
>JBFXAS010000233.1:0-8852 GCA_050184075.1 Gemmatimonadales bacterium
CTCGGGCGCGCCTTCGTCGATCGCGCCATCGAGGAGCTCAACCAGGGCGGGCTCGACACCAAGACGGCGTCCGAAGCGAAGTGGTGGACCACTGACATGTGCTCCCGGGTCACCGACCGCTGCCTCCAGCTCTTCGGCGGCTACGGCTACATGGTGGAGTACCCGATCGCCCGGCACTTCGTCGACAGCCGGGTGGCCCGGATCTACGGCGGATCGAACGAGATCATGAAGGAGATCATCGGGCGAGCGGTAGTGGCGGGAGATTGAGGTGAGCCAAGCCGCCGAGTATCGGCCAGTCTACGCCTGGTTTGTGGTCGGCATTCTGATGCTGGCCTACGTCTCGTCGTTCGTCGACCGACAGATCCTCGCGCTGCTGGTGCAGCCCATCAAGCGCGACCTGCAGATCTCCGACACCCAGATCAGCCTTCTGATGGGCCTCTCCTTCGCCACGTTCTACAGCGTGCTCGGCTTCCCGATCGGCCGGCTGGCGGATCGCGCCAGCCGGCGGGGGATCATCGGCTGGGGCATCGCGGTGTGGAGCCTGATGACCGCGGCCTGCGGTCTGGCCAGGAACTTCGGTCAGCTGTTCCTCGCCCGAGTCGGCGTCGGCGTCGGCGAGGCGGCGCTCTCCCCGCCGGCCTACTCGCTGATCGCGGACTACTTCCCGCGTGACCGCCTGGGAACCGCCATCGGAGTCTACTCGCTCGGCATCTACCTCGGCAGCGGGGTCGCCCTGATGCTCGGTGGCTGGATCATCGGCCTGGTGGGCGACGCCGGGATGGTGACCCTGCCACTCATCGGCCAGATTCGACCATGGCAGGCCACCTTCCTGGCGATCGGGATCCCGGGCCTCCTCCTGGCGCTGATGATCCGCCTGATCCGGGAGCCGGTCCGCGGCGCGATGAGCGCGGCCGGCCCGGTCGCGCCCGTCTCGGTCGGCACCGTCTGGCGCTACGTCGGCACTCACCGTCGCGCCTTCGCGAGCCACAACCTCGGCTTCGCGATGATCTCGATGGTCAACTACGGGTGGGCGTTCTGGGTGCCCACCTTTCTCACCCGGAGTCACGGTTGGACGCCGCAGCAGGCCGGCTACGTCTACGGGCTCTGGACGGCCACCTTCGGGGTGGCCGGCGTGGTGGCCGGCGGGTATCTGGGCGACGTCCTGGTGCGGCGCGGCCGGGCGGACGCCAAGCTGCTGGTGGGCATGATCGGCGCCACCTTTCAGATCGGTGCCACCTGGCTCTATCTCTTCGCGCCGACGCCGTACCTGGCCGCCGCGCTGATTCCGAGCACCTTTTTCGCGTCCTTCGGTTTCGGGGCGGCCGCCGCCGGGATCCAGGAGATCAGCCCACCCGCGATGCGGGCCCAGACGTCAGCGCTCTATCTCTTCTCGGTCAACATCGTCGGACTCGGAATCGGGCCCACGCTGGTGGCCGCCCTCACCGACTTTGTCTTTCGTGACGAAGCCGCCATCGGCCGCTCGATCCTGGTCGTGTCGATGTTCGGGCTGACGACTTCGTTGCTCTTTTTCCGGGCCGGTCTCGCGGCGTTCCGCGAGGCGGCTCACGCTGGCGCCACCTGGACCCCGCCGAAGGACGCGGTCGCATGACCACCACCGTCACCGTCGCGCGAGACGATCTCGGCTTCTCGGCGGCCCACTTCCTCACGATTCCCGGCCACAAGTGCGAGCGCCTGCACGGTCACAACTACGGCGTGTCGCTGACGGTGGAGGCCGGAGTCGACGACGCGACCGGGTTCGTGATCGACTTCGCCGTCCTCAAGGCCATTCTCCGCCCGGCGCTCGAGGCCGTCGACCACCGGGTGCTGGTGCCGACGGCGAATCCCGCGATCCGGCTGGACGCCGCCGACGAATTCACGACCGTGTGGGTGGGCGACGAGCGGCGCTATCTCTTCCCCTCGGCGCAGGTGGCGGCGGTGCCGGTCCGGGACACGACGGCGGAGCGGTTGGCCGCCTACTTCGCCGAGCTGGTCTGGCGCGGACTCGCGGAGGCGGGGTGTGGCAGCATCACGAAGCTCGTGGTCCTGGTCGAGGAGAGCCCGGGCCAGCACGCCACCTTCACCAAGGAGCGTTGACCATGCCTCCATCGGAACGCCTCGATGCCGCGGCGATCGCCGCCGGACTCTCGGCCGTGCCCGGCTGGCGCGTCGAGGGAAGCGCGATCCGGCGAACCTATCAGACCGACGGCTGGCGGGTCTCGATGCTGGTGGCCGGGGCGATCGCCTTCATCTGCGAGGCGGCCGATCACCACGCCGACGTGACGGTCACCTGGCCCAAGGTCGCGGTGACGCTGTCGACCCACAGCGCGGGCGGGATCACAGCCAAGGATCTCGAGGTGGCGGCGATGATCGAGAGTCACCTCACCTGGCGCCCGCCCCAGGGCTCCTTCCTGGACGGGCCGTCGAAGCCGCTGGTGCGCTGATCAGTCGCCGAAGCTGATCCCCAGGTTCCGCGCGGTGAGAATGATGCCGCTGTCGAGGCTGACGAGCTTCTGCCGCCCGATGACGTCGGCGATTCGCCGCCGGCTCACCGTCGGCGGGGTGTAGACCACCACGGAGCCGAAGTCGGAGTCGCCGATCGCGCGAGCGGCGGCGCTCCCGAACCGGAGCGCCAGCAGCCGATCGAAGGTGGTGGGCGAGCCGCCCCGCTGGAGGTGGCCCAGCACCAGGCTCCGGGTCTCCTTCCCGGTGCGTTCCGCGATCTGGCCGGCAACCACGCCCGCGACACCGCCCAGTCGCTCCACGGTGCCGACCTTCTTCGCCTCTTTGACGACGACGTCGCCGAGAATCGGCTTGGCTCCTTCGGCCACGACCACGATCGAGAAGTGGCGCCCGGCCGCCTCACGCGCCCGGATCTTGTCGCAGACTTTGGCGATGTCGTAGGGAATCTCGGGGATCAGGATCACGTCGGCCGAGCCCGAGAGTCCGGCGTGGAGGGCGATCCATCCCGCGTACCGCCCCATCAACTCGACGACGAAGACCCGATCGTGGCTCTCCGCGGTAGTGTGGAGCCGGTCGAGCGCGTCGGTGGCGGTGGCCACGGCGGTGTCGAAGCCGAAGGTGGCCTCGGTGCCGACGACGTCGTTGTCGATCGTCTTCGGCACGCCCACCACCGGCACGCCTTTCTTCCAGAGGTCGTGGGCGATCGCGAGGCTGCCGTCGCCGCCGATGGTGACCAGCGCGTCGATTCCCTGGTCCTTGAGCGCCTCGACCAGCTCGTCGGAGCGGTCGATCTCCTTGATGGTGCCGTCGTCGAGCCGCGTCGGCCAACGGAACGGATTGCCGCGGTTCGTCGTCCCGAGAATGGTGCCGCCCAAGTGGGTGATGCCGCGCACCTCTCGCGGCCCAAGCGGCAGCAGCCCCCCCTCGGACTCGCCGCGCCGCCGATCGGGACCCCGATACTCGGCCCCATAGGCGAACGTGTAGGGACCGCCGCGGCGGTAGAGCCCGTCGTAGCCCCGGCGGACGCCGAAGCAGGTCCACCCGCGCTGCACGGCCGACAGCACCACCGCTCGGATGACCGCATTCAGGCCCGGCGCGTCGCCGCCGCCCGTCGAGATCGCGATTCGCACCACTCCTCCGAGTCTACGGGGAAGGCTACTTGGCATTCCGCTTGATGAGTCCGACGACCTCGCCCGGCTCCGCGTGGCGCCGGAGGGCCTTCTTCGAGAAGACCAGGTCGTCATCGACGGTCACCTCGAACACCCCCCCGCCGGACGGGATCATCGTAACGGCGACCTTGGGAAAGGCCGCCTTGAGCTCGGCCGCCAGCCTGGCGGCCCGCGGCTCATAGTTTCACTGCACGCAGAATTGGATCGAAACCTGCATCGTTTCCTCGTCGCTCAAGTTCAACGCCTCTGGCTCGAATGGTAGGCGGGCGGTCAACCCGTTGGCGGTCAGGCCCTCGCGGTCTTGTCGAACCGGCTTGGTAAATCTATGTATATGCCCATGCGACATGGAGTTCCGGTGGCGATCCTGAGCCTGACGCTGCTCGGCGCGGCTCCAGCGACCGCCCAGCGGGCCGGCCAGCTCGAGTTGGGGGTGGTCGGACTCTGGCACAACAAGACGATACTGGTCGACGGACTTCGCGGCTTTGGTGGCGGGGCGCGGCTCGGCATCTGGCTGCCGCTCAACTTCTCCCTCGAGGGCGCGGCCGATCTCACGTCGTTGACGAACTGGGCTCCGCCGGGCGCCCGGTTCACCATGCTGCACCTGAGCGGGAGCCTGCTCTACAACGTGCCGATCGGCGGCGGCTCGATCTACTTCCGCGGCGGCTACGGCAAGCTGCGGGCGAGCGCCGCCTGCCGGATCCACGCCCTCCCCTGCCCGACCTTCGGCGCGGCCACTGGCGCGGCCGGCTTCCGGCTTCCGCTCTCCGGCGCGGTTTCGCTGCGCGGCGAGGGGATGTTGCGGAGTCGGACCACCTACGACTACACCTCGTTCGGGGCGAGCTTCGGCTTCGCGGTGATGCCGGGTGGGGGCGGACGCGGGTCGACCGTGGACACCGACCGCGATGGCGTGGCCGACCGCCGCGACCGCTGCGCAAGCACGCCCCTCGGCGCACTGGTCGACTCGCGTGGCTGCCCGACCGACCATGACGGCGACGGGGTCTTCGACGGGCTCGACCGCTGTCCCCAGACGCCGCAGGGCACCGCCGTCGATGCCTTCGGGTGCGCCGTCCGGGATCCGCTCGACGCGGGCGATCAGCGAGCGGGCTGACCCGCGAGCTTGTTCGCGAGCCAGCCGGCCGTGAGACCCTGCCCGACGATCGAGAACACCACTACCGTATAGGTCACCACCAGCAGGAAGTCACGCTCCGGACCGGTCGGGAGCGCGAGCGCCAGCGCCACCGAAATGCCGCCCCGCAGACCGCTCCAGGTGAGGATCGGGATCGCGCCCGGGCTGAAGCTGCGCCAGCGCCGGAGGGCGGTGACCGGCAGGGCGACGCTGATCCAGCGGGCGCCGAGCACGATCGGCACGGCGACCGCTCCGACCAGCGCAGCCCTTGGCTCGAAGTCGAGAACCAACACCTCGACGCCGATCAGGACGAAGAGCAGGGCGTTCAGGAACTCGTCCACCAGCTCCCAGAAGGCGTCCAGCCGGTCGCGCGTCGTGGCCGACATCGCGAACGCCCTGCCCTGGTTGCCGATCAGCAATCCCGCCACCACCATCGCCAGCGGGCCCGAGAGATGGAGGTGGTGGGCCAGGGCGTAGCCCCCGGTCACCACGGCCAGCGTGAGCAGGATCTCGACCTGGTAGTTGTCGACCCGCTTGAGCAGGTGATAGACCAGGAGCCCGATGATCGCGCCGTAGACCAGTCCGCCACCGACCTCCACGCCGATCAGCCGGGCTACGGAGCCGGCGGACACGTCCACGTGGCCGCCGACGGTCTCGAGGAGCACGATGAAGACCACCACGCCGACGCCGTCGTTGAAGAGCGACTCGCCGGTGATCTTGATGAGCAGCGAGCGGGGAATGCCCGCACGGCGGAGGATGGCGCCGACGGCGATCGGATCGGTGGGCGAGATCAGCGCGCCGAAGAGCAGGCAGTAACCGAGGGCCAGGTCGAGCCCGAGCGCGCCGACGACGAGGTAGAGCAGCCCACCGACAATCGCGGTGGAGGTGAGCACGCCAACCGTCGCCAGCACCCCGACCACGAAGCGCTGCGCCTTCAGGTCGTCGAGGTCGATGTGCAACGCGCCAGCAAAGAGCAGCGCGCCGAGCATGCCGTTGAGGAGCACCGAGTCGAAATCGATCTCGGCGAGCAGCTCCCTGAGCGGTGTCTGGAAGTCGGCGCCGAGGCGACTGGCGGTCACCAGCGCGGCGGAGAAGACCATCGCCAGCACCATCAATCCGATGGTGGGCGGCAGGCGCAGGTACCGATGATTGACCCACGCGAAGAGCGCGGTGAGCGTGGCGAGAATGGCGACGACGTCGAACGCGCTCATGGGCCGGCCGGGTCCGAGAGGGAGATCGCGCGACCGCCACTCCACCGCGCTCGGATCCGGACCGTCCGCTCGAGCTCGTCGGCGTACTGCAGCACCTTTCGCCTGAGATCGGCGGGGAGATCGGGGTGATCGGCGAGGAATCCGCGAACGACGAGGAGCCCGTCGGGATCGGTTCGGCCGCTCAAGAAGGCGCCCAGCCACGAGCCGAGGAAGAAGATCCGACGATGCCGCTGGATGTAGCCCAGCGAGTCGAGGGCGGGGCGGAGCCACCCCAGCGTGAGCGCCTGGTGCCCGATCTCGTTGAAGGCGGAGAGGCTGGCCGAGGCCCACTCCTCGTTCAGGCCCCGATCGGCGAAGTAACGCTCGAAGTAGCCGCGCTTGACCTCGGCGGTCGGACGCGCCGCGCCGGCGACGAAGGCCCGCCGGCGCCCGTCCGGTGTGGTATCGCGGGCCGCCTGCGCCGCCAGCAAGCGCTCGGCGTCGGGCTGGTCCAGCGCCAGGAGGCGGGTGACGATCTCCCAGCGGGTCGGATCGCGGACGGGCTCACCGGCCGCCGAGTCCGCGGCCAGCAGGCGCCGCAACTCGGCGACCCCCCCGGGTGTCGCCGCCAGCCCGACCAGCGCGTCCAACTTGGCCGTGCGAATCCCGTAGCCAAGGGCGGCATCCGAGGCGCCGGCGATGAGCATTCGCTCGATGGAGGCGAGGAGCCTCCGCCGGTCCGCTTCCGAGAGGTACGCGCTCACCGCCCGGTCGACCCGACCGAGGAGCGACGGCACCAGCTGCTCGTCGCGCTCGCGGGGCAGCTCCCGGAGCGCCAGCTCGACGAACGAGACGGGTGACATCCGGGCGGCCCGAACCTCGTCCCAGAGAGCGCTCCACAGCAAGGCGCGGAGCAGCGGATCCTCGACGCCACCGAGCCCGGTCTCCGTCAGGCGGGCGATGGAGGCGTCGTCGAGCCGGGTCAGGGCGTAGGCGTGGTCGCCGGCATTGGCAAACACCAGCCATGGCGCGGGCAGATTCGCCGGCAGATCGACCCGCGTCGAGTCGCCCTCGAGCAGCACGGGAAGCTCCAGGTCGGGACGGTCCGGGAAGCCGAGGAGCAGCTCGGTCCGGATCGGCCACGCTCCCGTTCCGGACATCTCGAGCACCGGGCGCTGCCGAAGCCGAAGCGACGCCAACCGCCCGTCCTTCACCTCCACGACCGGCTCGATCTCCGGCATGCCCGGCCGAAGGATGTATTGCTCGCCCCAGGAACCAAGATCGATGCCGGCGGCGCCACCGATCGCGGTAAGCAGGTCGCGCCAGGTGGCGTTGGCGTAGGCGTGGCGACGGAGGAAATCGCGCACGCCGGTTCGAAATTCGGGCTCACCCACCCGGTACTCGAGCTGCTTGAGCACCGAGGGCGCCTTGTTGTAGACGATCGGCCCGTAGTTGCTCTTGGCCTGGTCGAGGTTGGCGAGCTCCTGCCAGACCGGAGTGGTGCCAGCGGTCTGGTCGACTCCGTAGGCCGCCGGCTTGTTGCGGAGGTGGAAGGTCTTCCAGGCGTCGCTCTCGGGCTCGAGATCGGCGAGCGCCTTGCTCGCCATGTAGGTGGCGAAGCCTTCCTTGAGCCAGAGATCGTCGAACCAGCGCATCGTGACCAGGTCGCCGAACCACTGGTGGGCGACCTCGTGCAGGATGGTCGCGAAGCGGCCGAGCCGGCGCGGCAAGGTCGGCCGCTCACGGAAGATGAACGCGTTCTCGCTGTAGAAGACGGCCCCCGGATGCTCCATCCCGCCGAAGGGAAACGCCGGCGCGAGCAGGAAATCGTATTTCTCGTACGGGTACGGTCGGCCGAAGTAGCCCTCCATCCACTCGAGCGCCCGCCCGTTGGCGTGGATCAGCGAGTCGAGATCGGCCTCCGCCGCCCGACTCGGCCGGACGTAGGCGGTGATCGACCGACCACCGTAGCTCCCGGTCACCCGCTGCCAGGGCCCGGCGGCGAAGGCGATCAGATAGGTGCTGAGCGGCCGGGTCTCCGTGAATCGGTAGGTGAGCGCCTCCCGGGTCGAGTCGACCTCCCGAACGCTGCTGTTGGACAGCGCGGTCCAGCCACGCGGGGTGCGGAGCGAGAGCGAGACCCGGGCCTTCAGGTCCGGCTGGTCGAACGACGGAAAGAGCTGATTCGCGTCCGCCGGCACGAGCAGGGTGTAGAGGAAGTCGGCTTCGGCGGCCGCATCGTGGAAGCGGATGATGCTGGCGCCGCTCTGAGCGATCTCGGACACGAAGCGGGCCGAGACGACGTTCTCGCCAGCCCGAAGACTCGTCTCGGGCACCCTGAGGTGGGCCCCGTTCCACTCGGCGGACTCGAGCGACCGACCGTTGGCGGCGACCGCCCCGAGGCGCCGGCCGCGGAAATCGAGCACCAAGTCGCCGGCGCCGGCGGTCCGGCGGACCCGGATCTCGATCTCCCCGACGGCGCTGTCCCGCGCCGTCAGGTCGAGCTCGAGGCGATAGCGCACGTCGCGGAGGGTCTCCGCCCGAAGCCGCGCGAGCTCCAGCGAGACGCCCGGTCCCATGAGATTGGCGAGGGTGTCGGCGATCAGCAGCGCGGCCGTGAGCATGGCGTCCAATGATGGCAGGGCGAGCGGAAAGCGTATGCCCCCGGCCGGCAGGCGTCAACGCCAGCCCCGACCTGTATGGCCTCACCCCGCGGCACTACTCTTCTGTCATGCATGGCGATGTCCCCACCCGCGCGCTCCGCAGCATCAGTCTCGGCATCCTGCTCCTGGCCGTCCCGGCGGCCGCCCAGCCACTGGCCGCCGGCGACTGGCAGCTGCCGGGGCGCGACTACGGCATGACCCGCTACAGCCCCCTCGACGAGATCAACCGGGACAACGTGGGCGG
>JBFXAS010000234.1:0-8844 GCA_050184075.1 Gemmatimonadales bacterium
CGAGCTCAAGATCGCGATCGAGCGGGCCGTCGACCAGCTGCCGGACCGAGCCAGACGGGTCTTCGTCCTGCACGACATGGAAGGCTTCAAGCACGAGGAGATCGCCGATCTCCTCGGCATCGATCCTGGCACTTCGCGGTCGCAGTTGCACCGCGCCCGGATGTTGTTGCGCGGCCACCTGGTGGCCTGAGGGGAGGCGAGGATGACGGATCATCTCCATTGGACCGAGCAGCTCTCGGACTATCTGGACGGCGCGCTCTCGCCCGAGCGCCAGCGGGCGATGCGCGACCACCTGGCCGGATGCGGCGAGTGCGCGCGCGCCCTCGAGGAGCTGCGCGCGGTGGTGGCCTGGGCGGAGCGGTACCGGCCCCCCATGGTGTCGGGCGACGGGTGGCCCGCGATTCGGGAGCGGATCGAGCGGGAGAAGGTGGTCGCGATCCCACGGCTTCGCGATCGTCGCTTCGGGTGGCAGGGGCTGGTCGCGGCCGGTCTCGCGATGGCGACGATCGCCGGGGGGAGCGTCTGGTATCTCTCCCGCCCGACGCCGTTGCCGGATCCGATCGACCCGCGGGCCAACCCACCGGTCATGGTCGAGGCGTCGACCGGCGATTTCGACGCAGCGGTGCAGGAGCTCGAGCAGCTGCTGGCGGCGGATCGTGGCCGACTCGACACGGCGACGGTGCGGGTGGTCGAGGAGAGTCTGCGGACGATCGACCAGGCTATCGCCGAGGCCCGCGCGGCGGTCCAACGGGATTCCAGTCAGGCGTATCTAAACGGTCGAATCGCGGCTCACATGCGTCAGAAGCTTGCGATCTTGCGGATGGCCACCCGCGCCGTCCACAGCGAGACCTGAGGCAGGGCACAAGGAGAACGGATGCTGGAGCTCACCAGTTTGGCTTTGATGCTCGCGGTCGGCGCGCCGGTCTCGCTGCCGCGGGCGCTCGACAGCGACACCACCATTCGGGTCGAGCGCGGGGCGCGGCTCCGGGTTCGGACCTTCGGTGGCGACATCACGGTCACCGCGTGGGATCGCAACGAGCTCAGGGTTCGGGCCGATCATTCGCGCCGGACCCGGGTGGTGATCGAGCGGAGCGGCTCGGTGATCGATGTGGGCGGCCGAGGCGACATGGGGACCCCGGCCGTGATCGACTTCGAGCTGACCGTGCCCCAATGGATGGCGCTGGAGCTCGGCGGCATGAATGCGGACGTCAGGATCGACGGGGTGCGGGCGCCGGTCCGCGTCGAGACCCTCCAGGGTGACATCCACCTGAACGGTGGCGACGAGTCGATCAGCCTGGCCACCACGAACGGCGAGATCGATGTGCGCGGGGCGACCGGTCGGCTCGACCTTCGCGCCGTCTCCGGTGACGTCCACGTGCGGGAGGCCCGCGGTGACGTCTCGGCCGAGAGCGTGAGCGGCGACGTCGAGCTGGTGGGCGTCGAGGCCCGCACGGTCGAGGCCCAGTCGGTGAGCGGCGAAGTCACCCTGATCGGCACCCTCGTCGACGGCGGGACCTACTCGCTCTACTCCCACAGTGGCCACATCCGTCTCGGCATTCCCGAGCGATCGAGCGCCTTGATTCGGCTCACCAGCGCCAGCGGCGAGATCTGGCTCGGCATCGAGGGACAGGCGGAGCGGGCCGGGCGGCGCCGGCAGACGGTGCGGTTGGGGCGGGGCAGCGCCTCGGTGGATCTGGAGACCTTCAGCGGGTCGGTCCGGGTCGACACGCCGGACCGGCTGCAACGACTGGAGCGGGACGACGACCGCGACGACGATCGGGATCGAGAACGACGCGACCGGCGTCGGGACCGACGACCCCCGAGCGACCACGACGGACACAACTGGGAGGCGCGATGATGGTGCGAGCGGGGACGTTGATCGGAATGCTGGGACTGGCGGCCGGGCCGCTCTCGGCCCAGCGGGACTTCTCGTACGACAAGACGATGTCGAGTGGCAGCGAGTTCGTGCTCCGCAACATCATTGGCGACGTCCGGATCGAGCGCGCCTCGGGCCGACGGCTCGAGGTGACCGCGCGGAAGATCGAGGGTCGCCACGGCAATCCCGCCGACGTCGAGGTCCGGGCGCTGGACCTCGGCCGCGACGGCGTGGCGATCTGCGTCTACTACCCGTCCCAGGGGCCTTCCCGCGACGATCGTGATTGGGATCGGGACCGCGATCGTGACCGTGACCGGGACCGGGACCGGGACGACGATCGGGACCGGGACCGCGGCCGTCGCTACGACGACGTCTGCCGGCGCGACAACCGCTGGAACAACAACATCCGGAACGACACCCGGGTCGACTTCACCGTGCGGGTGCCCGAGAACCTGACCGTCGACATCAAGACCGTCGCCGGGGATCTGATCGGCGGCGGTCTGAGCGGCGACCTCGACCTGGGCAGCGTTTCGGGCGACATCGCGCTGGACGGCCTGAGCGCTTCGAAGCTCCGCGCGCACAGCGTGAGCGGCGACGTGGAGCTCCGGCAGGTCCGTTCCTCGGACGTGGAGGCGGAGACCGTGAGCGGCGACGTGGTCTACGAGGGGCCGATCGAGGGTCGGGGCGACTACTACTTCAAGACTTTGAGCGGCGACGTCGAGCTGGCGCTGCCCCGGGAACCGGATGCTCGGCTCGAGGGCTCGACCTTCAGCGGGCGGTTGGTCTCCGACTTCCCGACCTCGCCCGACGACCGGGGGCGGCGGCGGAGCCGGAACCGGTTCTCCGCGACCTGGGGCAATGGCTCGGCGAACATCGAGGTGGAGTCCTTCTCCGGCACCGTGAGGATTCGCCAGGCGCGCTGACGCTGGCGCCGGATCGGAACCCATTTAACTTGCGCGGCGGGTCGCTCTCGACCCGCCGCTCTCGTTTGCTGGGAGTCCCCCGGAGGTCCAGGAGGCGCATGCGCGTCGAACGCCGCGGCTGGCGCGAGCTCGACCCATCCGTCGCATCCGCCGAGCCCGTCGAGGTCTCGGTGGTGATGCCCTGTCTCAACGAAGCCGATACCCTCGCCGACTGCATCGCGCGGGCCCTCGAGACGTTCGCCCGCGAGGGCATCGCGGGAGAGGTCGTCGTCGCCGACAACGGCAGCACCGACGGCTCGCCCGAGATCGCCCGCGCCGCGGGGGTGCGGGTCATCTCGGTGGCCGAGCGCGGCTACGGCGCCGCCCTGATCGGCGGCATCAACGCCGCCCGGGGGCGGATCGTCATCATGGGCGACGCCGACCGCAGCTACGACTTCGGTGAGATCCCCCGCTTCCTCGAGGAGATCGACAAGGGCTTCGATCTGGTGCAGGGGTGCCGGCTGCCCTCCGGCGGCGGCCGGATCGAGCCCGAAGCGATGCGCTTTCTCCATCGGATCTGGGGCAACCCGATGTTCTCCTTTCTCGGCCGCTGGTGGTTCCGGGTGCCGATCCACGACATCCACTGCGGCCTTCGCGCCTTCCGACGTGACTTCTGGCTCACTCTCGACCAGCAGTGCATGGGAATGGAGTTCGCTTCCGAGATGCTCATCAAAGCGGCGTTGCGCGGCGGCAAGGTCAGCGAAGTCCCCATCACCCTGTACCCGGACGGGCGGACGGCGCATCGATCCCACCTGCGCACCTTCCGGGACGGCTGGCGCCACCTCCGTTTCTACCTGCTGTTCAGCCCTCGCTGGCTCTTCCTGGTGCCGGGCCTCCTGCTCATGGCGGCCGGCTTCGTGGGCTACGGCCTGGCGCTGCCCCGGCTCTCGATCGGGCGCGCCACCTTCGACGTCCACACCCTCCTCTTCGCCAGTCTGGCCATCATCCTGGGCTTCCAGTCGGTGGTCTTCGCCTTCCTCACCCGGGTCTTCGGGACGGTGGAGGGCATCCTGCCCGAGGACCCGAGGCTCAATCGCCTGTACGGCGTTCTCAACCTGGAGCGCGGGATCCTGATCGGCGCGGCGCTCGGCGCGATCGGGCTCGGATTCCTGGCCGTGGCCATCGCGAGCTGGGTCCGCGTCGATTTCGGCGCGCTGGACTACGGGCGCACCATGCGGGTGGTGATTCCCGGCGTGACCCTGACCGCGCTCGGCGTCCAGACCGTCCTCTCGAGCTTCTTCTTCAGCATCATCGGCCTCGCGAGGCGTTAGGCCGCATGAGCGGGCCGGAGTTCGACGCCTACGCCGAGCGTTACGACGACGACCTCGCGAGGGGACTCTCGCTCACCGGCGAGGACAAGGACTACTACGCCAGGGGACGGGTCGCCTGGCTGGCCCGGCGGCTGGCGGCGCTCGACGTGCGGCCGAATCGGGTGCTCGACTTCGGTTGCGGGACGGGGACCTCCCTGCCGCTCCTCCGGTCGGTGCTGGGCGCCCGCGAGGTGGTGGGCCTCGACCCGTCCGAGGCGAGCCTGGAACAGGCCCGGAGCCGCTGGGGAGGGGAGTCGGTCCGCCTGATCGCGCCCGACGCCCTCGGCGCCGAGGCCCCCTTCGATCTCGCCTTCACGAACGGCGTCTTCCACCACATCCCGCCCAATGACCGCGACCGGGCGCTCCGCTCGATCGCGGCCGCGCTCGCGCCGGGCGGCTGGCTGGCTCTTTGGGAGAACAACCCCTGGAACCCCGGCACCCGCTGGATCATGCGGCGGGTGGCATTCGACCGAGACGCGATCCTGCTCACGGTGGGCGAGTGCCGCCGCCGGCTCGCCGCCGCCGGCTTGAGCGTCTCGCGGGTCGATCACTGCTTCATCTTCCCGAGCGCGCTCCGGCTGCTGCGGGGCCTCGAGGCGCCGCTCGCCGGGTTGCCGCTCGGGGGACAGTATCTGGTGCTCGCCCGCCGGACCCGATGATCGCCGCCATCCTCAGGCTGGTTGGCCGGACCGAGCGGGGCTTGGCGTCTGCCGGCGCGCCATCGCTCATCGCCCTGGTCACCGTGTTGCTGATCTTCTGGCTCTGGGGCTCCACGCTTCGGCCCTTGCCGTGGGTGTACGACGAGGCCGCCTACCTCCTCCAGGCAGAGATCTTCGCCACCGGCAGCTGGTCGGCTCCCGGCCGCCCGATGCCGGAGTTCTTCGAGCAGCTCCACGTGTTCGTCACTCCGCGGCTGGTTCCCAAGTATCCGCCGGGCCACGCCTTGCTCCTCGTTCCGGGGGTGCTCCTCGGCCTCCCCGCGCTGGTGCCGCTGCTGCTGAGCGGACTCACCGCGGGGCTCTTTTTCGTGGCGCTTCGGCGGCTGGCCGGTCCGTGGGTCGCGCTGCTCGGATGGCTGGTCTGGGTCACCGCGCCCGAGGAGCTCTACCTCCGACCGAGCTTCATGTCCCAGGTCAGCTCGGGCGCCGTGTGGTTGCTGGCCTGGTTGGCCCTCGATCGCTGGCGAGACGATCCGCGCCCCCGCTGGCTCGCGGGCTTCGGCGCATTGGCGGCGCTCGGCGCGATCATCCGACCGGTCAGCGCCATCGCGTTCCTGCTGGTGCTCGGGCCCTGGATTCTCTGGCGGGTGACGCGGGACCGCCGCTGGAGCTCGCTGGTCGCGGCGGCCGGCGTGGCGTTCCCGGTCCTGGCGGTCGTTCCCTGGTGGAGCCAGGCGGCGACCGGCAAGGCCTTCCCGACGCCCTACAGCGAGTATTCGGCTGTCTACGCGCCGTGGAACCTTCCGGGCTTCTCGGTGGACCGCTCGCCGCCCCGACGCGAGGAGACACCGGCCATGCGGAAGTTCCGGCAGGAGTGGTTGCCGCTGCACGAGGGGCATACCGTGTCCCGGCTTCCGGCACTTCTCGTGGAGCGCGCGAAAGGGCTCGGCGTCACCTTCTTCGGCCCGGACGGGCTGCGCTGGTTGTTGCTTGCCGGGTTCGTCGTGGGACTCGCGGTCGCCACCACGGAGGTTCGTCTGCTGCTCGTCGCGACCGGGGCCCTCTTTGGGATCCACCTGTGGATCGCCGCGCGGCCGCAGTGGACGGTCTACTACCTGGAGGGGTTCCCCGTGCTGGCGGCGGTGACGGCGCTTGGCGTGTGGCGGATGGCCCGCGGGGTGGGCGGCAGGCTGGTCGCGGGGGCCGATCGCGGCCGCGGGGAGCGCCTGGCTGGGGCCCTGGTCCTGGCGGCGATCGTGATCGCGGTGCCCGGCACGGTCGGCCGCCTGCTCAGGGCACGCGATCAGCAGATCAACTTGCGATTGGTGCAGGCCGATCTCGCCAGGGCGACTGGGACGATCGAGGGCGAGGCGATCGTCTTCGTCGAGCCCGGACCCGAGGCCCGGCCGTATGAGAGCTACGTACGGAACGTGCCCGATCTGGAGGCGGAACGAGTCTGGGTCGTGCAGAGTCGAGGCGAGGATGATCGCCGCCTGCTCGAGTTCGTGGGCGATCGGGCGGGCTACCGGTTCGATCCCGGGACGGGCCGGCTCCGGCCATGGCCCTCCGGCTCCGAGGCCACTCCGCGGTGAAGCCGGTCAGCGAGCCCGACGCCATCGCGACGAGCGGCGCGCCACTCGTCGCGACCGAGGCCGTGCCCGACTGCGACCTCTGCGGCGGAAGCGATCGGGAGCCCTTCGCGGAGGGGTACGACTACGAGCTCGGGACCTGTCGCAATCGGTGGCGGCTGGTTCGCTGCGCCGCGTGTGGTCACGTGTGGCTCGATCCCCGGCCGGCGGTCGAGACCCTTTCGACGATCTACCCGCCGCACTATTACGCCTACCAGTATGCCAAGCAGGTGCACCCGCTGGCCGCCCGGGCCAAGGCCTGGCTCGATCGCCGCAAGCTCGCGGGTGTGCTCGGTGCCCTCGGACGGGTTCCGGACGGGTACCTGGACGTCGGTTGCGGCGACGGGCGGTTTCTCCGGGTGCTGGAGGGCCTGGGGATGCGGAGGGACCGGCTCTTCGGGCTCGAGCTCGACCCGGCCGTCGTCGAGCGACTCTGCGCCGACGGCTATCGGGCGGAATGCGCGCGGGTCGAGACCTCGACGCTGGTCGCGCCCGGCTCGCTCGACCTGATCACGATGTTCCACGTGATCGAGCACGTCGATCGTCCCAGCCGGACCGTCAGGAAGCTGGCCGACTGGCTTCGACCGGGCGGCGTTCTCGCGCTCGAGACCCCGAACCGCGACGCGCTCGACGCCCGCTGGTTCTCCCGAACCTACTGGGGCGGTTACCACTTCCCGCGGCATTGGCACCTCTTCGACACGCCCGGCGTCGAGCGCTTGCTGGCCCAGGCGGGGCTCGAGCCGATCGCGGTCGTCTACCAGACCGGGCATTCGTTCTGGCTCTACTCGTTCCACCATTGGCTCCGCTACGAGAAGCGACTGCCGCGACTTGCCGGATTGTTCGATCCGATGGGCCACCTGGTCCCGCTGGCTCTCGTGACCGCCTGGGACAAGCTGAGGGCCGCCTTGCACTTCCGGACATCGGGCGTGCTGGTGCTGGGCCGGAAGCGTGGGTGAGGGCAGGGCACGGGGTTTGCCGCCCGACCACCCCATGACGTCGCCTACGGCTGCCGCCACGTCGCTGCTGGGAAGGCCGGTCGCGCCCGAGGGGGCCCGAGCCGCGGATCCCTACCGCCCGCATCGGCAGGAGCTGCTCTCGCCCGACCGGGTCAGGGCCCTGAGCCAGCTCCGGCCCTGGCGCGTGGTGGTGGATACGATCGGCTGTTGGGCGCTGATCGTGGGCGCGTGGGCGCTGGTGGCGACTGCGCCGGGGCTGCCGGCGGTGCTCCTGGCGATTCCCGTGGTCGGGTCGCGCTACTACGCGCTCTTCATCATCGGGCATGACGGGATGCACCGGCGACTCTTCCGGCGTCGCTGGCTGAACGACCTGTGGAACGATCTCTTCTGTCAGGGCGCGATCGGGTCGATCACCCGGCTCAACAACCGGAACCATCTCCGCCATCACCAGTACCTCGCGACCGAGGACGACCCCGACCGCCACAAGCACGCCTGCTTCAACAAGGTCGAGCACGGCGAGCTGCTGGGGTTCCTCTCGGGGTTCGGCGGCCTGATTCGCACCGTCCTGAACGTCTTCAGGCCGACTCGCGCGGCCAGCCGCCAGGCGAGCGACGAGGCCGAGGGCGGCTATGCGCTGCGCGACGTCGCGATCGTGCTCGGCGTCCAGGCTGCGATCGCCGGCGGACTCACGCTCGGGATCGGGTGGTGGGCCTATCCCGTTCTCTGGCTCGTTCCGGTCTTCGGGTTCACCTACCTGGCCGACAACTTCCGCTCCTTCGCCGAGCACTCCCAGCCCGCGGGCGACGCGGCATCCGACCGGCACCGACTGATCACCTACACCAGCAATCCCGTCGAGCGCTGGTTCGTGGCGCCGATGAACATGAACTTCCACGCCGCCCACCACCTCTGGCCTTCGATTCCGTACTACCACCTTCCCGCCGCCGACCGGGAGATGCGAGCGCATCCTCGATCCGCAGGGCTCGAGTGGCGGGCCAGCTACGTGGGGTATCTGCGACGGTACTGGCGGGCCCAGCCGCTCGAGGAGTGCCGCGGCGGTCACTAGGCACCCAGGCAGGGAGGGGGGAGACTTCTTCAGGTCGGACCTGTCCAGCTCACCTAGCGTTGTCGCCGGCGATATCAACCCTCGACCCGACCCATCGCGCCCGGCAATCCGATCCCCAGGGGGCCGGGCTCGTGTAGCACCCGGACCCACGATCGAGTGGGCCCGCGGTGAACAGGTTGGTGATCGTTGTACCCGGCCGGGGTGGTCGCTGGCTTTGCCGCAGGGATCGCGACGATTTGCGACCTCGACGAAGCGGAATCCAGTCCGGGCGAGTGGGAGGCTATAACGCCAGGACCTCGAGGAAGGCACCCACCGCGAAGGTTGGCTTGATCAGCATCGACGCGAGTGGGGGCTATACCGCCAGGAACTCGAGGAAGGCGCCGCCGCGAA
>JBFXAS010000235.1:0-8810 GCA_050184075.1 Gemmatimonadales bacterium
CCACCGACGAGTCGGCCGCCAAATTCCCCACCGACTCGACCATCCAGCGGGAGGCCGTGGTCACCATCGGCGGGCAGAAGGTGCCCTACCGGGTCGCGGCCGGCTACCAGCCGGTCTGGGACGACACAGGCGCCACGATCGCGACGCTGTTCCACACCTATTACGAGCGGACCGACGTCAGCGACAAGGGCAGCCGGCCGCTGGTGATCTCCTTCAACGGCGGCCCCGGCTCGGCCTCGGTCTGGATGCACGTGGCCTACACCGGCCCCAAACTGCTCCGGATCGACTCCGAGGGTTTCCCGATCCAGCCCTACGGGGTGCAGGACAATCCGCACTCGATCCTCGACGTGGCCGACATCGTCTACGTCGATCCGGTCAACACCGGGTTCTCGAGGATCGTCGGCGACCAGAAGCGCGAGCAGTTCTTCGGCGTGAACGAGGACATCGCGTACCTGGCGCGCTGGATCGACGCCTTCGTCGGCCGACATGGGCGCTGGACCAGCCCGAAATACCTGATCGGCGAGAGCTACGGGACGGCCCGGGTCGCCGGGCTCGCCGGACGGCTCCAGGGCTCGCACTGGATGTACCTGAACGGGGTCATCCTGGTGTCACCGGTGCCGCTCGGCATCGATCGTGGCGGCCCGGTGGACGATGCGCTCAAGCTGCCCTACTATGCCGCGACCGCCTGGTATCACAAGGCGCTGCCCCCCGATCTGCAGCAGCGCGATCTCGATGACCTCCTGCCGGAAGTCGAGCGCTTCACCGTCAACGAGCTGATCCCGGGGCTGGTGCGCGGTGGCTCGCTCGATCAAGCCAGTCGCGTCAGGCTGGTGGGCCAGATGGCGCGCTTCAGCGGGCTCGACAGCGCGGTGATCCGGCAGCACGCGATGGCGATCCCGACCTCCTTCTTCTGGAAGGAGCTGCTTCGCACCCGCGGGCTCACCGTCGGCCGGCTGGATTCACGCTATCGCGGGCTCGACCGCGAGGACGCGGGCCAGTCGCCGGACTTCGACCCGGCCCTCACCTCGTGGAACCACGCCTTCGCGCCGGCGATCAACTACTACCTGCGCGACCAGCTGGGCTGGAAGACCGATCTCCAGTACTGGCTCTTCGGCCCGGTCCATCCCTGGAACCGGAGCGGCGACCAGACCGGGGCCAACCTGCAGGAGGCGATGGCGACCAATCCCTATCTGCACGTCCTGGTGCAGTCGGGGTACTTCGACGGCGGCACGCCCTACTTCGACGCCAAGTACACCATGTGGAACATGGACCCTGCCGGCCGTTTCCAGGATCGGATGAGCTTCAAGGGATACCGGAGCGGGCACATGATGTATCTGCGCCAGGAGGACCTGGCGAGCTCGAACCAGGACATCCGGGCCTTCATCGCGGCCACCACCACCGGCGGCCGCCCCGCGCGCCGGTAGCTGCGCTCCCGCCCGGCGCCCCGCTCAGACCGGCGCCGCACCGGACCGGTGCCGACTTCAGCCCTGGCCGCGCTGCCGGGCGTAGTGACGCCTGGCTTTCGCCCGGCTGCCACACTGCTCCATCGAGCACCAACGCCGGAGCCCATTCCGACTCCGGTCGACGTACATCCACCCGCATCGGGGGCCCGCGCAGGTCTTCAGTCGCTCGATCTCCTCGGAGGCGAGCAGGTCCGCCGCGGCGAGCGCCACCTGCCAGAGTGGGGACGCGAGCGCCTCGCCCTCACCGGCGAGGCTCCAGCCGAGCGGTGGGCCGGTGCCGCGGAGCTCGCGCCGCGCCAGGGCGACCCGGACCAGCCCGTTGAGCCGCGCGAGCTGGGCGGGCGCGAGGCGCTCGCCCCGCGCGGCCGCGCCGAAGACGCTTTCGAGCAACTCCCTGAGGGCGAGCGCGTCGCGGAGCACGGTTGCCGCCTCCGCCGGGCGCTCCCGTGCCCGCCGGGCCAGCGACCGCCGAATCGCCGCCGAAATGACGCCGGCTCCCTCGGCCCAGGCGAGCAGACCGGCGTAGTCACGGAGCCGCTCCGACTCGATCGGGACGCCGGCCTCCCAGTCCACCGTGTTGACGAAGTCGACCGCCGGGTCGCCGCCGAGGTAGCGGAACGGGGGCTCGGATGCTGTGGCCATGGGGGGACAATATAACCGGTATATGGTGGTTGACCGGTTGGGGCTCGATCGATATCATTGTTACCGCTAAAGGCACTTTTACTGGTTAGGGAGGTCCGATGGCATCCGCCTTCTTCGCTCGTCTCGCCGCCCATCTCGCCGCCGGAGACGGGGCCTTTTCCGGCGACGGCCTCCCCTCCGCCCCGGCGCCGCTGATCCGGACCTGGCGTGGCGTGACCCGCACCGAGGACGCCGTCCGATATCTGGACTACGTGGAGCGGACCGGGCTCGCCGACTACGCGAGCGGGGCGGGTCATCTCGGTGCGCTGGCGCTCAACCGCCCGGTGGCGGGTGGAATGGAGCTGCTGATCGTCTCGGGTTGGGCGTCGGAGGCCGCGCTGGCGCGGTTTGCGGGCGGTGATCTCGAGCGGGCCCGATTCTATCCGGAGGACGACGCCTTTCTGATCGATCGGGACTGCCGTGCGGTTCACTACCGACTCGCGCGCGCCATCGCCCGCCGGTGAGCCACACGGTCGGCTCGGGCCCGTCCCGATTGGGCCTGGTCGCCGCGTTTCTCACCGTGTACCTCTGTTGGGGAGCGACCTTTCTCGCCCTCCGCTACGTCGTCGCCGAAATCCCTCCGCTGCTCGCCGTCGCGGCGCGCTGTGCCGGAGGAGCCGCGATCGTCGGCGGCTGGCTCTGGTGGCGTGGCGCGCTGGTGCGCCCGACCGCCGCCGAATGGTGGGTCACGCTCGGGTCGGGGGTGCTGCTCTTCGTCGGCTGTCACGGCGTGATGGCGTGGGCCGAGGTGACGGTTCCCTCCGGCGAGGCGTCGGTACTGATGGCGACCATTCCGCTCTGGCTGGTCGGCTTCGTCGGCCTGGCGGAGCGCCGGGTGCCGTCCCGGACGACGCTCGCCGGTCTGGCCCTCGGCTTCGGCGGCGTGGTCCTACTCTCGAGCCGGCGGGACCTCGGAGGGGAAGCGGGCGGCCTGCTCGAGCGCGTCGGATTGGCGGGGGCATCCGCCAGTTGGGCGCTGGGCTCGCTCTTCGGCCGCCGGGAGCCGCGGCTCTCGACGGCGCAGACGATGACGATGCAGCTCGCCTCGGGCGCGCTGACGCTGGTCGCAGTCGCCGCCGTGTCGGGATCGCTCGTGGAATGGGCGGCGGTGCGTCCCGGTCCGCGGGCGGTCTCCGGGCTCGGCTTCCTGATCGTGGGCGGGACCGTGGCTGGGTTCGGTGCCTACACCTGGCTGCTGAGGGTCGCCTCGCCGGCGGCGGCAGGCTCGTACGCGTTCGTGAACCCGCTGGTCGCGCTGCTGCTCGCCTGGGTGGTCGGGGACGGCGCGCTCACCGCGCCAATGCTCGCCGCCGCCCTGGCGATCCTCGCGGCGGTCGGGCTGCTCCGGGTCGGCGCGGCCGGCCGGCGGCGGACCGCCTAACGACGTGGCACGGGGAGGTCGTAGCCGGTCTGGGCAACTGCCGGCGCCGACAGGCCGACGAGGGCGACGAGCAAGGCGAGGCGGGTTCGCTTGAGCATGGTGCGGGGCTCCCGTAGTGGGCTGGACCGGGGCTCCATCAGGAAGCCTCGTTCCTCCGGGTGACGACGAGCAGGTCGCCTTCTACCCGCTCGCGACGATAGCCAAGAAGGTGGAAGACCTCCAACGCCAGCCAGCGTGCGGTGCGACGGTCGACCAGGAGGACGTCGGGGCGCTCAGGGTCGCGCGAGACGCCCGGCAGCAGGTGCGCCAACCTGCCGAGCCGCGCGCGGCGGAGCAGGGCGGAGATCTCCAACCAGAGCGGATTCACGGGACGGGAGAGGAAGAACCCGTCCGAGCCCTGCGATTGATAGAGGGGGAGCATGATCCGGCCCCCGAAGGGCGCCACGATCGGGCCCGAGCGCTCGTGGCCGACGAGCTGACCGGCCGCGACCGCCTGGAAGCTCTGGAAGCCGGGCTCCATCCGAAACTCGTTTTCGGGAGCGATCGCGTGGCGATAGCGGATCTCCGAGACCGCCGGGAGCGCTCGGCCCGCGGCTTGGTTCAGCGCCCGCGCGCGCTCGACTTCGGCCTGCAACTCGGCCGGGGCCAGGATGCCGGCGCCGGCGAGCGCGAGCCAGGTCGCCGCTTCGAGGTGATCGATCGCCGCGGGGTCGGCGTGGCGGCCACCCTCGCACCCGCTGGTCACGAAGCCGAGGGTCTCGAGGTAGCTGAGCAGCGTGCCATCGAGCTGCTCTTCGAGGCCCAGGATGATCGGGAGCCCGAGCAACCTGGCAAAGCGGCGGTTGGCGAGCGTGTCGGCCAGCACGGCGAATGGCGCCGAGGCCCCCGAGGCGGTGTGCAGGTCGAGGACGTAGGTGACGCCCTCGCCCCGGCAGCGCTCGATCGCGGCGAGCAGCTCCGCCGCCTCGTGGAGCTCGGCGGGTTCGTCGTCGGCGGGGGCGCCGCGCCGCAGGCGGGCGATCGTTTCCGGAGTCCAGCAGCGGTTGAGATCCGCGGCCAGATAGCGTTGGCCGGTGGCGAGGGCGGCCCGATTGCCGCTGAGCGCGACGAAGCGCCCGCGAAAGGCCGGCCGGTGCTCGGCCAGCTTCCGGGCGACCCGTTCGAGCGCACGCACGCCCGCCGGCTCGTTGCCGTGCAGCGAGCCGATCGCGAGCAGGGTGGGTTGTGCGGTCGCTGCGCCCCACTCGGCGATCACGCGGGGGACCTGGTGGGCGTTCCCGACCGCCGACGGGGAAACTGACATCGTGCTCGGGCTGGAGGCCCCGGCGGGCGGACCTCGGTCGACTCGGGTTCGTGTGGCCGAGCGGTGCCCGGCAGCGCGAAGTATAGTCGACCCTCCGGCTCAGCCGGTGGTCTTGGCCGTCGAGCCGATGCCGGGCGGGAGCTCGATCGCGGTCTGGGCCGAGTCGGCGCCCGGACCGGGACTCCGGAGCTCGGCCACGGCGTCGCGAACCCGCTGAGACAGACGCCGCTCGTCGCGGAGCGCTCGCAGCAGGGCCTCGATTCGCGCGGCCTCCTGGGGAAGGTCGGCCACCCGGTCGAGCAGCCGATCGACCTCGATCTTCTGGGCCACCAGCGTCTCCAGCGCCCGCTCGAGGTCCGCGATCAGGGGCTCGGCCCGGGCGAGCCGCTCTTCGGCCCGCTCGAGCTGCCGGCTTCGGGTCGCGACCGTCTCGGTGAGCCGATCGGTGTCCCGAAGTCGGGCCAGCACCAGCTCGAGCTCCGCGCGGCCCCGCGCCAGTGCCGGCTGCGCCTCGCTGATGGCGCCTACCTGGCCGAGCACCCGCTCGGCCTGGTCGTAGAGCTCCCGGATCTGCCGCTCGAGGCCTTGAATGGCGCCACGTCGGGTGGACGCGCTCTCCAAGGCCTGCTCCAGCTGCTGCTCGACACTGCGCCATTCGGCCAAGCGGCCCTCGAAGGCGTCGAGCCGCTCGACGACGGCTCGCAGCCCGGCCGTCCTGTCGTCGAGATCCGTGGCCAGCCCGTCGGCGGTCTCGAGCCGGCCCTCCGCCTGCTCGAGCCGACTGGCCAGCTCGGCCGCTTGGCGGCCGAGCCGCTCCACCATCTCGGTGGCTCGCTCCTGCAGCTGGGCCGCGTCGTTCCAAGTGGCGGCCACGTGCTCGACGGCCCGGCGCTTCTCGTCGATCGAGCCGGCGAGAGCGTCCATCCGCTCGGCGAGCCCCTCCGCCTGCTCGACCCGCGGCTCGAGCCGGTCGAGCGCGCTCCGGCTCTCCTCCAGCCGCTCCGACAGCGCCCGCGCGTCCGCGCCGAGCGCCACGAGCTGGCTCGCAACCCGCCCGACTTCTCCCAGCCGCGGGGTGATCAGCTCCAGCTGCTCGTCGGCCTTGATCAGACCCTCCTCCAGCCGCCCGGCGCGGGTCTCCATCGCCGACATCCGAACCGTCAGGCCCTCGGCGGCCTGGCGGGCGGATTCGACCTGTTGGGCCCGGGCCTCGACCTGCGCCTGGCGCCGCCCGAGATCGTCCAGCTCACGGGAGAGCGCGTCGACGGTCTCGCGGGCTCGATCGAGCGCCGCGAGGTCGCTCTTGAGCGAGGCGAGGGTCTGCCCGGCTTCGATCAGCGCGCCCCGGCTCTGGGCCAGCTCGGCCCGGCTGCGCTCGATCTCGCCGCGCGCGGCGGCGCTGTCATCGGCCGCGCGGCGAATGGCGTCGCCGTTGGTGGTGATCCCGTCGAGCCGCTCGATCGCCGTGTCGATCGAGGGCTTGGCACTCTCCAGTCTGGTCACCACCCGGCCGAGCTCGGCCAGGGTCGCCGCGAGCGCGGTGGCCTGCTCGGCCTGGTTCCGCACCGAAGCGAGGCCCTCGCCGAGTCGGCTCAGCTCCGCCTCGAGCGAGCTCACCTGCCGGGAGATCCCCTCCGTCTTCGAGCCCGCGGTCGCCAGCTCGGCGCTCTGCTCGACCAGCGTGGCGAGGCGGGTCTGGCACCCGGCGAGGTCGTCGTTGAGGATGGTGGCTCGGGCGGTCTGCTGCTCCATCGCCCGCTCGTCGGCTTCGAGGCGGAGCGCGAGCCGCTCGATCCGCTCCTCCAGCGGTGCCTGAGCGGTCTCGGCTCGGGAGGCCGCGGTCGCGAGGCCGTCGACCCGATCGGCCAGGGCCGCGGCGTCCGTGTGACTCGACTCGATCGCTTCGCGGGTCGCGTCCAAGCGCTCGGTGAGCGACGCGAGGGTTCGCTCGGCGGCCGCCTGGCGTGCTTCGCTCGCCTCGAGCCCCGTGGCGACGGCCGCGATCCGATCGAGGCTCGCGACCGCGCGATCGATCTCCTCGCGACGCTCCTCGAGAACGCCGGTCTTCCGGGTCAGCTCGTCGACCGTGGTCCGGGTGGCGGCCAGCTGGCGCTTCGCCTGCGCCACGCCCTCGGCGATCGGTCCGAGATCACCGGTCAGCTGCTCCAGTCCGGCGAGACGGTTCTCGACCTCCCCCAGTTGGCGGGTGGCGCGCTTCCATTCCGCGTCGAAGCCCTCGAGGCGGGGCACCTCCGCCGCGTAGGCTTCGAGTCGGGTGCCCAGCGCGGCGACCTCGGCCTGGAGGTGGCGGAAGGGGCTCTCGAGCTGGAGAAACCCCTCGAGTCCGTCACGCAGCTCGCGCGCGGCGTCGAGGCGCTTCTCGAGTCCGCCGAGGTCGGTGTCGAGACGCTCCGCGGTGGCGACGGCGGGCGCGACGCGCTCCGCCACGCCCGCCGCCGCCGCGAGCTGGTGCTCGACCAGCTGGAGCCGCTCCTCCAGCGCCGCCAGGTCCTGGAACCGATTCAGTGAGCGATCGGCGACCTTGACCATCTGCTCGAGGCGGGTGGCCCGCGTCTCGAGATCGGTGCGAAGGGCCTCGAGCTTGGCGCGCTCTTCGGGATCCCGACGAAAGCCCTTCAGGAACGAAGACATGGACGCAGGCTCCGCGCAAAGTTCGGCAGTGGTCCAACTGTGATGACCGATTGGCGATCAGCCCGAGTCTCGCGTGCAAAGTTGAGGCCCGCCGGAGGCGCCGCGCGCACGGGACCGGTAAGCGTGGTCATGGCCTGGCGATACGCGCCCCGCGAACCCAGGGTCGGGTCCCGCACGGCCGGATGGGGTCCGGCGACGTGCATGATCGGCCGAAGGGACCAGAGTGCTGCGGCGGTCGGCCGGGGGATGCGGCCGGGGCCCTCCCGCCCGTCGAACGAGCTGCTGCGTGGGTGGGTTGCGCGAGTGGGCTGCAGCGGCGATTCGCCGGGCCTCGCGCAGGGTGGCGAGGTAGTCGCGCAGCCCGCCGAGGATCATCTCGACCGAGACGACCGCGAGCAGCATGCCCATCAGCTGCTCGGCGCCGACGCCGCGGAGCGCCGAGAGGAAGAGCGGCACGTTGCCCAGCGGGTCCATGACGAAGAACAGCGGGAGAGCGGCCGAGGTGACCGAGAGCATGGCCACCAGATATCGCGGCCCGTCCGGGGTCAGCAGGGCCGCGGGCGCGGGGGATGGTGCACCGCCCCCGACGCTGCTACCCTACGGCTCCGCGGTGCTCGCTTCCATTCCGATCTCGATGGCAGTCGCGAGTCTCCTCGCCCAAGGAGTCCCGTAGGTGGATCAGGTCCCCGAACCGACGACGATCACCGGCGTCCTCGAGCTCGACTCGCGAGGCGACGGCTTCCTTCGCCAGCGAGCCAACGCCTACCTGCCGGCGCCGGGCGATCCCCGGATCGGCTCCGGGCAGGTCCGCAGCCTTGGCCTCCGAGCCGGCGACGAGATCGTCGCCCAGGTGACGGCGGGGTCGGGGGAGCAGGAGCCCGTCGAGGGGGGTGGCGGTGGCGGGCAAGGTCGAGGTGGGCGCGGCCGGCGGCGGAGGGGTCGGCGGGGCGGGCAACGGGGAGGCGGGCGCCCCGGTGGCCAGGGCGGCGGCGGCCCGCGGGTGAGCGAGATTCGCACGGTGAACGGTCGCGAGCCGATCGACCTCGCCCTCCGGCCCGCCTGGGAGCGGCTTCCCGCGATCCACCCGAACGCGCAGCTCCGGCTGGAGTGCCCGCTGGTTCGTCGCGGCCAACCGGACCACACCAATCGCGTGATCGACCTCCTCGCGCCGATCGGCAAGGGCCAGCGCGCCCTGGTCGTGGCTCCCGCCAAGGCCGGGAAGACGATGGTGCTCCAGGCCATCGCCGAGGGGATCACAACCAACCATCCCGGCGCCCGGCTCTTCATCCTCCTGGTCGACGAAAGACCCGAGGAGGTCTTCGAGATCGAG
>JBFXAS010000236.1:0-8805 GCA_050184075.1 Gemmatimonadales bacterium
ACCGACAGGGTCCTTCGCACGACCCCATTGGCCTCGGTGCCCAGCTGGGCCGCCCTGGTCGAGTCGCCGGACTGCCGGATGGTGTCCGCCTGGGCCCGGATGGCGGCCGCCTTGTCCTTGAGGAGGATCACGGCGCGCAGGAGCGGCTGCATGTTGGTGGTGTCCCGCTTGAGCAGCTCCTCCGTGGAGGAGAGCACGGCGTCGACGTCGCCCACGAAGCCCTGCGCCCGAATCAGTTCTTCCCAGAAGTAGATGTTGTCCGGGAACTTGGTCGTGGCGTTCTTGGCCCACTTCACGTACGGACCTGGCTTGGTCGAGTCCTGCGACGCCGCGAACAGCACCATCTGGTAGAAGGAGGTATCCGCCTTGGTGGTGTCGAGCGCGTACACCTGCTCCAGCGCGTTGATGGCGCAGTCGTACTTCTCGGGCTTGCCCTGGACGATGCAGGCCCGCGACTTGAGGACCAGGAGGTCCGGGTTGTTGGGATCGAGCGCGATGCCCTCGTCGGCGACTTCTTCACCGACCTGCGGGTAGCCCGCGGCGACCAGCCACTTGAGGGCCTCTTCGCGCACCATCTGGTTGGTCGGCGCGACCCGGAGGATCTCACGATACGTGTTGATGATCTTGGTCGTGTCCTTGGCGATCTGGAACTGACCGAGCAAACCGCCCCAGGCCTCGAGGCTCAGGCGATCGCCTTCGACCGCGTTCTGGAAGTGCTGGATGATCTGCTCGGGGGGCGCCTTCTCTTCCAGCGCGATCAGCGCGAGGCAGAGCTCGGCCTTGCCGAAGTTGGGCTGCTCCTTGAGCGCCTTGGCGGCCGCTTCCTTGGCCTTCTTGGGATCGGTGGTCCGGAGGTCGTTGCACTCCTTGGCGTCTTCGAGCGCGTTGAACGCCGGCTTGAGCTCGTCGGCGAGCTGCTTGCCCAGATCCTCGTAGCTCTGATTGGCCTCCTGGGCCTTGCGGACCATGAAGCCTGTCTGGTCGTTGCCCGCGAGGAGGCGGGTTTCGACCGTGACCCGGCCGTCCTCGCCGCGGCTCAAGGTGGAGGAGACGAACGCTCGCGCCTGGAGCTGCGTGGCCAGCTGCCGGGCCACCAGCGGCGGCAGCACCGCGTCAGGCGGGTAGCCGTATTGGACCAGCGCGTCGTTCATCTGATTGCGCAGCACGGTGGTGTACCACTTTTCCGCGATGTCGGCGAGCTTGTCGCGCATCCCGGCGCCCACCCGGACCGCCGCGGCGGAATCCGCCGCCGCGAAGGAGTGCGGGTTGGCCACCATCAGCCGGGGGTTGTTCTGGGTCGGCCGAGTGGGTCGCGACGCGCGCAGCTGCGCCGCGGCGGGAACCGCCGCGAACGCCGTGAGGCCGATCAAGAGAGGGGTAACGCTCAAACGCATCGTGGACCACCTCCACACGAGAGTCGCCCGTCGGAAGGGCGGCGATTGGGGTGCCGGACGAGCACCCCGGCTATGGGCGAAGAGGGATTCGAACCCCCGACATCCTGCGTGTAAGGCAGGCGCTCTGAACCGCTGAGCTATTCGCCCGCTGGCAGATCGCTCGGCCTCCACCCGGATTCCTGCCGCCCTCTGGACCGGGAGACGTGTTGCAAAGCCGGTCATGCACCGGCCACCGCCATCCGCCTAGAGCGCGATCGCCAGCGGGAACAACACACAATAGCCAATCACCAGCAACACCGCGGCGAGGCTCGCGTTGCCAGAGGCCAGCACCAGATAGCCGGCTACCAGACAAGCCCCGGCGGCAGCCAGGACAACGAGGTTCCGGCGGCCGAACAGACTCCGTCGCCGCCCGAGCTGCGCATCCGGTTGCGCCATAAGGCTTTGAGGATACGCCTCTCAGGTTGAACGGTCAAGCGGCTCGGGCTCGGATGTTCCATCCTGCACACCGACTGCCTCCACCGGCAGCTCGACCACCCAGCCCTGGTCGAGCGCCGCGCGCCGCGGGGCGTCGCGCCGCCGCCGAAGCCAGGTCGCGACCACCACCAGCCCCCCTAACGCGATCCAGATCCCGGTGCCCAGGAACCAGAGCCCGATCCCATGGCGGCGCTTCACGTCGAGCTGCCAGGCCTCCTCGAGTCGATCGACGGTGAGCCCGGTGCTGAGCACCAGGGCGGAGTCGAACGGCACCCCCGCGGCCAAGCGCTCGAGGAACGGCTCGGCGCTTCCCGTCGGGTGCCGTCGGGCCACGTACAGCACGGCCGTGGCCGCCAGCCCGTAGGCGGTGCTGGCTTCGGCGCTCGATGCCCGGAGCTGCGCGTTCAGCGCGGTGAAGCCGGGGACCTTGCCTAACGCGACGCCCAGGCTCAGCTCCAGCGCCGCCAACCGGCCGAACTCCCCGGCCGCCACGGCGGCGTAGCCCTCGTCGAACCAGAGCGGCACCCGCCCCCGCACCGCCCCGTGGAGCACCACGTGGGCGAGCTCGTGTCTGAGGATTTGAAAGGGATCGCCGGCGTCGGCGCGGATCGCGATGACCCGGGCGCGGGGCACCGCCAGCCCGGCGCCCCACGACGGCAGCCGACCGCGGGCGATGGCGTCGAAGCCCCGCTGCCCGCGGACCACCACGATCGCGAGCGGCCCCGCGGCCCGGCGGCCGAGCCCGTACCAAGTGGAGGCTTGGTCGGCGCGCTCGGCCAAGGCGACGGCGAGATCGAGATCGGCGGGGTCGGCCACGGCGGTCACCTCGCCGACGGTGACCATCTCCCGCCGGCCCTGCGCCGGAAGCGGCGCGGCCGCGATCAGACCGGCGAGGGCGAGCGCGGCACCGATTCGCCACGCTCGACCTTGTCCAGCAGCTCCTGACACCGTTTGGCCCACGGCGCGAACTTGTTCGCGCCCGCTCCCTTCGTCCACGTCCGCCTCGCTGCCTCGCGCTCTCCCGCGTACCATTCCGCCCGGCCGAGATCGTAGTACGCTTCGATCAAGTTCGGTCCCAACAGGATGGCCTTCTCCAGAAAGGTCCGGGCGTCCAGGTACATCTCCCGCTCAAGATAGACGAGGCCGAGGTAGTAGTGGGCGTACAGGGTGGCCTTGCGGTCGTTGTCGAGTCGGATCACCCGGGAGAGGTGCTCGATCGCCTCGCCGAAGATCCGTTTGCGGAGGCAGATGAAGCCGACGTTGACGCGGGCCAGCGCGTTGGTCGGCTCGGCGGCGAGGACCTCGGAGAAGATGGCCAGGGCCCGATCGTAGTTGGCCGCGAGCATCTCGGCCCAGCCGAGCAGCGACTTGGCCTGCACGTCGTCGGGGGCGAGCTCCAGGGCCCGGGTGAGCGCCTGGGCGGCGCCGGCATGATCCCCGAGCGCGATCAGACTCCACCCCTTGTCCACGTAGGTCGACGCCCCGAGGTGGTCGGCCCGGACCCGTCCCCGGGGCCCCGCCTCCGGCTCGGGGGCCGAGGCTCCCGGCGCCTCTCGCTTGTAGCGCTCGACCAGCCCGCGGATCCGCTCCTTGATCTCGGTCAGCTCGGTGAGCAGCGCGTCGTTCTTCTTGAAGAGCGCGATGATCCGCTGCTTGACCGCTTCGCGCTCGGCGGGCTCGGTCGTCCGATCGAGCGACTGCTCGATGGCGGCGAGCTCCCCCCGGAGCGCGTCCAGCGGGGAGGGTCCGGCGCCGTCGCTCACAGATACTGGGTCCCGCGGAGGTAGGAGGTGATCGCGAGGCGGCCCGTCTCGACGTCGAGCTCCGCGGTCCGCCCGAAGTCCGCCCCGACGGCTTCGGCGACCAGTCGGATCCCGTGCCGGTGGAGGGCTTCGCGCGCGGCGACCACGTTGCGATCACCCATCTGGATGGTGCCGGGCGGGGTCAGGTTGGTGAACATGCTCGCGCCCCCCACCAGCCGGGCGGTGATCGCCGGCGCCCTGGCGCCACGGGCGATCATCCGCTCGACCAGGGTCGGCACCGCCGTCTGCGCGAATCGACCCGGGTGGCCCCGATCCCGACTCATCGCCTGTGAGGGCAGCAGCACGTGCGCCATGCCGCCGATCCGGGCCGTCGGCTCGTGGAGCACGATCGCGACGCAACTGCCGAGCGCCACCGCCGCGAGGCGCGCGGGCGCGTCCGCGACCACCAGGTCGCTCACCCGGACCAACACTCTCGGGGCCGTCACGCGCACCTCCGGAAGAGTCGCTGCCGGAGATCGACGGCGACGATCTCCGCCGGCAGCTCGGCGGCGGCCAGCTCGGTCCGGCCGAGCAGCAGCAGCCCGCCCGGCGCCACGGCGCCGATCAGCGCCTCGAGGGCCTTCGCCTGCCCCGCCTCGCCGAAGTAGATCAGCACATTGCGACAGACCACCAGATCGTACGGCCCCCGCGCCCGGGAGGCGGTGAGGTCGTCCTGGACGAAGCGGATCCGCTCGCGGAGCGCGGGCTCGATCTCGAAGCCGCCGTCGCGCACCGCGCCGCGGGGGAGGCCCATCGGCTCGATGTCCCGCAGGACCAGGGCCGGGTAGCGCCCCTGTGCCGCGATCGCGAGACTCCGCTCGTCGAGGTCGGTGGCCTCGATCGTCCATTCGGACGGATCGGCGCGGCGGGCTCGGCCAGTTCCGGCGAGCAGCATCGCGATCGTGTACGCCTCCTCCCCGGTGGCGCAGCCGGCGCTCCAGGCGCGGAAGCCGCGGAGCGGTCCGGCCCGATCGAGCTCCTCGCCCAGCCGGCGCCAGGTGGTGGGGTTCCGGTAGAAGCTGGTGACGCCGATCGCCAGCGAGCTCACCAGCCGAAGCCGCTCCTGCTCGTCGGCGTCGAGGAGGGTGGCGTACTGGGCCAGGTCGGCCTTGCCCCGCGCGCGCAGCCGAGCGGTGAGCCGGCGCTCGATGCAGGGCTCCCGGAACAGAGCGAGCGCGCCCACGCCCATGCGCTCGAGGTGGCGGGCCACGCGCGGGAAGGCCGGATCGGCGAGCAGCGTCACGTGGACACCGGCAGGAGCTCGAGGTTGGCCCGGGCGAGCTGGTGCCCGGGGTTCAGGCTCAGGGTGCGCTCCCAGCACTCCCGCGCGCGATCGGCGTCGCGGCGACGGAAGGCGAGATTGCCGAGCTTGAAGAAGAGATCGTCGCCGAGCTCGGGGTCGATCGACGCGGCCCGATCGTACGCCGTCGCCGCGTCGTCGTAGCGGCCGGATCGGTAGAGCAGGTCGCCGAGGTTCTTGTAGGGGTGGGGCGCGGTCGCGCCATCGTCGATCGCCTCGCGCAGCATCCGCTCCGCCTCGGCGAAGTCGCCCGTGGCTTCGAGCAGGACCGCGCAGTTGTTGCGGAGCACGTCGTCCTGCGGGAAGCGCTCGACCCCTTCCCTGGCGACCGTCAGGGCGGGATCGAGCCGGTCGAGCGCTGCCAGGGTCAGGCCGGCCGCCCAGAACCAAAGCGCGGGCGCCCGCTCGCCGGCCAGCTCGCGCGCGCGCTCCAACCGCGCCCAGGCCACCTGCGGCTCGTCGCGGCGGAGCGCCGTGAGGCCCCAACTGGTGAGCACCAGCGGGTCGTCCCCCAGGCGGCTCGCCGCCTCGGCGCCCATCGACTCCGCCTGGTCGAGCCGCCCGATCTCGTCGAGCGCCGCCGCGAGGTTGTGGACCACGCTGCCTCGCGGGCCGCTCCGATCGAGGGCCTGCCGGAAGAGATCGACCGCGTCGCCCCAGCGGTCCTCGCGCGCGGCGATCAGTCCCAGATAGAACGGCGCCGAGCCCTCGGAGGGCCGCAGCTCCATCACCCGCCGGAACTCCCGGGCGGCTTCCTCGAGCATCTCGGTCCGGAGGAAGGCGATCCCCAGGTTTCGGTGCTCGTCGATCTGGGCGTCGAGCAGCCGCGCGGGCGCGGCCCGCGAGGACGCCCCCACCCGTTGGGCCAGGCCCGCGGTGACCAGCCCGAAGAGGGCCTGCGCGGCCTCGAAATCGCTCAGTCCCGAGCGGTCGACCACCTCCCGGACGTCGCGGACGCCATCGAGCAACGGGAGGATCCGGCGCTGGGCCTCGGTGTAGCTCAATCCCTCCAGGGCCGCGGCCTGTTGATCGACCGCGAAGACCAGGTCGAAGCTCGGGATCTTCTTCTCGATCAGGCTCCACTCGTCGATCCGCCGGGCGCCCTCGAGGAGCAGGTTTTCGGGGTTGATTCGCTCGAGGTCACTTTCCCACTCGGGCTTGACTCCGGCCTCGAAGGTGAAGGTGCCAGTGGTCCAGGTGAACAGGTGATAGACCGCCTCCTCGATCTGGACCCGGAGTCGGCGCCGAAGCTCCTCCCGTGAGAGCGCTCCCAGACTGACCAGGATCTCGCCGAGCCGTCGCCCGCGGGAGACCTGCTGCATCGCCAGCGCCTGCTCCAGGTGCTCGCGGGTGATCAGGCCGGCGCGGAGCAGCACGTCGCCGATCCGGTCGCGCCGATTGACGATGGTGGCGTAGGTGATCCACCCCTCGCCGAAGAAGATCGAGCCGAACCGCTGCCGATCCGTGAGCGCAAGGCACCCCGTCCGCCGCCCGAAGAAGAGCAACTGGATCACGTCGGGGAGGCTCGCCTCCTTGAGGCTTCCCTTGATCGCCATCAGCGCAGCTCCCCGAGGAGGCGCTGGGCCGGCCGGGGCCATTCCACGATCATCTTCTCGCGGCTCCGCGCGACCCCCAACCCCGGCGAGAGGATCCCGCTCGGCCGGCCGCCGGGCGGCCGGGCCGGCCGGCTGACCCGCCCGGCCGCGTCGAGCACCTCGCGGGCGAGCGCCGCCGAGGGCACGACGCCCTGGCCTTCGGCCTCGCCGAAGACCCGCTGCACCGCCCCCTGCACCGAGCGGATCGACTCGGCGTTGCGACCGGCGAGCGCGTCGATCAGCGCGGCATCGGCCGCGGCGGGGGTCCCCGCCATGAGCCCCTTGACCACCGCCAACCGGACCTCGCGATCGGGTGGGTGGATCTCGGCCGTGAGCCCGGCTTCGAGCCGGCTCAGCAGCCTCGGGTCGAAGCCGGCCAGATCGCTCAGCCGTCTCGGGCTCGCGAAAATGACCGGCCGCCCCCCGTCCACCAGCGCGCTGAAGATCTGGAGCAGCTCCTCCTGGGCTCGGGTCTCGCCGGCGAGGACGTGGAGGTCGTCGATCAGCAGCGCGGCCAACCACTGGTAGCGCGAGCGCCAGATGGCCGCCTCGTCGGCGCCCCGAAGCGCCGCCACTTCGCCGAGCCAGCTGTGGCCGCTCACGCAGGCGACCGGAGACTGTCCCCGGCTTGCGAGCTCGTTCCCGATCGCGTGCAGCAGATGCGTCTTCCCCACGCCGCTCGGCCCGACCAGCACGAGCGGGTTGTAGCGCGCGCCGGGCTCGGTGAGCACGGCCCGGGCCGCCTGGAGCGCGCTCCGATTCGAGCTGCCTGCCCCCAAGGCCTCGAGGGTGAGGTGGCCGAGCGGGGCCTGGAGCGGCGCCCGGCGGGCGCGGGCCTCCTCCACCAGGGCCCGCGCTGCGGCGAGCTGATCCGGGTCCTTGAGCACCTCGGCGCCGGCCAGGTCCGGCGCGAGCAGGCTCGCCTCCCGGGCGAGCCGCTCGACCTCCGCCGCGTCACGGCCGAAATCGGCGATCGCCGGCTCCGGGTCGCCGGCCAGCTCCTCCTGCAGCAGCGCCTCGAGCCGCCGGGTCCGAACCCCTCGCGAGCGCCAGTGCGCGATCGCCTCGTTGACCCTTCCCTTCCAGTCGTCGAACTGCTGGGAGACGTTGGCGACGACTTCCGAGAGGAAGTCGTCGAACTCGCTCTCCGGCCGCTCATCGCCCACGCCGATCACGGGCTCCGCGGGTGCTTCGGCCACTCGGCAAGCCGCACCGGTGGCTCCGCCCGGAGCGGCACTCGCCGTCGCCCCGGCGGTCGCCGGGACCGAGGCTCCGATCAGGATCAGCGCGTCGTCCGCGCCGATCGGCTCCGCCGAAGCCTGCTGAAAGGCGAGAATTCGGTTGAGCGCGCCGAGATACTCACGGAGCGAGCGCAGCTCGAGCTGAGCCAGCGCCGCCGGCACCGCGTCGTCCAAGTCGGTGCCGCTCTTCCGGATCCGATCCCTGAGGAGCGCGAGGCGGGTGTCCGCTCCCGGCAGTCCGAGCGTCACCACCGTGCCGCTCATCAGTCGTCGAGCGATCCTCGGATCGAGGGCGGGCAGCCGATCCGGCGCCTGGCTCATGGAGACGACCGTCGATCGGCCGGCCACGAGCCGGTTCTCCAGGATTTCGTGAAGCAGGGCCTGGGCCGGGAGGTGTTTGGCCGCCGTGTCGAGGTCGTCAAGCAGCAGGAGGTCGACCTCCGCGAGCCGGGTCCTGACCCGATGGAGCTCCTCCGGGTTCGACTTGGTCTGCACCAGCTCGACCAGCCGGCCGACCGACACCAATTCCGCCTGGCGGGGACGCTCTCCACCCTCGGCCCGCTCACGCACGGCTTGGAGCAACCAGCTCTTGCCCGCCCCCTTCGCGCCGACCACGACCAGCGGGAGATGGGGCGCGCGCGGCAGATCGGCCACGGCCCGGCCGGCCATCGCCGCCTGGGCGGTGGCCGGATCGGCGGCGAGGGTGGCGAAGAGGTCACTCACGAGGCCGGTGGACGGGCCGCCAGTCGGTGGAGCACCACGGTGGACAGCGCCTTCAAGGTCTCGAACACGCCGGTGCCGTGCAGCGCATCGGCGGGCACGCTCGGCACGGTGCGGAAGTTGAGGCTCTCGTCGAGCTCGACGGGCGTCAGGACCAGGTCGGTCGGCAGGTCCTGCGTGTTGTACTGGATCACGAGCGGCATCGATCGGATGTCGACGCCCTGCTCCAGCAGATTCTCCTGCAGGTTCTGGAAGCTCTCGACGTTCTCGTCGAAGCGT
>JBFXAS010000237.1:0-8740 GCA_050184075.1 Gemmatimonadales bacterium
CGACTCACCCTTCAGGCCGGCCGCCTCGATCAGCTGGCCGGCGGTCCGCTCGCCGCCCGGGTTCTTGAAGACGCTCCCGCAGCAGGGCTGGTTGAAGGGCGTGCCCTTCTGGCGCCACTCGAAGAGCCGCCCCATCTCCGCCTCGAGCTCCTCGCGGGAAGCTTCGCGAAGCCGCACTGTGGTCTCGAGCACGATCCAGCCCTCGAGCCCGCTCCGCCGATAGGTGAACGGGATCTCGCTCCGCTGAAAGACTCGCGGGGCGCCTGTCCGATCGACCGCGACCACCGCCTCGATTACGTCGGACCACTGGCCGCCGTGACACCCCGCGTTCATGAACACTCCGCCGCCCACCGTGCCAGGCACGCCGACCATCATCTGGAGGCCGGCCCAACCCGCGGCCACCGTCCGGCGGGCGGCGAGCGGCGCCGGGAGCCCCGCTCCGAGCCGCCAGCGATCCTCCCGCTGGTCGACCCGATCGAGCCCCTTGCCCACCCGGATCACGAGCGCGTCGAGACCCTCGTCCGGCAGGAGCACGTTGGAGCCGAGGCCGAGGATGAACCAGGGGACCCCGCTTCGATCCGCGGCCTGGACGGCAGCCGCCACGTCCTCCGCGTCGGCCGGGAGGAAGACCGTGGCTGGTCCGCCGATCCGGTAGGTGGAGTAGCGGGCCAGCGCCTCCGCCTCCCGCACCTCCCCTCGCACCGCCCCGCGGACCGTGGCCGCGAAGGCCGGGTCGCGGGCCGTGGTCACGCGCGGGCCTCCGCCATGAACTCGCGGGTCAGTCGGTGCCATTCCTGGAGCGGCCGCACCTCGCCGGTGCGGCTGCGCAGGGCGATGACCGCGTCGCAGGCGGCGGCGGCGGCGGAGAGCGTCGTGGTGTACGGCACCCGATGCTGGAGCGCGACCCGTCGCAGGATGTAGTCGTCCCGCTTGGTGAGCTTGCCCAGCGGCGTGTTGACCAGCAGCTGCACCTGGCCCGACACCACCAGGTCGACCGCGTTGGGCCGGCCCTCGTGGACCTTGAGCACCCGGTCCGCGGCCACGCCGCGCGACCGCAGGTATCTCGACGTGCCCTCGGTGGCGATGATCCGGAAGCCCATCTCGTGGAACCGCCGGGCGATCGGCACCACCGCCGGCTTGTCGTGATCGTTGACCGTCACGAACACCGCGCCGCCGAGCGGCAGGCCGCCGTCGGCGCTGATCTGTGCCTTCGCGAACGCCATCCCGAGCGAGTCGGCGATCCCCATCACCTCGCCCGTCGAGCGCATTTCGGGGCCCAGCACCAGATCCACGCCCTGCAGCTTGGTGAACGGGAACACCGCCTCCTTCACCGTGACGTAGGGATGGGCCACGTCCTCCTCGAGCCCGAGCGACTCCAACGACTCGCCCACCATGACGCGGGCCGCGAGGCTCGCGAGCGCCACGCCCGTGGTCTTGGAGACGTAGGGAATGGTCCGCGAGGCCCGGGGATTGACCTCGAGCACGTAGACCCGCCCGCCGTGGACCGCGTACTGCACGTTCATCAGCCCCCGGACCCCGAGCTCGAGGGCGAACTGGCGGGTGTGTTCCTTCATCTGGTTGGTCTGATCTTCGGTGATCAGGTAGGGCGGCATCACGCAGGCCGAGTCGCCCGAGTGGATCCCGGCCTCCTCGATGTGCTGCATCACCCCGCCGATCACGCAGCGCTCGCCGTCGGCGATCGCGTCGACGTCCACCTCGAAGGCGTCCTGGAGGAACTTGTCGATCAGCACCGGATGCCCCGGGGCCACCCGAACCGCCTGGGCAAAGAGCTCGCGCAGGGTATCCGGATCGTGGACGATGTGCATCGCCCGCCCGCCCAGCACGTAGGAGGGCCGGATCAGCACCGGGTAGCCGATCCGCTCGGCGTGCGTCGCGGCCTCCTCGACCGAGAGGGCGGTCGCGGCGTCCGGCTGCTCGACCTTGAGCCGCCGCGCGAGCGCCTCGAACCGCCCGCGGTCTTCGGCCTCGTCGATCGCGTCGGGACTGGTGCCCAGAATGGCGACCCCGGCGGCCTCGAGTCCGCGAGCCAGCCGCAGCGGGGTCTGCCCGCCGAGCTGGACCACCACCCCGATCGGCTGCTCGACGTGGACGATCTCGAGCACATCTTCGAGCGTGAGCGGCTCGAAGTAGAGCGCGTCCGACATGTCGAAGTCGGTCGAGACGGTCTCCGGATTCGAGTTCACCATCACGGTGCGGTAGCCAGCCTCGCGAAGCGCCATCACCGCCCGGACGCAACAGTAGTCGAACTCGACGCCCTGCCCGATCCGGTTCGGCCCGCTCCCCAGGATGATGACGGTCTTCTCGTCGACCGTCTCGGCCTCGTTCTCCTCGTCGTAGGAGGAGTAGAGGTACGGCGTCTTCGACGGGAACTCGCCGGCGCAGGTATCGACGATCTTGTAGGCCGGCCGGACGCCGAGCTCGTGCCGCAGGGCCCGGACCTCGTCTTCGGAGCGCTGGATCAGCTGGCCGAGCTGATGATCGGAGAAGCCCATCTGCTTCATCCGGCGGATCATCCGGGAGCGGGTCTCGTCGATCTCGTGCTCGTCCCACTGGGCCGCGAAGGCCCGCTCGGCCGCAATCAGCTCCTCCATCTGCCCGAGGAACCAGGGGTCGATCAGCGAGCGCTCCGCCAGCTCCGCGATCGGCACGTCCCGCTCCAGCAGCCGGCGGATCTGGAAGAGTCGCTCGGGCGTCGGGGTCCGGATCGCCGCCAGGATCGCCTCGGTGGAGGTGTCCGTCAGGCGGTCGTCGCCCGGCGTCTCACCGGTCACCCAGCCACTGCGCCCGATCTCGAGCCCGCGGAATCCCTTCTGGAACGCCTCCTTGAAGGTGCGGCCGATGGCCATCACCTCGCCGACGGACTTCATCTGCGTGGTGAGCGTCGGATCGGCGGCCGGGAACTTCTCGAACGCGAAGCGCGGGATCTTCACCACCACGTAGTCGAGCACCGGCTCGAAGCTCGCGGGCGTCGTCTTGGTGATGTCGTTGGGCAGCTCGTCGAGGCGGTAGCCCACGGCCACCTTGGTGCCGATCCGGGCGATCGGGAAGCCGGTGGCCTTCGACGCGAGCGCCGAGCTCCGGGAGACCCGGGGATTCATCTCGATCACCAGCTGCTCGCCGGTCTCGGGATGCACGGCGAACTGGATGTTGCAGCCGCCCGCCGCCACGCCGACCTCGCGAATCACCTTGCAGGCCGAGTCCCGCATCGCCTGGTACTCGCGGTCGGAGAGGGTCATGGCGGGCGCCACGGTGATCGAGTCGCCCGTGTGGACCCCCATCGGGTCGAGGTTCTCGATCGAGCAGACGATCACCACGTTGTCCGCGCCGTCGCGCATCACCTCGAGCTCGAACTCCTTCCACCCGATCACGCTGCGCTCGACCAGCACCGATCCCACGGGCGACGCCTCGAGGCCCCGCCGCAGCATCGTCTCGAACTCTTCCTTGTTGTAGGCGATGCCCCCGCCCGTGCCCCCGAGCGTGTACGACGGCCTGAGGATGGCCGGGTAGCCCGTCCGCTCGACGGCCGCCACGCCCTCCTCGACGGAGCTCACCGTCACCCCCGGCGGGGTGGCGAGGCCGATCCGCCGCATCGCCTTGGCGAACTCGTCGCGATCCTCCGCGATGCGAATCGCCCGCTCGTTGGCGCCGATCAGCTCGACGCCGTACTTCTGGAGCACGCCGCTCCGATAGAGCTCCATCGCGACGTTGAGGCCGGTCTGGCCGCCCATGGTCGGCAGCAGGGCGTCGGGGCGCTCCTTGGCGATGATCTTCTCGACCCACTCCGGCGTTACCGGCTCGATGTAGGTCCGATCCGCCACCTCCGGATCGGTCATGATCGTGGCCGGGTTCGAGTTCACCAGCACCACGCGGTAGCCCTCTTCCTTGAGCGCGCGCGCGGCCTGGGTTCCCGAGTAATCGAACTCGGCCCCCTGCCCGATGACGATCGGGCCGGAGCCGATGAGGAGGATCGTGCGCAGGTCAGTCCGCTTGGGCATCGAGCAGATCTTTGAGGGTCTGTTCGAAGGGAATGGACGGCGCCCAGCCGGTGTCCCGGCGAAGACGGGTCGCATCACCCACGAGGTGAAGGAGGTCGTTGGGTCGCAACAGGGCCTGGTCCGGCTCGAGGATCACCCGGAGCTCGAGCATCTCCGCCATCTGGCGGACCACGGCTTCGAGCTGCCGCCCGGTCCCCGAGGCGACGTTGTAGACCTCGCCCACCGTGCCACGCTCGATCAGGGCCCGGTAGGCCGACGCCACGTCTCGCGCGTCGAGATAGTCCCGGACGGGGGAGAGGTTGCCGGTCTTGATCACCGGCGCCGCGATCCGCCGCGCCGTCTGGAGCCGGCTCGCGAGCGCGGGGAGCACGTACTTCTGGCTCTGCCCCGGGCCGGTGTGCGGAAAGGCCCGCGCCACGAGCACCGGAAGACCGGTTCGCCGGCCCACCTCGAACCCGCCGATCTCGGCCCCGAGCTTGCTCGCCGCGTAGGGCGAGGCGGGCGCCGTGGAATCGTCCTCGCGGAGTGGGCGGTCCGGGCCGGAGCCGTACACTTCGCCGGTGGAGACCAGCACCACCCTCGGCGCCGTCGGACCCGGGTGGGCCCGGGCCAGGTCCTCGAGGAGGCGCACCGTGCCGGCCGCGTTCACGGCCCAGGCGTACCCCGGGTCCTGACGCGCGTCGACACCCGAGGCGACCGCCGCCAGATGGACCACCGCCTGGAGCCCCTTGGTCTTCGCGATCCGCTCGACCGATTCCGACGAGAGGAGATCGAACTCGGTCCAGTCGACCCGGTTGCAGATCGCTTTGGGCAGGTCCCGCGGGGGGCCCCCGCCCACCCGGATCCCGCCGGTCACGTGATGCCCGTGCTCCACCAGGTCGGCGACGAGCCACCGACCCACGAAACCGTCCGCGCCGGTCACCAGGACTCTCATCGCCGAGCCGCCAACCGCTCGAGGTCCGCGTCGACCATCATCCGCACCAGACTGGCGAAGTCGACGGTCGGCTCCCAGCCGAGAAGCCGCCTCGCCTTGCTTGGATCCGCCACCAGGAGATCGACCTCCGCCGGTCGGAGGAAGCTCGGGTCCGTCTTGACGTACTCCCGATAGTCGAGCCCCACGTGCGCGAAGGCGATCTCCACCAGCTCGCGCACGCTGTGGGTCTCGCCGGTGCCGATCACGTAGTCGTCGGGCTCCGGTTGCTGGAGCATGCGCCACATGGCGTCAACGTAATCTCCGGCAAAGCCCCAGTCACGGCGAGCGTCGAGGTTGCCGAGCTTGAGCTCCCGCGCCAGGCCGAGTTTGATGCGGGCCACGGCGTCCGAGACCTTGCGGGTCACGAACTCGATCCCCCGGCGGGGGGACTCGTGGTTGAAGAGGATCCCGCTCACGGCGTAGAGGCCGTACGACTCGCGATAGTTCACCGTGATCCAGTGGCCGTAGACTTTGGCCACCCCGTAAGGCGAGCGCGGATGGAACGAGGTCCGCTCGCTCTGCGGGGTCTCGACCACCTTCCCGAACATCTCGGACGAGCTGGCCTGATAGAACTTGGCCCTGGGGTGGGCCAGCCGGATCGCCTCGAGGATCCGGGTCACACCGAGGGCCGTGAACTCGCCGGTGAGCACGGGCTGGGTGAACGAGGTCGGAACGAACGACTGAGCCGCGAGGTTGTAGACTTCGTCCGGCTGGTGCTTCCCGATCACCTGGGTGAGCGAGTGCTGGTCGAGCAGGTCGGCCGTGACGATCTCGACCCGGTCGAGCAGATGGTCGATCCGCTCGTAGCTGTGGTGGCTGGTGCGGCGGACGACCCCCAGCACCTCGTAGCCTTTGCCGAGCAGGTGCTCGGCCAGGTAGGAGCCGTCCTGGCCCGTGACCCCGGTGATCAGCGCTCTGGGCACGAGCTACCGGACCGGTTGATCGAAATCACGTAGCACCATATATTTGCTGGCTCCCCGGGCCTCCCGTTTCGGCCCGGCGAACCTCTGGATCCTTGGAGAATGGACCTCATGGCTCGCGTTTGCTCGCTTTGCGGAAAGGGCCCGGCCACCGGGAATCACGTCAGCCACGCCAACAACCGGCGGCGGCGGCGCTGGCTGCCCAACCTCCAGACCGTCCGCGTGATGGTCGAGGGTGCCCCGAAGCGGGTCAAGGTCTGCACCCGTTGCATCCGGGATGGCAAGGTAGTCAAAGCAGCCTGACGACGCCGGGCGGTTGATCGAAAAAAAGGGGACCTTCGGGTCCCCTTCTTCATTCCAGCCACCGCGGGTTGCTCCAATCACTCGGCGAGGAGCTCGATTCGAGCGGTCTCGGCGCCGTCGCCGACGCGATGACCGAGCTTGAGGATTCGGGTGTACCCGCCCGGCCGCGACGCGAACCGGGGACCGATCACGGAAAAGAGCCGAGCCAGCACCTGCCGATCCTGGATTTTTCGCTCCGCCAGGCGGCGGGCGTGGAGGTCGCCGCGGCGGGCCAGGGTGATCAACCGCTCCGCGAAGGGCCGCAGCTCCTTGGCCTTGGCCGTCGTGGTGACGATCCGCTCGTGCTGGAACAGGCTGGTGGCCATGTTCCGGAGCAGCGCCTTGCGGTGCTCGGCGGTGCGGGAGAGCTGGCGTCCCTTGCTTCGGTGTCGCATCAGCCCAGGTCCTCCGACCCGTTTCCACCCGCTCCGCCGGCCTTCACCACCCGGAGCTCGCCCTCGATCTCTTCGAACTGCATCCCGAACCGCAGCCCTTCCTGGTCGAGCAGCTCACCGATCTCGGCGACCGCCTTCTCCCCGACGTTCTTGACGTCGAGCAGCTCCTTCTCGCTGTACTCGACCAGATCGCGGAGGGTCCGGATGTTCGAGTTCTTGAGCGAGTTGAGCGTTCGCACGGTGAGGCCCAGGTCGTCGATCAGCCGGCTCAACCGGAGCCCGAGGCCGCCGACCACACTGGCGGTCTCCGGCTCCACTTCGCGGGCGGTCGGCACCTCGCCGAAGTCGACGAAGTAGCGGAAGTGCTCCTGCGCGAGCGCGGCCGCGTAGGCGATCGCGTCTTCGGGCGAGATGGTGCCGTTGGTCTCCACCATCACCGCGAGCCGGTCGTAGTCGGTACGCTGACCGACACGGGTCTCGCTGACGGTGAAGTTGGCGCGGCGGACCGGATTGTAGATCGCGTCGATCCGGACCACGTCGACCGGGAGGGACCGATCGATCGGCTGCATCTCGGCCTCGACGTAGCCGCGACCCTTGTTGATGTAGAGATCGCAGTTCACGTCCCGATCGTCCTGCACCGTGAAGAGCAGATGGTCGGGGTTCACCACCTCGACGTTGGCGTTGGGCTGGATGTGCCGCGCGAAGACGGGACCCTTGCCCTCGTGGCGGATCCGGAGGATCGCCTCGTCGGTGTCGTGATCGAGCACCAGGGTGAGCGCCTTCAGGCGCTGGATGATCTGGTGCACGTCCTCGAGCACGCCCTGCACGGTCTGGTGCTCGTGGACCACGCCGTCCATCCGGAAGGCCCACACGGCCGAGCCGCGGAGCGACGACAGCAGCATTCGGCGGAGGGCGTTGCCCAACGTATAGCCGAAGCCCCGCTCCAGCGGCTGGAGCCGGAACTCAGCGACGTTCGGGTTGTCGTCCCGCTTGGTCGTCTCGACCAGGTGCGGCCGGACCAAGCCAGTCAGATCGATCGCCATGATACTCCCCAACTCACTTCGAGTAGAGCTCGACGACCAGTTGCTCCTGCGCGGTGGTCGGAATCGCCTCGCGCGTGGGCACCATCGTCATCCGGCCGACGAGCTTCTGATTGTCGACGCTGAGCCAGGTCAGCGGGGCGCCGCGGTTGGCCAGCTCCTGCGCCACCCTGACCGGCACCAGCTCCCGACTGCTGGCGGTGACCCGAATCTCCTGGCCCGGCTTGACCTGCACCGAGGGCACGTTGACGCGACGCCCGTCGATCTCGATGTGGCCGTGGCGGATCATCTGCCGGGAGCCCCGGCGGCTGGTCGCGAAGCCCATCCGATAGACGAGGTTGTCGAGCCGGGACTCGAGCTTGACGAGCAGGTTGGTGCCGGTGACGCCCGGCATCTTGTTGGCCTGCTCGAACGTGTTGCGGAACTGGCGCTCGTTGAGGCCGTAGATCCGCTTGACCTTCTGCTTCTCCCTGAGCTGCCGGGCGTACTCGGACATCTTGTTGCGGCCGCGGCCGCCCGACATCCCGTGCTGGCCGGGCGCGTAGCCGCGCCGCTCGACCGCGCACTTCTCGGTGAAGCACCGCGTGCCCTTCAAGAAGAGCTTCATCCCCTCGCGCCGACAGAGGCGGCACGCCGGTCCGGTATACCGAGCCATGGATCAGACCCGCCGCTTCTTGGGCGGCCGGCACCCGTTGTGGGGAATCGGAGTGACGTCCTTGATCGAGGTGACCCGGAGCCCGGCCGAGGCAAGCGCCTGGATCGCGGACTCCCGACCGCTCCCCGAGCCCTGCACCAGCACATGAATCCGGCGAACCCCGGCGTTGTACGCGTCGCGCCCGACGCCCTCGGCCGCGACGGTCGCGGCGAACGGGGTCGACTTCTTCGAGCCCTTGAAGCCCGCCTTGCCGGCGGTGCCCCACGCGATCGCGTTGCCACGGAGGTCCGTGATCGTGACGATCGTGTTGTTGAAGGTGGCCAGGACGTGCGCAACGCTTCGGACTCGACGACCTTCTTGCCGCGCTTCGCCTTGGGAGCCGGAGCCGGCGCCGCGGCC
>JBFXAS010000238.1:0-1711 GCA_050184075.1 Gemmatimonadales bacterium
CGAGGCGCCGAAGTTGACGTTGCCGGTGTTCCGCTCGGTGACCCGGAAGATCAGGTCGACGTCGACGCCGTTCTCCGCCTGCCGCACGTCGGGCGGCGGGAGCGGCTGCTCGAAGAAGTTGAGGTTCGAGACGTTCTGGTACGAGCGAATCAGCAGGTCGCGATTGAACGTCATCCCCGGCAACAGGACGATCTGCTCGCGAATCACCCGCTCGTGGGTGACGTCGTTGCCCAGGACGATGATCCGGCTGATCGTGGCCGGTTGGCCCTCGAAGATCCGCCAGCGGAGGTCGACGATCGGCTTCCCGTCGGCCCCGGTGCGGCGGATCTCCTCCGGCTCGACCCGGGACACGATGTACCCGCTGTTCTGGTAGAGGTTCACCACCCGGTCGGTCGCGGCCTGCCAGTCGGCCCGGCTGAAGGGTACGCCGACGTCCTCGCCGGTCCCGGCCACGATCCCCGTGCCGAACGGGAAGAAGAGGCTCAACTCGTCGGCCGAGTAGCGGCGATTGCCGAAGATCTCGAAGTTGCCGACGCGATAGGGATCGCCTTCGTCCACCCGGATCTTGAGGATCGCTTTCCCGGGCACGCTGTCGGCAATCAGGGTGTCGCTGAGGACGCGGAGATCGACGTATCCCCGGTCGGCGTACCATTGGGGGATCTTGTTCCTGATGTCGTCGTCGAGCCGCTCCTCGCTGTACTCGCCCCGACGGAACCACCAGAACCCCTCGGGCTTCGAGCTCATGCCGCCGACCACCTCGCCGTCGGGGAAGCGCTCGTTGCCTTCGATGATCACCTGGCTGATCGCGACCCGGTTGCCTTCCTCGACGTCGAAGGTGATCCGGGCGGTGTTGCCGCTGTCGGCCCTGGTCTCGACGACGTTGATCTTGGCGGCATAGAAGCCGCGCTTCTTGTAGAGTGAGTCGATCGCGGCGGCGGATGCGGCCACGGCCACCCGATCGATCGGGCGGCCCTCGAGCACGGCCACCTTCCTGCGGACGGCCGACTCCTCGATCTTCCCGGCGCCGGCCACCTCCCAGCGTATCAGGACCGGACGCTCCTTGACGATGATCGCCGCGATCACGTTGGTGTCGTCGCCGCGCTGCTCGATCCGGACGTCGTCGAACTGGCCGCTGTTGTAGAGGTTGGTGATCGCGCGCTGGATGGCGCGGTAGTTGGTCGGCTGGAAGAGCTGCAGCCCCGAGAACGAGACGATGTCCTCGACCCGGAGCCGGGAGTTCCCCTCGACCGCGATGCTGTCGAAGATCACCGGGGGCGGGGCCTCCGGCTGCTGGGCCTCGCCCCGGATGGCGACGCCGAGGCTGGCGACGAGCGCCAGCCAGCAGCTTCGTGCAATGCCGTGCATCCTGCGCGTCATGCTCGCCCTCTGGCTCTCCGGAGACTGACCGACCGAGTTGGGCCGGTCAGGCGTGGGAGCTGGAGAGGGCCCGGAAGACCAGTCGATCGCCCTCGGGCGCCACGTCGACCTCGATCTCGTCGCCGCGGTTCAGGTCGCCCGCGAGGAGCCGTTCGCTGAGGGGATCTTCGACGTACTTCTGGATCGCCCGCTTGAGCGGTCGGGCGCCGAAGTTCTGGTCGTATCCCTTGGTGGCGAGGAACTCCGTCGCCCCGTGGGTGACCCGGAGATGGTCGTCGCCAATCCGCCGCTGGAGCTCCTTGAGGAGCACGCTCACGATCTGCACGATGTGGTC
>JBFXAS010000238.1:1721-8736 GCA_050184075.1 Gemmatimonadales bacterium
GTTGAGGAACTCCGGATTGAAGACCCGCCCGATTTCCTCCTTGACCGTCTCGGCGATCTTCTCGAACGACTTCGAGCGGTCGCCCTGCTGGAAGCCGAGCGACTTGGACGCCGTGATGTCGCGCGCGCCGACGTTCGAGGTCATGATCACGACGGTGTTCTTGAAGTCGATCACCCGGCCGTAGTTGTCCGTCAGGTGGCCCTCGTCGAGCACCTGGAGGAGAATGTTGAAGACGTCGGGATGGGCCTTCTCGATCTCGTCGAGCAGCACCACCGAGTAGGGCTTCCGCCGCACCGACTTGGTGAGCGCGCCCGAATCCTCGTAGCCGACGTATCCCGGCGGCGCGCCGATCAGCCGCGACACCGAGAACTTCTCCATGTACTCCGACATGTCGACCCGGATCAGCGCGCTCGCGTCGGCGAAGAGAAACTTGGCGAGCGCGCGGGCCAGCTCGGTCTTGCCCACGCCGGTCGGGCCGGAGAAGATGAAGGAGCCGATCGGCCGGCGCGGATCTTTGAGGCCGGCGCGCGAGCGCCGGATGGCGCGCGACACCGCCGTGATCGCCTCCTCCTGCCCGATCACCGACTCGTGCAACTCGTCCTCCATCCGGAGCAGCCGGGTGGTCTCGGCCTCCTGGAGCCGGGTGAGCGGAATGCCGGTCCACCGCGAGACGATGAAGGCGATCGCTTCCTCGTCGATCACGGGCCGCTTGCTCTGCCGGTCGCGCTCCCACTCTTCCTGGCGCTGGCGGATCCGGTTCTGGAGGTCGCGCTCGGAGTCGCGGAGCGACGCGGCGCGCTCGAAGTTCTGGTCGCGGACCGCGGCTTCCTTGTCGCGGTTGACCTGCTCGAGCTCGTTCTTCAAGTCCGCGAGCTCGGGCGGCGGCGCCTGGGTGGCGAGGCGGGCGCGGGCGCCCGCCTCGTCGATCACGTCGATCGCCTTGTCCGGCAGGAACCGATCGGTGATGTAGCGCTCGGCCAGCACGGCGGCGTTCTCGAGGCTCTCGTCGGGGATCACCACCCGATGGTGCTCCTCGTACTTCTTGCGGAGCCCCTTCAGGATCTCGATCGTCTCCTCGACCGAGGGCGGCTCGACGATCACGGCCTGGAAACGGCGCTCGAGCGCGCCGTCTTTCTCGATGTACTTCCGGTATTCGTTCAGGGTGGAGGCCCCGACGCACTGCAGCTCGCCTCGCGCCAGCGCGGGCTTGAGCATGTTGGAGGCGTCGATCGCGCCTTCGGCGGCGCCCGCTCCCACCAGGGTGTGGAGCTCGTCGATGAAGAGGATGACGTGCCGGTTCTGGGCGATCTCGTTCATCACCGCCTTGAGCCGCTCTTCGAACTGGCCCCGGTACTTGGTGCCGGCGATCACCGCCGCCATGTCGAGCGAGAGCACCCGATGGTCGTGCAGCACGTCCGGGCACTGGCCGTTGGCGATCAGGATCGCGAGGCCTTCGACGATCGCGGTCTTGCCCACGCCCGGCTCGCCGATCAGCACCGGGTTGTTCTTCTTCCGGCGGGCGAGAATCTCCATCACCCGCTCGATCTCCTTGTGTCGCCCGATCGTCGGATCGAGGGCGCCGTCGGCCGCGAGCTGCGTCAGGTCGCGGCAGAAGTGATCGAGCGCGGGCGTCTTGGATTTCTTCTCGGACTTCTGGCTCGAGCTCGGTGGCGGCGTCGGCGTGGCGCCGGGCGTGCCCTGGCTCGGCATCTCGCTGCCGAGGAGCCGGAGGGTCTCGGCCCGCGACTGCTCGAGGCTCACGCCGGCATCGGAGAGCACCTGGGCCGCGATGCCCTTCTCCTCGCGCAACAGGCCGAGCAGCAAGTGCTCGGTGCCGACGTAGGAGTGGTTGAGCTCGCGGGCTTCGGTCATCGCGAGCTCGAGCACCTTCTTGGCCCGCGAGGTATAGGGCAGGTCCGGTCCGGGCTGCGCGGCGGCTTTGCCCTTCTTGACCGTCTCTTCGATCTTCTGCTGGACTTCCTCGAGGTCGACGTTGAGGTTGGTCAGCACGGCGGCCGCCACCCCCTCGCCCTCGCGAATCAGGCCGAGCAGGATGTGCTCTGTGCCGACGTATTCGTGGTGCAGACGGGCCGCTTCCTCGCGCGCCATCTGGAGGACCTTCCGCACCCGATCGGTGAAGTTGTAACCGTTCATTGGTCCCTGGCCTGGCTCACGCGGAGCCCCCTTCAGCCCGCCGCCCTCTGGACACTTCCTCGTCCAGCGTACGACGAACGTAGTCTGCGCGCCGGATGACGACCGCGTCTTCCGGCAGCTCCTCACCCGCCATGGCACAGAGGTGTGCCGGCTGGGTGAAGACGAGGAGCTTGTTGAGCGTGTACATGGAAACGTTCTTGATCAACCCGAGGCTGGCCCCGAGCCGAACACCGCTCAACAGGTTCATCGCCTCCTCGAAGCCCAACGATCTGGCGTACTTGAGCAGGCCGAACGCCCGCCAGACCTTGTCTTCGAGCACCGTGGTCGCGTCTCGCAACAGCACCTGACGAGCGCGCTCCTCCATCGTCATCACGTGCCGGATGATCCGGCCCAAATCCTCCAGCAGCTCTTCTTCGGACTTCCCGAGGGTCGTCTGGTTCGACAGCTGGAAGAAGTTACCGACGACCTCGCTGCCCTCCCCGTACAAACCCCGATACGTCAAGCCGACCTTCGTCAGACCGTGCAGCGCTTTGTTGATTTCCTTCGTCAGGACCAGGCCTGGCAAGTGGATCAACACCGACGCCCTGAGCCCGGTTCCGACGTTGGTCGGGCACGAGGTAAGGTAACCGAACTGGGGGTGAAATGCGAACGCAAGTCGTTGCCCCAGTTCAGTGTCCACGACTTTAACCTGCTGCCAGGCACGCTCCAGATCGACCCCGGATTCGAGGCTCTGGAGCCGGAGATGATCCTCCTCGTTGACCATCACCGACGTGCCGCCGTGCAGGAGTAGTGCCCCGCCCTGCGGCTCCGACTCCGACCGCTCCAGCCTGGCCAGCTCCCGGCTGATCAAATGCCGTTCCAGGAGCAGCCTCCGGTCGACCTGGTCCAGGGTGTCGAGCCGAAGCGCCATGGCGTCACGGAGCACGTCACTACTGGCCACCGCGGCCTGCACCTTGGCGAGCACTCGGAGGCGCTCGCCAGCGCTCATTCGGCGCTCGAACGGCTGCCGGGCCAGGTTCCGCGCCAGCCGGATCCGGGTCGACAGGACCAGGTGGCTTCCGGGCCCGCTCGCCTCCAGCCAGCGGAGCCCGCCGTCAGGCAGCAGCGACAGATCGATCATTCGCGCTCCCGCAGCCGGTCCCGCAGCTCGGCCGCCAATTCGAATGCCTCCCGGTCGACGGCCTGCTTGAGGCGCTCCCTGAGCGAGTCGGTTGTCTCTTCGATCGACCGGTCGGGCACCTCCGGGGGCGAGTAGGGCGTACCCACGTGATGCGCGGAGCCGTGGAGCCGTCGCAGGAGCTCCTCGAGCGGCTCGGCGAACGTGGTGTAGCAAAGATCGCAGCCCAGGTGGCCCGACTCCCGAAAATCCGTCAGCGTCGCCCCGCAGCCCGGGCAGGCCATGGTCTCCCCGGTGCCCGATGCGGGGGGCGGGGTCAGATCGGTCCCGAGGGCGGCGAGCAGCCCGCCGAGGGGGGTATCCGCGACCGCGTCGGCGGTCTGGATCCCCTTCTCGGCGGCGCACTTGGCGCAGAGATGGTCGGTCCGGACGGTGCCACCCTCGATCCGATTCAGGGTGACCACGCCCTCCCGCTCCCCGCATTGGGTGCAGAGCTGCTTCTCGCTCACGTCGGGACCGCCTCCTCGCCGTACCCCTCTGCAACCAGAACGCCAGCCGCGAGTCGCAGGATTCGGTCGGCACGCTCCGCCAGGGCTCGGTTGTGGGTGGCCACCACGAGCGCCGTCCCGTAGCGGGAGCGGACCTCGCTCAGCACCCCGTGGAGGATCTCCGCGTTCTCGGGGTCGAGGTTGCCACTGGGCTCGTCGGCGAGCACGAGGGCCGGGGCACGGGCCAGCGCCCGGGCAACGGCCACCCGCTGCTGCTCCCCGCCCGAGAGCTGGGCGGGCAGGTGACTCGCGCGATTCGCGAGACCGAAAGCCGCCAGCAGCTCGTCGGCACGCGCGGCGGCCGCGGCTTCGCTCTCCCCGCCGATGAGCTGGGGCATCATCACGTTCTCGCGGGCCGAGAAGTCGCGGAGCAGATGGTGGAACTGAAAGACGAATCCGATCCGGCGGTTCCGGAGCGGCGCCAGCGCGGCGGGGTCGAGGTGACCATAGGACTGGCCTTCGAGGGCGATCTCCCCGGAGGACGGGACGTCCAGCGCGCCGAGCAGGTGGAGCAGCGTGCTCTTCCCGGATCCGCTCGCGCCGACGATCGCCACGAACTCGCCGGATTCGACCGTCAGGTCGAGGCCCCGGAGCACGTCGACGGTGGAGCCGTCCCCGCCCTGGTAGGACTTGACGACGCTCGAGGCCACCAGCACGTCGCTCATTCGGACCGGATCGCCTCGACGGGCTGGAGACGCGCCGCCCAGCGCGACGCCGGCGTGGTGGCGAGCAGCGCGATCGAGAGGCTGACCGCGATCACCACCAGCACGTCGAGCACTTCGACCTGGACCGGCAGGTGGTCGATGAAATAGATCGACGGGTCGATCCGGATCAGCTGCGAGCTGTCGAGCAGGAAGGAGACCAGGATGCCGAGCCCCAGGCCGATGCTGGTGCCCACCAGGCCGATCGTGGCGCCCTGCGCGAGGAAGACACGCCCGATCGACTGACGGGTGAGCCCCATTGCCAGCAGGATGCCGATCTCCCTGGTCTTCTCGCCGACGATCATGGTCAGCGTGCCGATGATGTTGAACGCCGCCACGATGGTGATGAAGGTGATGATCAGCCCCATCCCGAGCTTCTCGAGCTTGAGGGCGCCGAAGAGGCTCTGGTTCTGATCCTGCCAGGTCACGGTCCGGTAGGGGTACCCGAGTCGCTCGCCGATCCGGGCGGCGACCGCGGCGGCCTGCCAGGGATCGCGGACCCGCACCTGGATGCCCGAGACGGCATCTCCCATCCCGGCGAAGCGGCGGGCCGCATCGAAGCGCATCACCGCGAAGCCGTCGTCGTACTGGAACATCCCGGTGTTGAAGGTGCCGGTCACCTCGAACGACCAGTATCGGGGGGTCGGTCGGCCGAGCGCCCGATTGATCCGAGTGAGGTCGCCGCCGGAGATCAGGGTGACGACGTCGCCCACATAGGTCGAGAGCCGCTCGGCCAGCCGGGCGCCCAGCACGATCGCGCCGTCGATCGGCTCGCCGTCCGCGCTGTCGCGGGTCGGACGGATCGAGAGATCCCCCTCGATCGCGTCCGGCAAGCTGATCACCGCCCGGGCGGAGTCGGGATCGAGCCCGATCACGTCGACGGCCGCCGCATACTCCGAGGAGTTCAGGATCAGCGACTTCTGCAGCACGACCGGCGCGGCCGCCACCACCTCGGGATCGGTCCGGATCGAGTCGAGCGCGGCCCGCCAGTCGTCCATCCGGAGTGAGGCCCCGAAGGTGAGCACGTAGAGGTGCGGGTTCCCCACCAGGATCTTGTCGCGGAGATCGTTGTGGAGTCCGTTCATGATCCCGAGCACCACGATCAGCGCGGCGACCCCGATCGAAACGCCGGCGGTCGCGATCCGGGTGTTGAGGGTGGTGAACCCCGACGCCTTGCGTCCCCGGAGATAGCGGATCGCGATCCGCCGCTCGAGCGGGCTCGGCCAGAGCGCCATCAGCCCTCCCGCTCCGGGCGCAGCGCCGGGAAGAGGATCACGTCTCGAATCGACGCCTGATCCGTGAGCAGCATCACCAGCCGGTCGATGCCGAGACCGAGGCCTCCGGTGGGCGGCATCCCGTACTCGAGGGCGCGAAGGTAGTCCTCGTCGAGCGGCTGCGATTCGTCGTCGCCCTGGGCGCGCTGCCGGGCCTGGTCCTCGAAGCGGGCCCGCTGGTCGTCGGGATCGTTGAGCTCGCTGAAGGCGTTGGCCAGCTCACGGGTGGCGACGAAGAGCTCGAAGCGCTCGACCACGCCGGGATCGGTCCGGTGCTTCTTCGCGAGCGGCGACAGCGCCACCGGGTGATCGATCACGAAGGTCGGCTGGACCAGCGTCGGCTCGACCGCCAGCTTGAACACTTCGTCCATCAGCCGGCCGCCCGAGAGCGCCTCCGCCTGCTCGCGGTCGAGCTCGGGATCATGGGTGACGAGATAGCGACGAAGCTCCGCCTCGGGGGCGCTCAGCAGGTCGAGCCCGGTCCGCTCCCGGACCGCGTCCACGAACTTGAGCCGCGGCCAGGGCGTCGTGAAGTCGATGGTCTCGCCCTGGTAGGTGATCGTCGTGCCACCCGTCAGGTGCCGCACCACACCGGGCAGCATCGCCTCCATGATCGCCATCATGTCGGTGTAGTCGGCGTAGGCCTGATAGAACTCCAGCATGGTGAACTCGGGATTGTGCGAGCGATCCATGCCTTCGTTCCGAAAATCGTGCCCGATTTCGTAGACCCGCTCGAAGCCGCCGACGATCAGCCGCTTGAGGTAGAGCTCGTCGGCGATCCGGAGATAGAGGTCGGTGTCCAGCGCGTTGTGGTGGGTGACGAAGGGCCGCGCGGACGCGCCGCCGTAGAGCGGCTGCAGCACCGGCGTCTCGACCTCGAGGAAGCCCAGCTCGTCCATGAAGCGCCGGATGAAGCGGATGACCTCGGCGCGGGTCTCGAAGACCTGGCGCACTTCGGGATGGACGGCAAGGTCCGCATAACGCTGACGGTAGCGGAACTCGGGATCCTGGACCGCCCCGTAGGTGACCTGCTCCCCCGAGTCCGTCGTGCGGGTCTTGCCGCGGGGAAGCGGGCGGACGCTCTTGGTCAGAAGGCGGATCTGGTCGGCGCGCACGCTGACTTCGCCCCGCCGGGTCCGGAAGAGCTGCCCCCGCACCCCGACGAAGTCGTCGAGGTCGAGCAGCTTCGCGGCCTCGTAACCCTCCCCCAGCCGGTCCCGT
>JBFXAS010000239.1:0-8730 GCA_050184075.1 Gemmatimonadales bacterium
GGCTGCTGGAGGTGCTCGACGACCTCGACCGGATGGCCGCGGCCGATCCCACCACCCCCGGCGAGACGGTGCGCCAGGCGGTCGAGCTGGTGGACAAGAAGCTCCGCAAGGAGCTCGAGGCGGCCGGATTGGAGCGGGTCGACCCGGTGGGCGCGCGGTTCGATCCCGCCGAGTCCGAGGCTGTGTCGGTGGTCGAGGCGCCCGAGCCCGAGCTGGACGATCAGGTCGCCTTGACCTTCCAGGTGGGCTACCGGTTCAAGGGCGCGTTGGTCCGCCCGGCCCGGGTCCAGGTCTACTCGACGGACGGGCAAGTCTGACCATGGCCTCGAAGGACTTCTATCAGGTCCTCGGGGTGCCGGAATCGGCCAGCGCCGAGGACATCAAGAAGGCGTATCGGCGGCTCGCGAAGAAGCACCATCCGGACGCCAATCCCAACGACCCCAAGGCGTCGGAGACCTTCAAGGAGGTGTCCGAGGCGCACAGCGTCCTCTCCGATCCCGAGCAGCGCAAGAAGTACGATACCATGAGGAAGCTCGGCGCCTTCGACTTCAGTGGGCGTCGGGCGCGCCCGGGCGGAGCGCGAGCCGAGCCGGGCCAGGGCTTCTCCGAGGTCTTCGACTTCGGCGACTTCGGCTCGATGGGGCTCGGCGACATCTTCTCGTCGATCTTCGGGAAGGGCAGGCGCGAGGCGTCGTCGCGCGGGCGCTCCGTGGAGACCACGATCCGAGTGCCCTTCGCGACGGCGGCGATGGGCGGGAAAATCCCGGTCTCGGTCCCGGTCACCTCGGGGTGCCCGACCTGCGGTGGCAGCGGCGCGGCCCGCGGGGCGTCGGTCAGCACCTGCGACGAGTGCAAGGGACGGGGCACCATCTCGTTTGGACAGGGTGGGTTCGCGGTCAACCGGCCGTGCCCGGCCTGTCGAGGACGGGGCAAGGTGGCCTCGGAGAAGTGCGCCACCTGCGGCGGCGCGGGCGCGGTTCGCACCGAGCGGACCTTGATGATCACAGTGCCGGCCGGCACCGACACCGGCACCAAGGTGCGGCTCAAGGGTCAGGGCGAGCCGGCGGAGGCGGGCGGCAAGCCGGGCGACCTGCTGGTCACCTTCGAGGTCGAGGAGGATCGCTTCTTCCGGCGCGACGGATTGGACCTGATCTGCGAGGTGCCGATCAACCTGGCGCAGGCGGTGCTCGGCACCAGGGTGCGGGTCCGAACGGTCGACGGCAAGAAGGTGGTGCTCAAGATCCCGGCTGGCACCCAGCCCGGGAAGCGGTTCCGGATTCGCGGGATGGGCGTCGCCAAGGGAGAGAGCCGGGGCGACCAGCTGGTGGAGATTCGGGTCTCGATGCCGGATCAGCTCACTCCGGATCAGGAAGAGCTCTTCCGCAAGTTCGCTTCGGCGTCGGGCCTCGCGAGCTAGCTCGGGCCGCCGGAGGTGTAGCGGTCGATGAGCAGCCGGTGCGTGGCCACCTCCGGTTGGTCGCCAGGCTGCCGCTGGGTCCAGGTGCCGTCCGCGGCAAGCTCCCAGGCCTGCCGATTGTCCCGCCACATCAGCTCGAGCAGATCGCGCACCGTGTCTCGGTGGGTCGGATCTTCGATGGGTGCGACCGCCTCGATTCGGCGATCCAGATTGCGCGGCATCCAGTCGGCCGAGCTGATGTAGACCTCGGGCTCGCCGCCGTTGGCCAGATACCACGCCCGAGAGTGCTCCAGGAAGCGGCCGATGATGCTGATCACCCGGATGTTCTCGCTCACCCCGGGCAGTCCCGGGCGCAAGCAGCAGATGCCTCGCACGATGAGGTCGATCCGCACCCCGGCTGCGGACGCCCGGTAGAGGGCCGCCATCACGTCGGGATCCACCAGCGCGTTCATCTTGGCCATGATCCGGGCGGGGCGCCCCGCCCGGGCGTGATCGGCTTCGCGCTCGATCCAGCCGATCAGCGCGTCGCGCAGCCGACCCGGCGCCACCACGAGCTTGCGATAGCCACCCGGCGCCGCGAAGCCGGTGAGGACGTTGAACAGGTCGGTGAGATCGGCGCCCAGGGCCGGATCGGAGGTGAGCAGCCCGAAGTCGGTGTAGAGCCGCGCCGTCTTCGGCTGGTAGTTGCCGGTGCCGATGTGGACGTAGCGGCGGATGGTGTCGCCCTCGCGGCGGACCACCAGGACGATCTTCGCATGGGTCTTGAGCCCACTCACCCCGTAGCTCACGTGCACGCCCACGTCCTCGAACCGCTGGGCCCAGCGGATGTTGTTCTCCTCGTCGAAGCGCGCCTGCAGCTCGATCAGGACCGCGACCTGCTTGCCCCGCTCGGCGGCGGCGGTGAGCAGCCGCGCAATGTGGGAGTCGCCGCCGGTGCGATAGAGGGTCATCTTGATCGCCAGGACGTCGGGGTCGTCGGTGGCGACCTGGATCAACCGCTCGACCGTCGACCCGAAGCTGTCGTAGGGGTGATGGAGGAGAATGTCCCCCTCCTTGATCACCTCGAAGATGTTGCGTCCGGAGGCGAGCCGGGCCGGCGTGGCCGGGATGAACGGCTGGTCGTGGAGCTCGGGGAGGTCGAGCCCGGCGAGACTCATCAGGTCGCCGGCGTCGAGGAGCCCGGCGACGTCATAGACGTCCTCGGGGCCGAGGGCGAGTCCGGTGGCGTCCTGATCGGCGTTGAGCTCCGCCAGAATCAGCTCCCGGAGGGTCTCCGGCATGTTGGGGCTCACCTCGAGGCGGACCACCTCGGCGAAGCGCCGGTTGCGCACCTCCTCCTGCACCACGGCCAGGAGATCCTCCGCCTCTTCCGGATCGATCTCGAGGTCGGTGTTGCGGGTGATCCGAAACGGGAAGGCGCCGAGGATCTCGACCCCCGGAAAGAGGGTCTCGAGATGGGTGGCGATCACCAGCTCGAGCGGGACGAAGCGTACCCCGCCCGGCAGCCCCACCCATCGCGGCAGGATCTTGGGCACCTTGACCCGGGCGAAGCGCTCGTCGCCGTCCCAGCCCCGGAGCACCACCGCCAGCGAGATGCTCAGGTTCGAGATATAGGGGAAGGGATGCGCGGGGTCGACCGCGAGCGGCGTGAGGACCGGAAAGACGTGGTCGCGGTAGTAGCGCTCGACGAAGGCCCGGTCGCTCTCTGTGAGCCGTTCCGTCGACGTCACCAGCTCGACGCCGGCCTCGGCCAGCGCGGGCAGCACGTCGACGGAAAGGCAGCGATCGAACTGGAGATGCAGGTCCCGCACGATCGCGGCGATCGCGGCGAGCTGCTCCTCGGGCGTGAGCCCGTCGGGCGCCGGCTCCTGGACGCGGGACTCCACCTGCTTCCGGAGACCGGCCACGCGGACCTGGAAGAACTCGTCGAGGTTGGAGGCGAAGATGCCGAGGAACTTGAGCCGCTCGAGCAGCGGGGTTCTGGCGTCCTGGGCCTCGTGGAGCACCCGCCGATTGAACTCGAGCCAGGACAGCTCGCGATTGGTGTAGAGGCCCGGCCGCCGGAGATCGAGGTCCGGCCCCCGAGCCGGAGCGGTCTCGCGCGTCGCGGTGGCCGGGTCGAACGTCTGCGTCATGGCGCGGCCGGCTTGAGGTGCTCGTCCAGCCAGTCGAGCACCACGCCCCACCAGAGCCGGCGGTTCCGGGGCTTCACCACGAAATGGCCTTCGTCGGGGAAGTAGAGAAACTTGGCCTCGACCCCGCGCTCCTTCGCGGCCGTGAAGGCCTGGAAGCCTTCCGAGACGTCCACCCGGAAGTCCTGTTGCCCGTGGACGATCAGGATCGGGGCCCGCCACCGGTCGATGTGGTTTGCCGGCGACCAGGTATCCAGCAGCTTCCGGCCGGCGTCGGTCGCGAGCGCGCCGCCGAACTCGTGCCGGGTGAACCAGAGCTCCTCGGTGGTGCCGGCCATGCTCGCGGTGTTGAAGATCCCGTCGTGCGCGACCAGCGCCTTGAAGCGATCGGTCTGTCCCGCGAGCCAGTACACCATGTACCCGCCGTACGACGCGCCGGCCGCGCCCACCCGCGCGGGGTCGACGTAGGGCAGGGCCGTGACCACGTCGAGCCCCTTCATCAGGTCCTCGACCGGCAGGTCGCCCCAGTGGCCCGAGATGCTGTTGGTGAACGCCTGCCCGTAGCCGGTCGAGCCGTGGAAGTTGACCGCGGCCACCACGTAGCCGCGGGAGGCGAAGAGCGCGTAGTTCCAGCGCTGATGCCAGCTGTCGGTCCAGGCGCCCTGCGGGCCGCCGTGGATCAGGTAGGCGACCGGGTACTTGCGGTTGTCGTCGAATCCGGGCGGCTTCATCAGCCAGCCGTGCACGCTGTCACCGGCGGCGCCGACGAAGCCGAACGGCTCCAACGGACGGAGGTCGATCTCGGCGAGGGTCGCGTCGTTGAGCGCGGTGAGCTTGGTCGGCGGCCGGTTGGCCTCGTCGAGCCGGGTCAGGTAGAGCTCGGGCGGCGCGACGGCGGTCTGGCGCAGGAAGAGCAGGGTGTCGCCGGAGCGGGAGAGCTGCGGCGCGGTGTTGTATCCGCCCCGGACGAGCGGCGTCCGTTGGCCTTCGGGCACGGTGATCCGATAGAGGTTGTGGGCGCCGCGCTCCTCGACCTCGGCCACGATCGCGCGCGAGTCGCGGGCCCAGATGAAGCCCGACACGCTCACGTCCCAGCCAGCGGTGAGCTCCTGGCGCTCGCCGGTGGCGCGGTCGTAGACGACCACCGCCTGCCGGTCGGACTCGAATCCGGGCGTCGCCATCGAGAGGTAGGCGATCCACCTGGCGTTCGGCGAGTAGGCGGGGCTGTGGTCGTTGCCCCGGTTCTCCGTCATCCGGACCAGACCCGCGCCGTCCGGTCCGACCAGGAAGACGTCGTTGTTGGTGCTGGTCGCGACCGTCGAGTCGTCGTTGAAGGTCACGGCCAGCTCGGTGCCGAGCGGCGAAACGGCGACGTCAGTGCCCCCGAGCGCCAGGGTCGGGACGTCGCGATCGAGCGGCAGGAGGTCCTGGGCGCTTCCGTCGGCGAGCGAGACCCGGAGGAGATGCTGCCTGAGCCCCACCCGCCACTCGTTCCAGTGCCGGTAGAAGAGCTCGGTCCAGATCCGCGCGTTGGTATCGTGGGCGCCCTCGCGCCGGTCGATCTCCTGCTCGGGGGGCCACTTCACGTCGGTCACCACGTACACCGCGGTGGTGTCGGGGGACCAGAAAAACTGGGAGACCCCGCTCTCGATCCGGGTCATCCGGATCGGCTCCCCGCCGTCGATGCGGATCCGCCAGACCTCGGGCGAGCCGTTGCGGGTCGAGATGAAGCCCAGGGTGCGCCCGTCGGGCGCCCAGCGCGGCGAGAAAGCGGAGCCCTCGCCGCGGGTCAGCTCGCGGGTGGAGCCCGTGGTGAGGTCGTGGAGCCAGAGCCGGGACACGGTCCGGTTCTCGGCGAGCGAGGCTTCCGACACGGTGAAGGCCACCTGCTGCCCGCTCGGCGAGAGCTGGATGTCCGAGGCGACTTTGAGTCCGAGGAAGTCGTCGACGCCGAGCGCCCGTTTGGTCTGCGCCTGGGCCGTGGCGGCGAGCAGCGTCAGGCCGACGCCCCCCGCCCGGCCCCATCGTCCGATGACTGCGGCGCTCATTGGATCACCCCCCCGCCGAGAACCTGCCCCGCGTCCGAATAGAGCACCCCGGACTGTCCGGGGGTGATCGCCCGGGCCGGACGCTCGAGCGTGAGCGCGAGTCGGCCGGGCCGAGATTCGGTCACGATCGCCGGGACCGCGGCGCTCCGATAGCGGATCTGGATCGAGCAGGTGGCGCCTTCGGCGAGCGGCTCGGCGAGCCAATTCACTTCGGCGAGGCAAGCCTCGTACCCGTCGAGCGCCGCCCGGCCGCCCACCACGACGGTCCGATCGTCGGGGTGAATCGCCACGACGAACAGCGGCTCGCGAGACCCGCCCGGCAGCCCGCGCCGCTGCCCGATCGTGTAACGGGCAAAGCCTCGATGCTCGCCGATCAGCTCGCCGCCGGTGGTGCGGATCGGGCCCGGTGAGAGAGCCGGCGCGTCGGCCGGGAGGTGCTGCTCGAGCACCGAGACGTAGTCGTCGTTCGGCACGAAGCAGATCTCGACCGACTCGGGCTTGTCGGCGGTGCCGAGCCCGAGGGCCCGGGCGCGGGCGCGGGTCTCCTGCTTGGTGAGGCCGCCGACCGGGGTGCGCAGCCGGCCGAGCACCGGGCGGGGAATGCCCCAGAGGAAGTAGCTCTGGTCCTTGTCCGGATCGGCGCCACGGAAGAGGGCCCCGTCGGATACGATGGCGTAGTGGCCGGTGGCGACCGCGTCGCAGTCGAGCGCGTCGGCGTGGGCCACGAGATCGCGGAACTTGGTGAAGGAGTTGCAGCGGACGCAGGGGATCGGGGTGCGTCCGCGACTGTACTCGTCGACGAAGTCCCGGACGACCTGCCGGCCGAAGCGGTCTTCGAGGTTGAGGACGTAGTGGGGGATGCCTAACGCCACCGCCACGTCGCGCGCGTCCTGGATCGAGTCGAGCGAGCAGCAGGGGCGATCCGGGACCTCGTCGCCGTGACAGAAGAGCTTCATGGTGGCGCCGATCACCTCGTGCCCCTGCTCGACCAGGAGCGCCGCCGCGACCGAGCTGTCCACGCCGCCCGACATCGCGGCCAGGATGCGCTCAGACACGGCCCAGCGCCATTCCCAGCTCCCGAACCCGGGCCACGGCCGGCGGATACGCCGCGACCGCCCGGTCCACCTCGGCGTCGGTCGACGTGGGCCCCAGGCTGAAGCGGACGGCCGCGCGCCCGAGCGCGTCGGGCACGCCCATCGCGCTGAGCACGTGGCTCGGCTCCACGGCACCGGTCGAGCAGGCGGAGCCGCCCGAGGCCGCGATGCCGGCGAGATCGAGGTGCATCAGCAGCGCCTCGGACTCCGCGCCCGGGGCCGATACGTTGGCGATGTGGGGTGCCCGCGGCCCGCCGTCGCCGTGCACGACCAGATCGGGGAGGGCGCGCCGGAGCCCCTCGACCAGTCTGGTCCGGAGCGTCTCGAGCCTGGCCGCGTGGGCCTCCTGCTCGGCCACCGCGAGCCGGGTCGCCAGGCCGAGCGCGACCGCGCCCGCCACGTGCTCAGTTCCGGGACGCACCCCGTACTGCTGGCCGCCGCCATGCACCAGCGCGGCCACCGCGCCACGATCGGGTACGATCAGGGCGCCGATGCCCTTCGGCGCCCCGATCTTGTGACCGGAGATCGAGATCAGCGCTCCCTGGATCTCTGCGGCCGAAACCGGCACCTTGCCGAGCGCTTGCACCGCGTCGGTGTGGAAGCGGACGCCGGCGGCACGACATGCCGCCGCGAGCTCGGCGATCGGCTGCAGGGCGCCGGTCTCGTTGTTCACCCACATCACCGAGACCACCGCCGGGCTCCGAGCCAGCGCCTCCTCGAACGCGGCGCGATTCAGCTGACCGACGCCGTCGACCGGCAGCAGGATCGCCTCGCCGCCCATCCCGGCCACAGCCGAGGCGGCGGCCAGCACGGCCTTGTGCTCGGTGGTCGTGGTGACGACCCTCATCGGCCGCCCGGCGGCCTTCGCGGCCAGGGCGCCCCCGATCAGGGCGAGGTTGTCGGCTTCGGTGCCGCCCGAGGTGAAGATCACCTGGCCGGGCTCCACGCCGAGGGCGTCGGCGACTTGTCGGCGGGCGCCCTCGAGCCCCGCCTTCGCAGCGCGGCCGAACCGATGGCTGCTCGATGGATTGCCGAACCGCTCGCCGAAGTAGGGCATCATCGCGTCGACGACCTCGGGCCGGATCGGCGAGGTCGCGGCGTGGTCGAGATAGGCCAGATCGCTCATAACCTCTGATTATACAACAGGATAGGGAGAACGGGAACTCGCCCCTCCGGGGGCGGCCGGTTACATGCTCTGGACGCCAAGGGTGAGGACGTCCTCGATCAGCACGGTTTCCGGGGTGTGGAAGGGCTCGCCGTAGCGGGTGCGGACCAGCGAGCCGTAGTGCGCGTTCTGGATCTCGATCAGGCTGTAGAGATCCTGACCGGTCGGGAAGATCTCGCCGGCGCTCACGGCGTCGTCGAACTGACTCGCGTAGCAGCGGATGGCGGCCAGCTTCCGCTCGAAGGTCTCGCTGATGTCCACCACGAACGAGGGCTTGAGCGGGTCCTCGCGATAGGCCAGCGCGTAGAGCAGCTTGAAGGGGCGGTGCGGTGCGCCGCCCGCCGGATACTTGTCGAGCCCGGACAGGAAGCAGGCGTCGCGGGCCAGCTCGGAGGCGATCCGGTGGTCCGGATGCCGCCCGACGGGAAACGGCAGGATCACCACTCTCGGCGCGAAGTGGCGGATCGCCTCGACTACGATCTTGCGGGAGGCCTCGTCGTTCTGGAGATGGGCGTCTCGGAGACCGGCGTTCCGCCGCTCGTGAACCCCCATCACCTCCGCGGCCCGCTCGGCTTCCCTGGCCCTCAGCTCGGCGTTTCCTCTCGTCCCGGTCTCACCCCGGGTCAGGTCGAGGATGCCGGTGCGGTGGCCTTGCGAGGCCGCCTTGATCAGGGTGCCCCCGCAGGTGAGCTCGACGTCGTCCCGATGGGCGGCGATGGCGAGGAGGTCGACAGGCATCGACGAAAGATAGCCGGCTCATCGCCCGGGCCGATCCCACCAGTCGTCGGCGCGGAGGTCGTCGCGAAGCATCTCCGGCGGGTTCCACGGCTTGGGGCCGTAGGGCCGGCGCCGCGGCCAGATCTCGTCGAGCGTG
>JBFXAS010000240.1:0-8675 GCA_050184075.1 Gemmatimonadales bacterium
GCACCACGCCGCCCCGGGCCGCGCCCCGCGCCACCACGCACCGGACTCCGTCCGACCCTCCCCGAGCGCGCGCCGACGGCCCCATCAGGAAGGCGGTCGCTTTGGGTCCTTCGCCCCAGCGGACCTGAGCCGTGGTCTCCAGGACACCCTGGTTCCAGAGGCTGTCGGCGCCGTGAGCGACGATCAACAGACCGGTGGGCCCTTGGGCGGTGGTGATGGCGGGTGTGGCGAGCAGCAGGGAGGCGAGGAGCGCTGGGGCTCGGGCGACGAGTCTCACACTACCACCAGTATATGAGAATGAGTTTCACTGTGTTTCTGTGCAATCCAGATTACCGCCGTCGCCTTTCTCCGTCAACCTGGCCAGACCTAGCTTTCCAAACCCATGACCCTCCTCGCCGCTTCCTGCCTCCTCGCCGCCATCCTTCCACCCGGCCCCGAGCAGGTCCCGACCTCCCCACTCCCGGGGGTCGCCGTCGAGGTGCGCCTCGCCGAAGCCCATGCCATCGCGGTCGGCGACACCCTCGAGCTCAGGAGCGACCAGGGTAGCCGGCGGGCCTTCGTGGTCGAGGCCGTCTATCGCGCCCGGCCCGACCCGGCCACCGTCCTCCGCGGCGAGTACCAGGCCCGCTTCCACCTGAGCGACCTCGCCGCGCTCCTCGGCCGGCCCGATCGCGTCGACCGCATCGGCGTCGCCCTGATGCCCGGCATCGATCCCGACACCGCCGCGGCGCGGCTCAACCGGGTGGCCTTCGGCTATCGGGCCTACCCCTCGGACTCGATCGCCTCGCGCTCCTCGAGCACCTTCGTGGTGGTGAGCCGGTTCCATCGCGCGATCGCCCTGATCTCCATCGTGGCGAGCGCGATCTTCCTGCTCTGCATCATGCTGCTCAAGATCGACGAGCGCCGACTCGACACCGCCGTGATGCGACTGATCGGCCTGAGCCGGCGCACCGTCTTCCTGGCCGTCGTCATCGAGGCCTGCCTCATCGCCGCCGTCGGCTCGGCGCTCGGGGTCGGGCTCGCCGCGGCCGCGAGCGCCCTCACCAACGCGTTCTACCAGCGCCGCTTCGAGACGGCCCTGGTCTTCGCGCACCTGAGCGGCGACATCGTCGCCCGCGGCGTCACGCTGGCGTTGGTCCTCGGCGTCGTGGCGGGCGTGCTCGCCGCCGCCCGCCTGGTGCGGACTGCGCCCCTCACTCTCTGGCGCCGTCATCCGTGAGATCGGCCTGGGTGCTGCACGGGCTCGCCCGCCACCGGGTGCGCACCACGCTCGTCGTGCTGGGCATCTCGGTGGCGGCCGCGCTGCTCCTCGACATGGTGATGCTCCGGGGAGGGATGGAGCGGTCGTTCGAACGGATGCTGCTGAGCCGCGGATATCAGATCCGGATCTCGCCCAAGGGGACGCTGCCCTTCGACACCGAGGCCAGCATCCCCGGCGCCGGCGCGCTCGTGGCGCGACTCCGGAGCGACCCCGAGATCGAAGCCGCCGGCGCCGTCGTCGGAGCCGCCGTCCTGGTCCGGATCCGCGACTCGACCGCGTCGCTCGTCGGCTACGGCATCGATCCCGAGGCGCAGGCCTTCTATCGCCTCGCCTCGGGAGCCGACCTCGCCCCCGGCGACCCCATCGGCGTCGTCGTCGGCGAGCCGGCCGCGCGGGCGTTCGGGTGGGCGGTGGGCGACACCATCGAGGTCGAGAGTCGCCTCGATCCGGGAGCGCTCCGTCCCTCGGCTCGTCGGACGCTGGTGGTGCGCGGCGTGGTCGAGTGGCTCTACGACGCTCCCGGCCAGCGCTCGATCGGGACCCTGGTTCCGGTGATGCAGACGTTCGGCGGGATCCAAGAGCAGGACGGCGCCTCCGCGCTCCTGGTCAAGGTGGTCGACCACGCCGATCCCGACGGCGTCGCCGACCGACTCGAGGCCGAGCTGCCGAGCGTCGAGGTCAACAGCGTCGCGGGCCTGGTCCGGCACTTCCGCGCCAGGCTGGTCTACTTCCGCCAGCTCGCCGTGATCCTGGCCACCATCGCGTTCGTGGTCGCCGTGCTCCTGGTCGGCACCATCCTCACCATCTCGGTCAACGAGCGCCTCGGCGAGATCGCCGTGCTCCGCGCGATCGGCGTGATGCGCCACAAGATCGCGGGCGCCGTGATGCTCGAGGGGCTCGGGCTCGCGCTGCTGGGCTCCGTCCTGGGCACCGGGCTCGGCCTCGCCACCGCCCGCTATCTCGACGCCATTCTCAAGGCCTTTCCCGGTCTCCCCGCGGCGATCTCCTTCTTCGTCGCCGAGCCGGCATCGGTGGCCCGAGCGGCGCTCGGCGTGCTCGTGGCTGGCGCGCTGGCGGGCGGCTATCCGGCCTGGATCGCCGCCAACGCCCCGATCGCGGCCACCCTGCGCGAGGAGGGCGAATGAAACGGGCGCGAGCGAGGAGGCAGCATCGAGCCGGGGGCGAAACCGGGCTTCGCGGAGGCTCGGGGATCCGCTCACTCTCCGGCCACGTTTCTCTGATGAGGCCATGAGTCGACCGGTCGAACGCTCGGAGCGGCGCCTGTTGGCGCTGGAGCGCGAAGCGTCGCTTCGGGCTCGCCTGATCGCGCGCGACGAGCGGGCCCTGGTCGAGCTGGTCGACGTCGCGACGCCCTGGCTCCTGGCCTCCGTGGAGGGGATCGTCGGGCGCTCCGCGGATGCGGAGGAGATCGTGCTCGACACCTTCCGCGTCGCCTGGACCAAGATCGGCACCCTCCCGCCCGACGCCGATCGGCGGATTCTCCCCTGGCTTTTTCGGATCGCCCGCAACCGCGCGATCGATCGGCTGCGGGCCCGGCGGCGCTATCGGGATCGGCTCGAGCGGGTCGCGATGCTCGAGCCCGACCAGGCCGTCGCGCAGGCGATCGAGCCCGACGAGGCGGCCCAGCCCGGCTGGCACGTGCATCGCCAGGTCCACGACGCGCTCGCCCGGCTCCCGGCCGAGCAGCGGGCGGCGGTCCGGCTGGCCTATTTCCACGGCCTGACCCATTCCGAGATCGCGAAGCGGCTCGACGTTCCGCTGGGCACGGTCAAGACCCGGTTGCGCCTCGCCTTCGACAAGCTGAGGACGGCGCTCGCACCCCTGAAGGACTGGCTGACATGAACGCTCACGACTGGTTCGTCGAGCATCGCGCGGCGTACTTCGCCGGCGCGCTCGACCCCGACGAACGACGATCGTTCGACGATCACCTCGCCCGCTGCGAAGAGTGCCGGGCCGAGCTGGCGGCGCTGGAGCGGGAGCTGGGCTGGCTGCCGATGGGCCTGGAGCCGGTCGAGCCGCGACCCGGCTTTCGGTGGCAGATCGTCAGGTCGGTGCTGGGCGGTGGGCGGTCCTCCCCCTGGCGGACCTGGGCGCCGCTCGGCATCGCCGCGGCGGCGCTGCTCACCGCCGGCCTCGTCGCCACCGGCGGCTCGAGCGAGCGAGCCCGGCTGGCGCGCTCCCTCGATGACGCCAACGTCAGGCTGGCCGCGCTCACCGACAGCCTTTCGGTGATGCGGCGCGCGGCCAAAGTGCTCCAGGCGTCGATCGAGATGGACGGCGTGCAGGGCGGCTTCCTGGTCTTCGCCGACAGCATCTCCCACCGCTGGAACGTGGTGCTGCACGGGATGCCGGAGCCGGAGCCCGGGATGACCTACCGGCTCTGGTACGTCTGCAGCGACGGGATGGTCCGGGGCCGCGACCTGACCCCGGTCGCGGGCCAGCCGGTGATCGTCACCGTCGGGATGCCCGACCGCGGTGGGGACGTGCTCGGCGCGGCCCTCAGCGTGGAGCCCCGGTCCAATCAGAGCGACGAGCCGCAGGGCAAAGAGCTCGCGCACCTGATGCTCTGACCATGACGCTCGTCGTCGAGGCCAGCGGCCTCACCAAGGACTACGCGATCAACGGCAAGGTCGTCCCCGCCGTCCGCGGGGTCTCGCTCCGCATCGCCGCCGGCGAATATCTCGCGATCGTCGGCCCCTCGGGCAGCGGCAAGTCGACCCTGCTCCAGCTGCTCGGCGGGATCGACACGCCGACCGCCGGCAGCGTGCGGATCATGGGGACGGAGCTCGCCACGCTCTCCGACGGGGAGCTCACCCGACTCCGGCTTCACCGGGTCGGCTTCATCTTTCAGCGCTTCCACCTGTTGCCCGTGCTGACCGCTCGCGAGAACGTCGAGCTGCCCATGGCGGAAGCGGGCGTGCCATCGCGCGAGCGGGGGGCGCGGGCTCGCGAGCTGCTCGCCTACGTCGGCCTCGCCGATCGGGCCGAGCACCGGGCCACCCAGCTCTCGGGCGGGGAGATGCAGCGGGTGGCGGTGGCCCGGGCGCTCGCGAATCGGCCGGCCCTGATCCTGGCCGACGAGCCGACCGGCGAGCTCGACGCCCGGACCGGAGAGCAGATCCTCGATCTCTTCGATCGACTCGCGGCGGATGGCGTCACCCTCGCCGTCGTCACCCACGACGAGCGCCTGGCCGCTCGCGCCCATCGGACCCTCCATCTCCTCGACGGACGCGAGGTCGAGCCGGTTCCCGATGCCGGGCGCTGACCTCCGCACCGTGTTGCGGCTCGCGACCAGGCACCTGGTCGTCCGGCGGGGCCGCGCGGCCTTCCTGCTCCTGGGCTACGCGATCGGCGCCGGGGTGATGATGGTCCTGCTCTCGATCGGCGAGGCCATGCTGGTCCAGTCGCGCGACGTCGCGCTGGTGGGCGGCGGCGAGGTGACCGTCCTGCCCGAGGGCGTCGATCTCGAGAGCCTCCGCACCGGCGCGATGAGCGGTCTGTTCTTCGGGATCGATCGGGCCCGGCTCCTCGAGCGGCAGCTGGTGGGCGGTCCACGCCATCGCACGGTGGTGCGCGAGACCTCACCGGTGATCGAGCACGAGCTCCTCTACCTGCGTCGCGACGGGCGCGACGTTCCGCTCCGAGCCGGCGCCGAGCTTCCGAGCGCGGCGGGCGCGGTGGGCGCCGGCCTCGACGTCGTCTCGGGTGTCTGGCGCGACGGGCCGCAGGACTCGTCCTTCAGCGCTCCCACGGCCCAGGCGCTCTACGACGAGCTCGATCGCTTCCACGCGCCGGAGCCGGACAGCACCTGGGCCGAGTGGCACTACTTCAACCTGATGCCGAGCGAGCGCGAGTCCTGGTACGTCACCTATCTGGTGGGCGGCGCGCTCGCGGATGGCGGCGGTGGCGCGCAGCTGCTCGTCACCCGGCAGCGGGAGGGCCGCGCCTCCCAGCGCTTCGAGCGCTGGTTCCGTCCGGACGAGATCGAGGTCGACACCGCGCGCGCGAGTCTCGCCCTGGGCCCCGCGCGGGTGGAGCAGCGCAACGGCCGCTACCGGTTGAGCGGCACCGCGGCCGGCACGGCCGGCACCCTCTCGTTCGAGGTCGAGGTCGTGCCCGAGCCCAACGCGTATCTGCCCCCGCTCGAGCTGGGCGACGAGCGCTTCCGCTCGGGCTACGTGGTGCCGGGCGTGCGGGCCACCGCGTCCGGTCGGTTCTGTCTCGCCGGGCGGTGTCAGTCCGTCGACGGCGCCCCGGCCTATCACGATCACAACTGGGGCGTCTGGCGCGAGGTCGCCTGGGAGTGGGGACAGGCGCGGGGCTCGCGACTCAGCCTGCTCTACGGCGGAGTGCTCGGACCCGAACGCGACGCCGGCGCCGACCGCCAGCCGTTCCTCCTCGCCGTGGTGGACTCGCTCGGGATCCGCCAGATCCTCCGCTTCGATCGGATCGAGTATCGGGACCCGGCGCCGCTCGAATCGGAGCCCGGGCTCACGGCCCCCCGCGAGCTGGCCATTCGCGCCGGCCGCGGCAGCGACAGCCTCGAGATCCTGGTGAGCGTGGCCGGCGCGCAGGCCACGCCGGTGCCGACGGCCGGCCCGGATCGGGTCTTCCTGCAGCTGAAGGGAACCTTCCGGGTGACCGGCCACCTCGCGGGCCAACCGGTGGCCGACTCAGGCCGTGGGTCCTTCGAGACCTTCGTCAGGCGGGTCCGCTAGGCGGGGTAGCCCGGCGCGCGCTTGGTCTCCTCGATCTGTTCGACGTGGCGGAGGCAGTGGAGCACCAGGAAATAGGCCCACTGCAGGCCGGTCAGAGGACCGAGCGCCGGGTGCGGGGCCGCGTAGCTCGTCAGGTCGAGCGAGGTGGTCTCGAGAAAGTCGATCGTCGCCAGCCGACTCTCCTCGAACGCCCCGACCATGGCGCTGGCGTTCGGCCAGGTGCCGACCGGCATCACGAAGTCCGGGGCGGGGAACCGTTGCCCGCGCGCCCCTAGCCGCCGATCGATCCGCTCGTCGCCGTCCGCCGTGGCCGCCAGGAGCTCTGGCGGGGTCGGCTGGCGGACCATCCGTCCCCGCATCAGCTTGCCCGACCCGATTTCGGCCAGGATGACGTGCTCGGCCGTCTCCGCGATCGACCAGCGGTCGGGATCCGGCTTGTACCTGAGCTGCGGCTCGCCCAGCGAGGCGAAGCTGTCGACGAAGGTGGTCATCGACGAGCGGAGCAGCGGGAGCAGCGCGTCGCGGTCGGGCATGGCTCAGTCCGGGTGGTGACGGTGTAATTTTAGACCGTGACCGATCCCACACCCACCCCCGACACCCCCGCCCCCGTCCCCGCCCCCACGCCGGCCGCCGTCGACGCTCGCGCCCTGGGCCGCCAGCTGCTCGAGGCCTTCGCCGTCGGCTGGTCGAAGGCCTCGGTGGAGAAGATCATGGCCGTGTTCGCCAAGGACGCGGTCTTCGTCGAGACCCCGTTCTCCGAGCCGCGCACCGGCTGGGACCAGATCCGGAGCTACTGGGCGGACGTCCCGTTCCACCAGTCCGAGATCTCGGTCACCATGGGCGAGGTGTTCGTGGTCGGACCCTGGTTCGCGACCGAGTTTCGGGCCGTCTTCCGCCGCCGCCGAACCGGGGAGTGGGTCGAGGCCAAAGGCGCCCTTTTCTGCGAATCCGCGGGCGACAAGATCACCGAAATGCGGATGTACTGGCATCGCCGCTGAGACGCGGTCGGGCCCCCGGGATCGACCCGGTTGTCTCCGTGTCTCTGATTAGGGACAAATTCCAGCCAAATCGAAAAACTCAAAGTGTTTGATAACAATGACTTAGAGTGTCGTAACTCGTGGCACGATTCTCGAACGGTGGTTCGATAGCCCGACGCTGCATACCTTGAGAATGGCGAGCGGCTCGGGCGCTGCTCCCACCGGAGGATGATGCCATGTTGGCGCTTGGTTCCTTTCTGCTCGCGGCGATCGCCGTCCCCCCGTTCGTTCCAGCTGACTCCGTCCCGGCTCCGAGCGCCGACCAAACCGTGGCCTCGAGCGATCCGGTCATTCGCCTCTGGCTGAGCAGCGGCCATGAGTTCCGCGAGGGCGAGCGTGCCAAGGTCGAGGTGGAGAGCGCCTACGACGGCTACCTGGTGGTGCTGAACTACGATTCCGAAGGGCGCGTGCGGGTGCTCTTTCCCGTCGATCCCGGCGACGACAACTCGATCCTCGGCGGGCGCCGCTACGAGGTGCGGGGCCGCGGTGATCGGGAATCGTTCGTCGTCGGTCGCTCGGGGGACGGCGTGGTCTTCGCCGCGGTCTCGCCGGATCCCTTCGATTTCCGCGACTATCAGGTCGGCGGCAACTGGGATTACGACCGGATCTACATCGACGACCGGTCGACCGACCCCGAGGCCGACATCAGCCAGCTGCTGCAGCGGATGACGACGGATCGGGGCTTCGACTACGATCTGCTCGACTATCGGGTGTACGACGTCGGTGGGTACTATCGGACGGTGGGCTGGTATCCCCGGCCGTACGGCTACTACGACGACTACTACTGTGATTGGTGGTATCGGCCGAGCCTGTTCGGCTGCCGGGGCTACTGGCCGGGCTATCGCGGCTACTATGGTTTTTCGTACTACTCGCCCTATGGGTACGGCAGCTGGGGCTCGTATGGGGGCTGGTACCCCAGGTACCGCACCCCGTACTACCGCAACTATCGCAACCTCCCGGTCGTCGTCGGACGCCCGCGCGGGTACACCATCGTCCGGCGGGGCGACCAGGGCAGCCGAGTCGGTCGACCCGGCGGCTTCAGCAATGGAACCATCGGACGTGGGATCGGCGACCGCGGACGCGATCGGACGCCCTATGACGGGCGAACTCGGGCGAGTCGGCCGCGGCCGTCGGACGACAATCGGCCCAACGTCCGGCCGGGTCGCGACGGCTCGCCGTCGGTGCCCTCGGCGGACCGGCCGCGCGCCCGTCCTGCGAACCCGCGGCCGTCGTCCGAGCGGCGACCCAACATCAACCAGTCGCCCGATCGGGGGCGGGTGGAGACGGATCGACCCCGGGCCCGACCCGCGAATCCCCGCCCGCGGACGGAGAGCCGTCCCAGCGCCGAGCGTCGCCCCAGCAGTGAGAGCCGTCCCAACGTCGATCGCAGCAACGATCGCGGGCGGGTAGAGACCAGCCGGCCACGGTCGTCCGAGTCGCGCCCGTCGACCTCGTCGCGGCCGTCGTCCTCATCGTCTTCCTCGCGGCCGTCGTCCTCGTCGTCCTCGTCGAGCCGCGCCCGGCCCATCGGCCGGTCGCGGCCCAGCGCCCGCCGGGCGGCGCCGCCGGCGGGCAGCCGGGAGACCTCACGGCCTGCGGGGGGTCGTCCGGCGCGCCAGCCGTGCCGCCCGTCGGGGG
>JBFXAS010000241.1:0-8665 GCA_050184075.1 Gemmatimonadales bacterium
CCCCGAATCCGGACCGCCGCCCCGGGTCGGGCCCGGCGAATGAGGGCCGGGCGGTAGGGATCGTCGCTGAAGAGTGCGGGAAGCGCCGGCCACGCGAAGGCGGCCGAGCGCAGCAGCTCCCGGCGGCTCAAGGGGGAAGTCATGACCTACTCCGGGCGGAAATCACGTTTAGTAGAGGTACACCCAAACGGTACCCGCCGGATCGGCCGGCCAAAACCCCCGTGGCACCCTCGAAACGGGGGCGCGACGACCTCGAAACACAAGCGGATAGGCTAGAGGAGCATGACCAGCCAGCCCGGCGATCCAGCCAGTCAGCGGCTCCGAGAGATCCTCGGACTGTCCCACGGCCCCACCAAACGCCGCGGGGGGGCTTCCGCCCCCCCGCCAGAGTCCCCGCTCAGCCCCGACCAGGACCCCCGCGGCCCCCGCCCCCGCGCTCCCGATCCCGACCCCGAGGCCGAGTCTTCTCGCGCTGGGCAGCTTCGGCCGCCGCCTTCCGAATCATCTTCTCCGGACTGACCGGGTTGGCCCCCGCCCTGGGGGCCCCCATCTTGAGCTGGAGCTGGCCCTGGTCGTCAGTCTCGATCGAGATCGGACGCCCGCCCCGGACCTCGTAGGCCCCGAGCACCTCCATCCCGACGCTCCCACCCGGCTTGACCCGCTCGACCAGGGCGTCGCGGTCGGCGAAGCCCTCCACCGACATGAACTGGATCCCGCTCGCGCCCTGAATCCGGAAGAGGGCCGCGTACTTGGCTTTGGCGAGGTTGCGCACGGAGCGGAGGTCGGCGCCCTTGGCCATTTCACGGGCCCAGCGGAGGGCCTCCTGCTCCTGGGGCGACAGGCCACCCGGCGAAGCGCCTCCGGAGGCCTGCTGTCCGGAGGGTCGGGCGCGCTGCTGGCGCTCGCGAATGCGACGGAGATACTCGGGTTCGTTGCTCACGGCTGCCTCGGAAGGGGCGATGCGTTCCTAACGAGACTAGGATAGGGCGGGTCGGGGGTGTTGGGAAGGGGAACCGGATGGCTCGAGGAGGGGTCTAGAAGGCGTCGGGATCCTCCTCGAGCTGGGCCAGCCGCAGGGTGGCGGCGAACGACCGCTGGGCCAGCCGGATGGTCTCCTCGACCCGGATCGCGTCGGGGTCCGCGGCAGGCTCGACCCGCTCGACCGCGAGGCCAAGATGCTCGGTCTCCTCCGCGATCTCGGAGAGCAACGCGGCGGCGCGCCGCATCTGCTCGGAGCTCGAACGGAGGGCGTCGACCGGCCGCTCCACTGCCACGCCTCGAATCACGAACCTCTCCCGGGACCTCGCGGTCACCTAGCTGTCACTCGGAAGTATCGGCGGGGGGCCGCCGGAGCTTGAGGCGGGGCCGCTTCGCTCGGCGTGACAACGCAGTACCTTTTTCCCGGCCGGGCCGACGAAGCCCGCGAATCTTCGCGGATGAGCGGGACGTATGAGCGGTCGGCTGCGGCACCGGAACGCCCAACCACACCACCCCACGAGGACTCGGGACCCCATGGAACTCGTCATCGACCGGCTTTCGAAGACCTACCCGAACGGCGTGCGCGCGCTCAACGAGGTCTCGCTCACGATCGGCACGGGCATGTTCGGGCTGCTCGGCCCGAATGGCGCCGGCAAGTCGACCCTGATGCGGACCATTGCCACGCTCCAGCAGGCGGACGGGGGGTCGATCCGGTTGGGCTCGATCGACGTGCTCCGCCAGCCGGACGAGGTGCGCCGGCGGCTGGGCTACCTGCCCCAGGAGTTCGGGCTCTACCCGAATCTCTCGGCCGAGCACACGCTGGATCACTTCGCGACGATGAAGGGCGTCACCGACGGCGGCGAGCGGAAACAGCTGGTGGCGCATCTGCTCGAGCAGACCAATCTCGCCGACGTCCGGAAGAAGCACGTCGGCACCTTCTCGGGCGGGATGAAGCAGCGGCTGGGGATCGCGATCGCGTTGGCGGGGCGGCCCGAGCTCTTGATCGTGGACGAGCCCACCGCCGGCCTCGATCCGACCGAGCGGCACCGTTTCCTCAACCTGCTGGGCGAGATCGGCCAGGACATCATCGTGATCCTGAGCACTCACATCGTCGAGGACGTGCGGGAGCTCTGCCGGGCGATGGCCATCATCCACAAGGGCGAGGTGGTGGCCTCCGGCGCGCCGACCGAGATCGTGGCCGAGCTGGAGGGCCGGGTGTGGAAGAAGCGGACCACCAAGGCCGAGCTGCCGAGCCTGCAGGCGGCGCACGACGTGATCCTGGTCCGTCTGCTCGCCGGCGTGCCGGTGGTCCACGTCCTCGCCGACGCCCACCCGGGCGAGGGCTTCGAGCCGGTCGAGCCGGACCTCGAGGACGTCTTCTTCCACCGGATCGGGCTGGCGGCGGAGCGGGAGGCGGTGGCGTGACGCTCTTCGGCTCGGTCTACCGCTTCGAAGTGGGGTACCACCTCCGGCGGCCAGTGACGCTGGTGTATTTCGGGGTGTTCTTCGGGCTCGCCTTCCTCTTCGCGAGCTCGGACGTGGTGACGATGAGCGGCGCGGGCGCGCTGGTCAAGCGCAACGCGCCGCTGGTCGTGGCCATGCTGATGCAGGTGTTCACCCTGATCGGCGCGGTGATGCTCACCGCCGTGGCGGGCGCCGCGGTGCTGCGCGACTTCCAGTACGGCTCGCACGAGCTGCTCTTCACCACCAGCATCACCAAGACGGCCTATCTGGGCGGCCGCTTCCTCGGCGCCTGCACGGTGGTGGCACTGCTCCACCTGGCGATCCCGCTCGGCGTGATCGTCGGATCGGCGATGCCCTGGGTGGACCGGGAGCAGCTCCTCTCGTTCAACGCGGCCACCTACGTGCGGCCGTTCTTCACCCTGCTCCTGCCGAGCGTGCTGCTGGTGAGCGCGATCTTCTTCGCGGTCGGGGCGCTCACCCGAAACCTCTTCTGGGTCTACACCCAGGGGATCTTCCTGCTGGTGGGGTACTCGATCTCGGGGTCGCTCACCTCGAAGCTCGACAACCGGGTCCTGGCGGCGCTGCTCGATCCGCTGGGTCTCCGAGCCCTGGAGGAGTTCACCCGCTACTGGAGCACCGCGGAGCGGAACCAGCTCGCGGTACCGCTCACCGGCGTGGTGATGGCCAACCGGCTGCTGTGGCTCGGCGTCGCGGTGGCGATCTTCGCCCTCACCTTCGTCGTCTTCAAGTTCCGGAGCGCCCCGCCCACGCTGCGGCGGCGCAAGGCCAAAGCCGCAACGGCCGTCGCAAAGGCGGCGCCGGCGCCCGCACCCGCGACCCTCACCTTGCGGGACGGCTTCGCCGCGCGCTGGCGGCAGTACCTGAGCGTCACCCGGCTCTCCTTCGCCACCGTCACCCGGAACATGGTCTTCCTGGCGATCACGACGGTGTTGATCGTCAACCTGGTGATGGCCGGCTGGTACGCCGACAGCCTCTACGGGCAGACCGTCTGGCCCGTCACCTACACGATGATCGAGGTCATGGATCCGAACTTCATGATCTTCTTCTTCGTGCTGGTCACCATCTTCGCGGGCGAGGCCATCTGGCGGGAGCGCCAGCTCAAGCTCGACCAGGTGACCGATGCGCTCCCGATCCCGACCAGCGTCTCGGTGCTGGGGAAGTTCACCGGGCTCGCGCTGATCTGGGCCGGCTTGCTCGGGATCGCGATCCTCGCGGGCGTGGCGCTCCAGACTCTCAAGGGCTACTACCACTACGAGCTGGGCCTCTACTTCAGATACTACTTCGGGGTCAGCTACCCGATCCTGCTCCAGATCACGGCCCTGGCCTTCTTCGTCCACGCCCTGGTGAACCACAAGTTCGCCGGCCACCTGGTGATGATCGTCTTCATCGTGGGGACCCTGGTGCTCCGGAGCCTCGGCGTGGAGCACCAGCTCTTCCACTACGGGTCGGCCGCACCGCTCACCTACTCGGACATGAACCGCTTCGGGCCCTTCGTGCCGAACCTGGTCTGGTCCTTAGTCTACTGGAGCGGCGTCGCGATCCTCTTCGGGCTGGGCGCGCTGGCCCTCTGGGTGCGCGGCACCGGCTACTCCCTGCGGGACCGGATCCGGACGGGCGGCAGCCGGCTCGGCCTCACCTCACGCGGGCTCGGCCTGGCGGGCCTGGCCGCGGCGCTGGTCGGCGGCGGGATGATCTTCTACAACGCCAACGTCCTCAACCACTACGAGACGTCCAAGGCCGCGCGGAAGCGCCAGGCCCGCTACGAACGGACCTACAAGTCGCTCGAGCAGACCCGCCAGCCCCGCCTGATCGACGCCGAGGTGCGCGCCGACCTGGAGCCCGAGCACCGCCGGTTCACGGTGGCGGGGACCTTCACCTTCGTGAACCGGCACGCGGCGGCGCTCGACACCCTGATCGTCACCAGCGCCCTGCCGGAGCTCACGATCGACACCTTGAGCTGGAGCCGGCCCACCGAGTCCCTGGTGAGCGACTCCGCGCTCGGCACCCGGATCCTCCGGCTCCGGGAGCCACTCGGTCCGGGGGACACGATCACGCTCCGCTACCGTGCCCGCTGGATCGAGCGGGGCTTCGGCAACGACGGCGTCAACACCGACATCGTCGAGAACGGCGCCTTCATCAACAGCCAGTACTTCCCCGCGCTGGGCTATCAACCCGGCGGCGAGCTCGCCTCCGATGAGGCGCGCCGGAAGGAGAAGCTCCCCGAGCGCGAGCGAATGCCGCGGCTCGGCGACGAGTCGGCCCGCGCCAACACCTATCTCGACAACGGCGCCGACTGGATCACCTTCCGCGCCACGGTCAGCACCGCGCCGGACCAGATCGCGATCGCCCCCGGATACCTGCAACGCGAGTACGAGGAGAACGGCCGCCGAGTCTTCGAGTACGTCATGGACCGGCCGATCCTCAACTTCTACTCCTTCCTTTCGGCCCGCTACCGCGTGGTGCGCGAGGAGCACGACGGGATCCGGCTCGAGATCTACTATCACCCCGGCCACGAGTACAATCTCGACCGGATGATGGAGAGCATGAAGAAGTCGCTCGACTACTACGGCGCCAACTTCAGCCCCTATCAGTTCCGCCAGGTCCGGATCATCGAGTTTCCGCGCTACGCCGGCTTCGCGCAGGCGTTCCCCAACACCGTGCCCTATTCGGAGAGCATCGGCTTCATCCTCCGGCAGAAGCAGGGCGACGACGACCTCGACATGCCGTTCTACGTCACGGCCCACGAGGTCGGGCACCAGTGGTGGGCCCACCAGGTGATCGGCGCCCGGATGCAGGGCTCGACCCTGATGTCGGAGAGCATGGCGAACTATGCGGCGCTCACGGTGCTGGAGAAAGAGCTGGGTCCCTCACGGCTCCGGAAGTTCCTTGCCCACGAGGCCGACCGCTATCTCACCGGGCGGGCCAACGAGACCAAGAAGGAGATGCCGCTCTACCTGGTGGAGAATCAGGCCTACATCCACTACAACAAGGGCTCCCTGGTGCTCTACGCGCTGCGCGACCTGATCGGCGAGGACGCGATGAACCAGGCGCTCTCCAGCTATCTCCGGGACAAGGCGTTCCAGCAGCCGCCCTACACGACCAGCAGCGAGTTCCTGAGCTATCTCGAGGCGGTCACCCCCGACTCGCTGGCCTACACGCTGGAGGACTTCTTCCGGACCATCACGCTCTGGGACTTCGAGGCCGAGAGCGCGGAGGCCAGCGCGGCACCGGGCGGCGGGTATCGGGTTCGGGTGGCGGTCAAGGCGAAGAAATTCCGGGCCGACAGCGTGGGCAATCAGACCGAGATCCCGGTCCGCGACCTGGTCGACATCGGGGTCTTCGGGGCGCGGGAGCCGGGCAACAGCCTGGGCAAGCCGCTGGTGATGGAGCGCCATTGGGTCACGGGCGACACGACCTTCGAGTTCACCGTCGGCGAAGCGCCGCTGAAGGCCGGGATCGATCCCTACAACAAGCTGATCGACCGGGACTCGCGCAACAACGTCAAATCGGTCTCCACCGGCACAGCCGCGGTCGCGGCGGTGGCACAGACGGGTCGGCCGACGGGGTCGCCCTAGCGGACGACCCCGATCAGGAGGGCGAGGTAGGCGAGGTAGAAGCCGACCAGGATCGCGCCGTCGATCCGGGAGAGCGACTTCCGGAACCAGAGCAGGACGAAGAGGACGAGCGCTCCGGCAAGCATCCACCACAAGTCGCTCCCGAGCATCGCCGGCGAGACGTTGAGCGGGTGGATCGCGCCGGCCACGCCGATGATGCCGAGCGTGTTCATGATGTTGGAGCCGAGCAGGTTGGCGATCGCGATGTCGGAGCGCTTGCGGAGCGCGGCCACCACCGTCGTCGCGATCTCCGGCGCGCTGGTGCCGCCCGCCACGATGGTGAGCCCGATGATCCGCTCGCTCATCCCGGCGATCTCCGCCAGATAGACCGCGCCGTCGACCAGGTACTTGCCACCCAGCAGCAGCAGCCCGATCCCGATCGCCGTATACACCACAGCGAGCGTGGTCGGGCTGCCCGGGCCCCGCAACGCCAGCTCCTCCACTTCCTGGTCGAGCTGCGTTGCCTCCGACGCACCTACCTCGGCGCGCGCCAGCCGGATCGCGTTGGCCGTCACCAGGACCAGGAGCAGCAGCATCAGCCCTGCTTCGACCCGGGTGATCTCGTTGTCCCGCGACCAGACCGCGAAGACCAGCATCGAGAGGAACATCACCGGCCACTCGACCTTGACCGCGTTGCCGGTGATCGGCAGCGGAATCAGCAGGGCCGCGAGTCCCAGGATGAAGCTGGTGTTGATGATGTTGGAGCCGACCACGTTGCCGACCGAGAGATCGGGCTGGCCGCCGAGCGAGGCGATCACGCTGACCACCAGCTCCGGCAGCGAGGTGCCGAGCGCCACCACGGTGAGGCCGATCACGGCGGGGGTTAGCCCGGCGAGCCGGGCGAGCGCCACCGAGCCTCGAACCAGCGCCTCGCCCCCCACGGTCAGGAGGGTCAGGCCGAGCAGCACCAGACCGAGCGCGATGAGCACCTGGCTACCGGATCAGGTGGAGCTTGTCTTGCCGCGCGAGGGCCCAGCTGAGCCGACCCGCCCCGTCGATCATGAAGTCCTCTTCGAGCGCCATCCGAATCGGCTGTCCGCCCCACTCGGGCACGGGACTCGTCACCTGGAGCTCGGCGGAGAACCACATATTGGGAATCACCCGATGGTCGCCGCGGCCCGGCACGCCCTCCTGATAGTCCCAAAGCCCGATCAGCGGACCCGCGCCGTGACCGTGCATGCCGATCGGGTGCGTGTACATGGTGCCGTCGAGCCCCATCGCCGCGAGCCGCGAACGGGTGGCCGCGAGGATCTCGTTGCCGGAGCGGCCGGGACGGGTCTCCTCGAAGAGGATGTCCTGGAACCGGTTCGCGTTGGCCAGCGCGGCGCGGAGCCCGGCGGGCGCGTCGGTCTCACCTTCCTCGAGGACGTAGGCCATGTGCTGAGTGTCGGTGTTGAGCCGGAGCGCGGTGATCCCGACGTCGCAGTGAAGCACGTCGCCGCGCTGGATGACCGGATCGGCGCCGAGGCTCTCGCCGGTGGCGCCCTGGCGCTGGACGTCGATCGAGGGCTGGAACCAGGTGCCGAGTCCGAGGTCGTTCACCCGCTGCCGCCACCACCAGACCAAGTCGCTGGTCCGGGTGGCGCCGGGCGTGATGGTCCGCTCCGAGAACATCTCGTCGATCAGGTCCCAGACCAGCTTGGTGAGCTTGCCGTAGAACTCGGCCTCGGCCGGAAGGCGGCTCGCGATCAGGTCCACGGCGAGCCCTTCCGCGGGCTTCATCCGCGCGGTCCAGGTCGGCCCCAGCGCCTCGCGCATCCCCTCCGCCTCCCCTGAGGAGAGCCCGTCCGAGAAGGCGAAGACCCTCGAGGTGTTGATCCCGATCACCCGGGGATTCCGCTGCTCGATCACGTCCTTGAGCACCAGCCACTGCTGATCGCCCCAGAGCTCGGCCTGGCGGCCGCCGACCGCCGCGTCCACCGCCCGGGTGCTCCGCACGGCCTCGTAGAGCCCGCCCTGGGAGGTCCCGCCGAGGGCGATCCGCTCGACGCCCTGCTCGCCGCCCCGATCGAAGAACACGTAGATGGTGCGCCGCCGGGCCGCGAAGGTGGTGGGTGAGACCAGCGAGGTGAAGGTCGGGTCCTCGTTGTATTCGCGGATCGGGATCACCCACATGTCGATCCCGTACTTCCGCATCAGGGCCGGCAGCGTCGTGGTCAGCCGTTCCTCGAGCCACGCCTGCTGGAGCCCGGCCTGTTCCCGAAGCGTCCCGAAGGGTCGGGTCTGGGCAGCGGTCGCGGTGGGCTTGGCCGCCGCGAGCGCGAGGATCGCGAGGGCGAGTCGAGCACGCATCGGAGCACTCATGGATCTGGAAGAGACGGACGGCGACGGCACGGTCGGCTGAACAATCGCACCCGGGAGAGGGCCTTGCAACCCGTCGTCTCCCCGATAAAGCTTCCTGCCGCCCTAACGCACGGACGCCGTGATCCCGCTGCCCGTCGAGCCCGACGTCGCGATCGACCCGACCCGGGACCCGGTGTCGCAGGCCATCGTGGCGGTCGTGCTGATCGTTCTGTTCGTGACGCTGTCGCTGGAAAAGGCCCACCGCGTCCTGGTGGTCACCACCGCGGCCGCCCTCCTCCTGCTCA
>JBFXAS010000242.1:0-8553 GCA_050184075.1 Gemmatimonadales bacterium
GGACCTTCCCGACCGCGGTCTCGCCAGTCAATCGAGCCGCGCTGCTGACCCGGCTCCGGACCTTCGGCGAGCACCCCTCAGGTCTGGGCAAGTTCACCCGGACTATGTTCGCCCGCGACCTCCGTCGCCAGGTGCGGCGGGACGACGAGACCGCGACCCGAGCTGGATAGGGCTGGCACCACCAGGTTGCAGCCGACCTCCCGACTCGCCGTCCGTTCTCAATCGGGAGCCACGGCCGGACGCGGCCGACCAGGGGTATGCCCGGCTGCACCTCCCGCGGCATAATTCGTTGATCCGCTCTCACGAGTTCGCCCGATGCCCTCTGGCCGTTCGCCCCGGTTTCGCCTCCTCCGCGCTCTGGTCCTCGCCGCGCTCGCCGCCGGCCTCCTCGCGCCGGCCATCGAGGCCCAGGAGGCCCGGCGCCGTTGGGAGCGGCTCTGCCAAATCCGAATCGAGAAATTCGAGCGGATTCTCCCTGAGGCGATGCGGGAGCACGAGATCGATCTCTGGATCGTGGCCCAGCGCGAGAACCGCCACGACCCCCTCTACGACATCCTGGGTCGGGGATACACCTCCAGCATCGGCTACTACCTCTTCACCCGACGCGGCGACCGCGTCGAGCGCGTAGCCATGGGCGTCACTGGTGGGATGCTGGAAGGCTGCCCGGCCTACGATCGGGTGACGGGCGCCGTCGACCTCGAGAGCTTCGTGGCCGAGCGCGCGCCGAGGCGGATCGGAATCAACGTCTCGAACGAGATCGGAATGGCGGACGGGATCTCGGCCTCGCTCCGCGACCACGTCCGCGCCACCCTCGGTGCTCCTTGGAGCGAGCGTCTGGTCTCGGCCGAGCGGCTGGTCTCGGATTTCCTTTCGCTGCACACGGCCGGGGAGGTGGCGGCGTTTGCCGAGGCCGGGGAGCTGTCGCGGGAGATCGCGGAGCGGGCGCTGTCGAACGAAGTGGTGGTGCCGGGACGCACCAGCTTGAGCGAAGTCGCCTGGTGGATGTGGGACCAGCTGCTCCGCCGCGGCCTGGAGTCGTCGTTCGACATGCCGTCGGTCTACATCACCGGGCCCGACGGCATCGAAGCCACCTCCAACGGCCGGATCATCCAGCCCGGCGATCTGCTCACCATTGACTGGGGCGTCGGCTACCTGAACCAGTTCACCGACGTCAAGCGGATCGCGTACGTGCTCAAGCCGGGCGAGACGGCCGCGCCACCCGGCATCCAGCGGGCGTTCGACCGGGCCCTCGAGGTCCGCGAGGTGATCCGCCGCACCATTCGGCCGGGACCGACCGCCGGCGCGATGCTCGAGCAGCTGAACGCGGCGGTCGCGGCGGCCGGCTTCAGCATCATGGCCGGCTTCAACCAGCCCACCAGTGGCCCGACCACAGATGTGATCATCGGATGCCACTCGGTCGGGGATCGCGGCCACGGCTCCGGCCCGTCCATCGCCTGGTTCAATCCGAAGCAGCTCACGTTTCCGATCCGACCGACCAATTTCTTTTCGATCGAGTTCTTTGCCTATACGGCCGCGCCGGAGTGGGGTGGCCGAAAGGTGCGAATCCCGCTCGAGGACGACGCAATGGTCACCGAGCGCGGAGTGGAATGGCTCTACCCGGTGAATTCTCGGATCTTGTTGATCCGTTGACCTTTCCCCTGTGGGGCGCCGTCGCGGGGCCACGGCCCAGGCCACGACGGCGCTCTGGGGTTTCCGGGTCAAGCGGGACCTGCGCGGGCAGCTCGAGGTCGCGGCGCAGTCCGGGAGCGAAGCGGTCGCCCTGGCCGAGCAGCTGCAGGACTGGTCGATGGTCGCGCTGGCGCTCGGCGGCCTCGCCGAGACCACCGCCTGGATCGATCGGCCGGCGATCCCGAGGCCCTGCTCGCGCGGGCGGCCGAGAGCGCGGAGCGGGCGGGCGACCTCGTCCGCCAGGCGGAAGCGCAGCGGGTCCGGGCGGTCGTCGCCCTCGAAGAGGCGGCCATGACGAGGCCTACGCCCTGGCGGCGAGCGGTCGGGCGCTGGCCGAGCGGAGTGCCGCCGACCTGCTGACCGCGGAGTGCACCGCCGTGATGGCGGTGGCCAGGAGGCGCGGGGGCCACGATACCGAGGCGATCCGGCTCCGGGAAGAAGCGACCGTCGCCCTGTATCGCATCCGAGCCTATCGGGAGACCGACTGGTTCGAGCGGGAGTGGGGGGCCTGACCGGCCGCTCCGCGAGCGAGCGACGGGCCGACGGCCGGAACGCACCAGCGGCTCCGGTCGTCTCCATTTCGGCTCGAGCCTTGCGCCGCGCGAAGACGGGCTTTTCTTCCGAGGGATCATGCTCAGGCTCCCGAGCCGAATCGCGCTCACCCTGGTGGTCATCGCCGTCGGCGCCGGCCCGCTCCAGGGCCAGCTGCCCGGCGAATCGGTCACCAAGGGGATCGCGAGCCTCCGCGGGGAGTTCCTCGCGGTGACGTACGAGGAGGTTCAGGCGACCCTGCTCGATTGGGCTCTGGCGGTCGAGCGGGGCGACACCGCCGGGATCCGCCCGTTGCTCTCCCAGGAGACCTGGTTTTCGCCGGTTGCCGGATGGAGGGCGCTCGATCCGGAGGAAACGCTGGTGAAGCTGGCCGACTGGCTGCCCACCGTCTCCTCCTACGGTTTCACGGTCAGCGACTTCGACGCCAGCTCCAGCCTGGCCTACGTGCTCGGCTCGGTTCACTACCAGCGGCGCCAGGGCGACGAGGGGAAGGTGGTCCGCGCCGAAGTGGCCGTGATCCTGGCCCGTCGGGGAGATCGCTGGCAGGTCAGGAGCTATCTCGAACGGTCGATTCCATGAGTGTGTCCCGCTGGCGCAAGCTCAATCGCCACAATAGACTGGGTTGGCTGCTCTCGAGTGAGATCTAGACCGGCATTGGAGAGATGACCGAACGGACCAGGTTCGCCCGGGTGGCCCTGGTGGGCCGGCCGAACGTCGGCAAGTCGTCGCTCCTCAACGCGATCCTCGGCCAGCCCTTGGCGATCGTGAGCCCGAAGGCGCAGACGACCCGGCTCCCCGTCGTGGGGCTCCACACCGAAGGCCAGACCCAGCTCCTCTTCGAAGACCTGCCCGGTGTGGTCGATCCGTCATATCTGCTGCAGACCCGGATGCGCGAGCTGGCGGCCGACGCCCTCCGGCACGTCGACATCGTCGTCCTCCTGCAACCCGCCACCGAAGCCGGAGCGCCGCCGGATCTCGACCTCGAGACGCTCGCCGGGTTCCGCGGGCCGGTGCTCAACGTCCTCACCAAAGCAGACCTCGTCGAGCCGGCCGCCCGGCCGGAGACCAGTGGCCTCTTCGTCTCGGCCAAGACCGGCGAGGGAGTGCCTGAGCTGATCGAGACCCTCACGACCCACGCGTCCCCCGGGCCGTTCGCCTACCCGGCCGACGACCTCGGGGTCCAGCCGACTCGGTTCTTCGTGGCCGAGTACCTCCGGGAGGCGGCGTTCCTGCACCTCGACGATGAGCTACCGTACTGCGTGGCGGTCGAGATCGAGGAGTTCCGCGAAGACAGCGACCCCATATACATTCGGGCGACTCTGTTCGTGGAGCGCCGGTCGCAGAAGGGCATCGTCGTCGGGGCCGGCGGGGCTACGATTCGGGCGATCGGACAGCACGCCCGGCGGCGAACCGAGGAGCTCCTCGGCCGCCGAGTCTACCTCGACACCTGGGTGAAGGTCCTGCCCGGGTGGCGCCAGAACCCCGATCATCTGGCTCGGTTCGGCTTCACCGAGCTGGAACCTGGAGGCCGGCGATGAGCCTCGCCCCGGAGCTGCTCGAGATCCTGGTCTGTCCGAAGTGCAAGGGCGACCTCGAGTATCGAGAAGACGAGCAAGTGCTGATCTGCCACGCCTGCCGTTTGGCGTATCCGATCGAGGACGACATTCCCGTCATGCTGATCGACGAAGCCCGCCCGGCATGAACCGCAGCACCGGGTTCGAGCGGGCGCTGGAAGCGGCGCGCGCGGCGGCCCTCAATCATCGCCACGCCTTCGTCGGCACCGAGCACCTGCTCGCCGGCCTGCTCGACGACCCGAGCGGCCTGGCGGCAACCCTGGTGTCCCAAGCGGGGCTCGATGCCACCCAGCTTCGCGCCGGGGTTCTGTCGGGACTCCGGAAGGCAGCCAAGGGGCAGACCACCTCCGCCGAGAGTCTTACCCTCAGTCGACTGGCCCAAAGGGCGATCGACGAGGCGGTCGCTCGGGCGCGAGACGCGGGCGCCACCGAGGTCACCGAACGCGAGCTGCTGGGCGCGGTGGTGGCCGAGCCGAGAGGGCGGATAGCCCAGGTGCTCGGCGCCGACTCCACCGCTCACAGGGCGCTGGCCGGCCTGCTCGGAACACCGGAAGGCGAAGCCGGCCCCGTCCCGACCGCGAGCCGAGCCGAGACCGAGACCGAGACCGAGACCCGAGGCGGCAAGCGCCGACGAGACAAGGGCAAGGCCGATCGGCAGCCGGATCGGACGGTCGATCGCCGAGCCGCCGAGCCGGTCGAGGCCTCCACGCCGACGCCCGCTGCCCCCGTGGCCGAGCCGCCCCGACCGCCGCGGCGGGTGGTGGTCCCCCGGGACCCTCCGCGCCGCTGGGGCTTGCTGCTGCTCGTCTTCATCCCGATCAGCGTCGTCCTGGCGTGGCGCGGCGCGGCGCCGGTCATGGTCTTCATCGCGTCCTGCGTGGCGATCCTGCCATTGGCCGGCCTGATGGGAGACGCGACGGAGGCGTTGGCCCACCGTTTCGGACCGACGATCGGCGGCCTGCTCAACGCGACCTTCGGCAATGCCGCGGAGCTGATCATCGCGGTGATGGCGCTCCGGGCCGGGCTCGTCGACCTGGTCAAGGCCTCGATCACCGGCAGCATCCTGGGCAACCTGCTCCTGATCCTCGGGCTCTCCTGCCTGGCCGGCGGCCTGGGCCGAACCACAGTGCGGTTCAGCCGCACCAACGCGGGCATGAGCGCGGCCATGTTGGCGCTCGCCGTGGTGGGACTGGTCTTTCCCGCGGTGTTCCACGCGGTTCATCGGGAGCCGGACGCGCTGGCAGAGCTCCACCTGTCGGAGGTGGTGGCGGGGATCCTGATCGTCACCTACGGTCTCTCGCTGGTCTTCTCCCTGAAGACCCACCGAGCCCTCTTCAGCCCGTCGGCCAGCGATCATGGATCGTCGGACAGCCCGGAGTGGCCGATGGGCTTCGCCGTCGGCGTGCTGGCGCTGGCGACCCTCGGCGTGGTGGTGGAGTCGGAGCTGCTGGTGCGCACGGTCGAGGGTGCGACCGAGACCCTGGGGCTGAGCGAGGCGTTCCTCGGGCTGATCGTGATCCCTCTGGTTGGCAACGCGGCGGAGCACGCCACCGCCGTGGTGGTCGCCCGCAAGGGCAAGATGGATTTGGCCTTCCAGATCGCGCTTGGGTCGAGCACCCAAATTGCATTGCTGGTGGCGCCCCTCCTGGTGTTCGTCGGGTTGGGGCTGGGTACGGACATGAACCTGGTCTTCAGCGCGTTCGAGGTCGTCGCGCTGGCAGTCACGACGGTCCTGGTGGCGATCATCACGCTGGACGGTGAGACTCACTGGTTCGAGGGCGTGCAATTGTTGGCAGTCTACGGATTGCTCGCCGCGGCGGCATTCTTCATTTGACTTGGCCGGGCAGGCGACCTAAGTTGCTTGCCTGTAAACGCTTAGATAGAGAGGAGCCGGGTGCGGACTCGCCCGACCATCCTTTACTTTGGACCGGTCGGCCGGCCGGTCACCGACTTCGTGAGCGGGTGGGCCCGGGAGCGGGCCTTTCCTGTCGAGGTCTATGATGACGCGGGGGTGGTCGCCTCGATCATCCTGCGGGGCCATCCGGCGTTCCTGTTCGTCGACGCCGGGCCAGCCGGGGACTTCGGTCTCGATCTGGTGCGCTCGGTAAAAAGCGACGCGTTCACCGCAATCATCCCGACGCTGATCCTCTGCGGCCAGTACGACCCCTCGTCCGTCCAGGCCTGGTTCGCGGCCGGCGCCGACGAGATTCTCACCGATCTGTTCCCGCGAGAGGAGCGGCGCGCCCGCCTCGAGGCGCTCCTGATCCGGAGCGAGCGGGACGTCTCGGTGCATCCGTCGACCCGGCTTCCCGGCGCCCCGGAGATCGATCGCGACATCCGCAAGCGGCTCGACTCCGGGGCGGACTTCGCGGTCTGCTACGCCGACCTCGATCACTTCAAGGAGTACAACGATCGCTACAGCTACTACGACGGCGATCGGGTGATCTACATCCTCTCCCGCGTCCTCCACGACGTGGTGAAGGGCCTGCTCGGTTCGCACGGGTTCGTCGGCCACATCGGTGGCGACGATTTCATCTTCATCATCCCGGCGCGCGATATTAGCTTGGTGTGCACCGAGATCCTGAGCGTGTTCGACACGCTGGTGCCGTTTCAGTACAACGATCAGGATCAGCGGGCGGGATATTTCTTCGGCAAGGATCGGCGCGGGCAGCTCCACCGGGTGCCGCTGATGACGCTCTCGATCGGGATCGTCACCAACCGCAACCGCACGTTCGCCCACCCGGCCGAGGTCAGCGAGCTGGCGACCGAGATGAAGAGCTACGCCAAGACGCTCCCTGGCTCGGTGTACGTGGTGGATCGGCGACAGACTCGCAGCGACGGGCGTCAGGGATGAACGTCTCTTGCACCTCATGTCAGACGGTGTTCCGGGTCGATCCGGCGAAGGTGCCGGTCGCCGGCGTGCGCGCCCGCTGCTCGGAATGCGGTGGCGTGTTCTGGGTGCGTCAGGAGAGCGACGCTCCCGTGTCGTACGCGCCGCCGGTCGCGGCGGCCCCGCCGCTGGCCGCCGCGCCGCCGGTGGCCCCGCGCCCCGCTCCCATGGAGCCGGCCGTCAAGCAGCCGGCGGAACCCCCGGTCGGCTTCGCGCCGCCGGTCGTAGCCCCGCCGTCGCAGCGGACCGCGCCGCCGCCCCGGCAGGCGCCGCCGCGGGGTCCGCTGGGCCCGGCGATGCCCGTTTCGCCGCCCAAGCCGGCCGCCCCTGTCCGCGACGCCCGGCCCCCGGCGCCGACGATCCCGCGGCCGGCCCAGCCCACCCCTGAGCCGGTTGTCGCGGCCAGACCCCACGCCCCGGCCCCAGCGCCGCCTCCGCCGTCGTCCGGGCCCTTCGCGGCCAGGCCCGCGGCCCCAGCGCCGCCGGTCAGCCCGATCGGCCGGGGAGCTGCGCCGACCAGCACCGCGCCGGCCAAGAAGCGCCGGGTCAACCCCTTCTTGAGCCAGACCCCTGAGTCCAAGGCCCGGAGGCTCGCCAGGGCCCTGATCTCGGACATGGTCGTCTATCACCCGGCCAAGCGACGTGAAGGGCTGGAGGGTGGCAATCTCAAGACCCTGTTCGAAGAGGAGATTCGGAAGAGCTGGGAGGAGTACGTCGACCAGGTGGGTCAGCCCCTGGCCGAGTCGACCCCGTTCTTCAACGAGGCGTTGAACGAGATCCTCGCGGACGGCCAGTCGCTCTTTCCCTGATGCGGCGCCCCGGGTCGTCCTGACCCGGCCCGGCCCCGCAGTCCCACCAACCGCTCATTCCAGGCCCGTTCCAGGGCCGTTCAAGCGCCTCGCTGGGTTATATTTGCGCGGTATCGCCGAGCCGACCCATGGCACGCGCCCGGGCCGGCTCGCTCGTTTAAACGGGTGACGCCCATCGCGTCGCCCCTCATCCGAACGCCTGGAACCGATGAGCATCGAGCCAGCAGCCGTGTCCGATCTCGAGAGCCGTTTCACTGAGCTCCGAGGCTTCCTTTGACCTCGCTGCCAAGCAAACTCGTCTTGCCGAGCTCGAGGAGGCGCAGATGGGCGCCGGCTTCTGGTCCGACCAGGAGCGCGCCCGAGAGGTGGTCAAGGAGTTCAAGACGCTGAAGGGCTGGGTCGATCCGGCGCTCGAGTTGGAGCGCCGGATCAACGACCTCCGGGGTCTGGCCGAGCTGCTCGAGGAGGAGCCGGATTCGAGCATGGAGGAGGAGCTCACCAAGGAAGTCGCGGCAGTGGGCGAGCGGCTCGCCGCCTTCGAGCTCAAGTCGATGCTCCAGGGACCGGACGACTTCCGCAACGCGCTGCTCACGATCCACCCCGGCGCCGGCGGCACCGAGTCGCAGGACTGGGCCGAGATGCTGATGCGGATGTACGTCCGCTGGGCCGAGGAGCACGATTACGAGGTACGGGTGCTCGACCTGGTCCCGGGCGAAGAGGCCGGAGTCAAGTCGGCGTCGATCGAGATCAGCGGCGACCATGCCTACGGCTACCTCAAGGCGGAGAAGGGCGTCCACCGGCTGGTCCGGATCTCGCCGTTCGACGCCCAGGCCCGTCGCCACACTTCGTTCGCGTCGGTGTTCGTCTACCCGGAGGTCGACGACGACATCGAGATCGAGCTCAGGGACGAGGACATCCGGATGGACGTCTACCGGGCGTCGGGAGCGGGTGGTCAGCACGTCAACAAGACCTCGTCGGCCGTCCGCCTCACCCACGAGCCGACGGGCGTCGTGGTGGCATGCCAGCAGGAGCGGAGCCA
>JBFXAS010000243.1:0-8411 GCA_050184075.1 Gemmatimonadales bacterium
ACGGTCGAGCAGGATCTCGGCCCCGCGATGGAGGGTGATGGCCGGCGGCGCCTTCGGGGCGAGAAGCGCGAACGCCTCGTCGTGGGCGGGCGGTGGCCCCTCGGTGATCCGGCTGGCCTCGAGATGCGGCGTGAGGCAGATGGCCCGCACACCGTCCCTCGCCATCCGCTCGAGCACCCCGAGCGACTGCTCGACCGTTCTCGAGCCGTCGTCGACCGCCGGCAGGAGATGGGTGTGGAGGTCGATCATCCGTCGTCTCCGGCACAGCGCCGGAGCCGCGCGGCGAGCGCTTCGAGCTCGGCCGGATCGGTCTCGACCTGCGCGGCCAGGGCGAGGGTCACCAGGGCATCGGCGGCGAGCAGATCGAGCGCGCCGCCCCGCCCGGCCGAGCGCTCCGTGGCCCGCGCGAGCGCGAGCCGCCCGGCCGCGGCCAAGCGCTCCGGCAACGGCCCCGCGCCGGCCGCGGCGAGAAACTCCCGGGTGCGCTCCGCCAGCTCCTCCGGCGTCTCCGCCAATCGGTCGCCGAGCCACCGATCGAGGGTCAGCTCGCCAGCCATGCCGTCACGATGTCCGCGACCGCCTCCCGCGCGGCGGGCAGCTTGCTCACGTCGCCCGCGCTGGCGGAGGCGAACGCCGGTCGGCCCCCGCCCTTGCCGCCGCTCACCGAGGCGATCCGGTTGACCAGGTCGCCGGCCTTTTTGCCGCGACCCACCAGGTCGTCGGTCAAGGCGACGTGGATCGCGCCGCGTCCGCCCGGGGCGAAGAGCACCAGCACCGCGTCCTTGCGCCCCTCGCGGAACCGGTCGGCGGATGCGGTGATCTCGGCCCGGTCCTCCGAATCGGTCTCGCCGAGCGAGACGGTCACCCCGTTCACCGCCAGCTCGGTGAGCGCGCCCTCGGCGGCGCCTTTCTCCCGGAGCTCCACGAGCTTCGCCTCGAGCCTTTCCCGCTCGGCCAGGAGCTGCTCGATTCGTCGGGCGACCTGATCGGGCTGGGCGCGAAGCAGCTCCGCGATCCCGGCGAGTCGGGCGTCGAGCTGCCCGATCCCGGCGTACGCCGCCGGTCCGGTCCAGGCCTCGATCCGGCGCACCCCCGCGGCGACGCCGGTCTGCCCGGTAAAGCGGAACACCCCGATCGCGCCGGTCGAGTCGACGTGGGTCCCGCCGCAGAGCTCGATCGACGGCCCCATGATCACGACGCGGACCCGATCGCCGTACTTGTCGGCAAAGAACGCCATCGCCCCGAGCGCGAGGGCGTCGGGCAAGGCCATCTCCCGGGTCTCGACCCCGAGATTCTCCCAGAGCCGCTCGTTGACTGCCTGCTCGATCCGCTCGAGGGCCTCCTTCTCGATCGGCGCGTGATGGCTAAAGTCGAACCGGAGCCGCCCCGCCTCCACCAGCGACCCCTGCTGGCGGACGTGGTCGCCCAGCTCGCGCCGGAGCGCCCAGTGCACCAGGTGCGTGGCCGAGTGGTTGCGCTCGATGTTGCGGCGCCGCGGCGCGTCGATCACCGCCTTGACCACCGTCGGCTCGAACGCGCCGCCCGACCAGGCGCCCGAGAGCACCGTGCCGCGCTCGCTCCGCCGGACCTCGTCGACCGTGAGTCGCCAACCCTGACCTTCGAGCACCCCGACGTCGCTCACCTGACCGCCGGACTCCAGATAGAACGGATTGTCCCGGAGCACGACCGAGACCCGCCCCCCGGCCGCGGCGAACGCCAGGATCTCGGTGTCGGCGGCGTCGTGCTCGTAGCCGACGAAGCGCTGGCTCCCGCGGGCCGTCTCGCGCCACGCCTCGTCGCCGGTGTGGACCGCGGCGCTCTCACCCTCCCTCGCCCCGGCCTGCGCGGCGCGCGAGCGACTACGCTGCGCCTCGAGCGCCTCCTCGAACCCCTCGAGGTCGACCGCGACGTTCCGCTCCCGCGCGATCAGCTGGGTGAGATCGATCGGAAAGCCGAAGGTGTCGTAGAGTCGGAACGCGTCCTCGCCGCTGATCGCCTTGGTCCCGGAGCTGACGATCTCGTCCAATCGGCCCAGACCGCCTTCGATGGTCTCGAGGAAGCGGGTCTCTTCCTGCGTGGTGACCGAGCCGATCAGGTCGGCCTTGGCGGTGAGCTCGGGATAGATGCCGCCCATCTCCCGCACCACCACCGCGGCGAGCGGCGCCAGGGTCGGCTCCTTGCGACCCAGCAGCCAGGCGTGTCGCACCGCGCGGCGGAGGATCCGCCGGAGCACATAGCCCCGGCCCTCGTTACTCGGATAGACGCCGTCCGCCAGCAGGAAGGCGACCGCGCGGGCATGGTCCGCGAGCACCCGGTAGGAGGCGCCCGGTCCGTCCATCGAGCCCGGATACGGCGTACCGATCAGCCGGCCGGCTTCGTCCAGCAGCGGCTGGAAGAGGTCGGTGTGGAAGTTGTCGTCCGATCCCTGCATCACCGAGGCGATCCGCTCGAGCCCCGCGCCGGTGTCGACCGACGGCTTGGGCAGCGGCGAGAGAGTCCCGTCGGCCGAGCGGTCGAACTGCATGAAGACCAGATTCCAGATCTCGAGAAACCGGCCGCTCTCAGCCAGCTCCTCGAACTCGGCCTGCGAGTAGACTCTCGGCCTGGCGCCCGGCCGCCAGTCGAGATCGACGTAGATCTCCGAGCACGGACCGCAGGGGCCGGTGTCGCCCATCTGCCAGAAGTTGTCCGCGTCGCCCAGCCCGTACACCGAGGTCTCGGGTAGCCCCGAGATCTCGAGCCAGAGCTTCCTGGCCTCCTGGTCGGTGTGATGGACCGTGGCCCGGAGCCGCTCGGGCGCGAGACCCAGGTACTCGGAGGAGGTGACGAACTCCCAGGCGTAGCGGATCGCCTCCGTCTTGAAGTAATCGCCGAAGGAGAAGTTGCCCAGCATCTCGAAGAACGTGTGGTGCCGCTTGGTGAGACCCACCTGCTCGAGATCGTTGTGCTTGCCACCGGCCCGGACGCACTTCTGACAGGTCGCCGCTCGGAGGTAGTCGCGTCGCTCCTGCCCCAGAAAGGTGCGCTTGAACTGCACCATTCCGGCGTTGGTGAAGAGCAGCGTGGGGTCGTCGGCCGGCACCAGGGGAGACGACGAAACCTCCCGGTGCTCCCGGGCCACGAAGAAATCCAGGAACAGACGGCGGATCGTACTCGCTTGCATGGCCGTAATATACGAGAGCCTGGCCAGCCGCGAAGCCGCCCGCTAGCATTCCGCCCATGTCGCCCCGCACACCCCTGATCCTGGCCGCCTTGCTGGCCGCCTGCGGCCCTCCAGCGGACCGTGAGGCCCCGATGCACCCGACCCTCGACCAGCTGCTCGCCGATTTCGACGGGACCGACCGGCCCGGAGCCTGCCTGCTGGTCAGGAAGGCCGACAGCGCCGTCTATCGCCGCTGTGTCGGCATGGCCGACCTCGAAGCCGGGATCCCGACCAGCCCGGAGAGCAACTTCCGCCTCGCCTCGCTCACCAAGGCGTTCACGGCCACGGCGGTGCTCACGCTCGTCGAGCGGGGCCAGCTCGAGCTCGGGACCACCCTCGCGACCCTGCTCCCCGGCTTTCCGCCCTGGGCCGACCGGATCACCGTGGGGCAGCTCCTCTCCCACACCTCGGGCCTGATCGACTACGAAACGGTCATGGCCGCGGGCGACACGGCCCAGATCCACGACGCCGAGGTGGTCGAGCTGCTCCGCCGCCAGGACTCGACCGCCTTCGCCCCGGGCAGCCAGTTCCGCTACAGCAACTCCGGTTACGCGGTGCTCGCCCGGATCGTCGAGCGGCTCTCCGGCCGGAGCTTCACCGACTTCCTCGCGGCCGAGGTCTTCGACCCCCTCGGCATGACGGGCACCGTGGCCCACGTCGAGGGAACGACCGAGATCCCTCATCGCGCCTACGGCTACTCCCGCGACTCGGCCGGCGGCTGGGTGCGTACCGATCAGAGCCCGACCAGCGCCGTCCTGGGGGACGGTGGCGTCTATTCCTCGATCGACGACCTCGCCAGGTGGGCCGCCGTGCTGGAGCGGAGGCGCTCGATCCTGACCGAGGACCTCCAGGAGCTGGCGTTCCAGGAGGTCCGCCTGGCGGACGGCTCGGGCACCGGCTACGGACTGGGCTGGTTCCTGGACGCCCTCGAGGGGCACGACCGGGTCTACCACACCGGGACTACCATCGGCTTCCGCAACGTGATCGAGTGGTTCCCCGCGTCCGACCTGACGCTGGTCTTCCTCAGCAATCGCGACGAGGGCGGCATCACCCGGGTGGACGAGATCGTGCGCGAGGCGCTCCGGATCTGGCGCTGACGAGCTGTCGTTAGGCGCCACGGGGCGTGACTCGGCCAGCTTCCACCGAGTCGAATCCCCACAATCATGGCCCATCGGCACGACCGAGACCGACGCCAGCCAGCCGCCGACAGTCGGGCGAGGTGGTCGCCCCGGCTGATCGAGCTGCCGGACCGGGCCTGGTCGCCGATCCGGCCGTCCCAGCGAACAGCCGTCGCGATCCCGAACGTGACGGCGTCATTGCCGACCGGGGCCGATGTCGCTCCGCGCCGGCGATGCTAGCTTGATGGAGACGGACCCCGGACGCGGCCCCGTCGCCGGTCTGCTCGCGCGGGGGCAAGATCTCGTGATGACAACGGAGGCCCGATGCCGGCCAAGATGAGCGCCACCGAGAAAGCGCGGGTGCTCGAGACGCTGAAAACCCGCTTCGAGGCGCACCCGGAGCGACATCCGGGCATCGACTGGGAGCCCGTGGCGCAGCGACTCGAGGCAGACGCCGGCAAGTGCCGGTCGGTCGGAGAGATGGAGCGGACGGGCGGCGAGCCGGACGTCGTCGGATACGACCCGGACGCGGACCAATACCTCGTCGTCGACTGCTCCGCGGAAACCCCCAAGGACCGCCGGAGCCTCTGCTACGACCGCGCCGCGCTCGAGGCCAGAAAGGAGCACCAGCCTCGAGGCAGCGCCGTCGAGCAGGCCTCGGCGATGGGCATCGAGTTGCTGACCGAGGCCGCCTACCGCCAGTTGCAGGAGCTCGGCGAGTTCGACACCAAGACGTCGAGTTGGGTGGCGACCCCCGCCGACGTCAGGAAGCTCGGCGGCGCCCTGTTCTGCGACCGGCGCTACGGCAAGGTGTTCCTCTACCACAACGGCGCGCAGTCGTATTACGCGGCCAGGGGATTCCGCGGCGTGCTTCGGCTGTAGAAAGGGTCCCTCAGCGAGAGCCGGCGTCCGCCTCCACCTCGCGCAGCACTCGATCGAGCGCCACCCGGTCGAGCAACCGCCCGCCGAGCACCACCGCGTGAACCCGTCGGGTGTTCCGAATCGACGCCAGCGGATCGGCGTCCAGGACCACCAGGTCGGCCAGCTTGCCGACGGCCACCGTGCCCAGCTCGTGCTCGCGCCCGATGAACCGAGCCGGGTTCGAGGTGGCGGCCCGGAGCGCCTCCCTCGGCGAGAGCCCCGCATCGACCAGCAGGGCGAGCTCGTCGTGCAGGCTGAACCCCGGTACCAGATGGGGCTTGGGCACGTCGCTCCCGGCCAGGATCGGCACCCCCGCGCGGGCCGCCTCGCCCGCGAGCGTGAGGTGCAGGGTCACGTAGCGCCGCAACACCTCGCGATCTTCCTCGGTGAGCGTCACCGTCATCGCGTCGGCCATCCGGCGCCACTCTTCACGCTCCGAGCGGGGCAGGTACTTCTCGTTGGGCCCTTCCCGCCCGCCGCCGCGAGCGAGATCGCCGAGCACCGTGGCGATCGTGATCAGCGTGGGACTTTGCCAGGTGCCGAGCTGCTGGAGCCGAGCGAAGACCCGTGCGGCCCTCGTCGCGTCGTAGCTGTCGAGCAACGCCTTCACCTCGGGGCCCCACGGCCGGGAATCGGTCCGCGGCTCGTCGCCACGAAGCGAGGCCGCCGCCAGGAGCCCGCTCAAATGCTCGATCGACCGCTGCCCGGCCTCCGCCGCTTCGAGCGCGCTCACCGAGCTGGGCACGTGGCCTTCGAACGGCAGGTCGAGGCGGCGCGCCTCATCCGCGATCGCGAAGAACGCCAGCCGCGGGAGCAGCTCGTACACCTTCACGAACCCGACGCCGTCGCGCTGCAGCGACCGCACCGCGGCACGGCCCTGGGCCGGGTCGGCCACCGCGATCGATCCCGGCCAGATCGGGGACGGCCCGTCGACGATCTTCCCCGCGAGGACGACGCGCGGCCCCAGCCGGCGACCGGTGGCGATCTCTCGCTGCCAGGCGAGCTGCTGATCGACCGGAAGCGGACTCCCCATGTCGCGCACCCCGGTTACGCCGTTGGCGACGAACAGCGGGGCGAAGGTCGCCGTGATCGCCGGACTCCAGAACCCGTGGACATGCATGTCCCAAAGGCCGGGGATGAGAAACTTCCCCCGCCCGTCGAGCAGCCGGGCGTTCGACGGGACGCGCACCCGGTCGCTGGGGCCGACGGCCGTGATCCGATCGCCCTCGACGACCACGGTGTGGTCCGGCCGCGCCCCCTCGCCGTCAACGTCGACCACGGTGACGTGAGCGATGGCGAGCACGGTGTCCACCCTCGCGGTCTGGGCCGTCGTCAAGGTCGCCCCGGTGACGGCGAACGCCAGCACGAGCATGGGCCGGGCGCCGCGGCGGGCGGCAAGACGGTGGCGTGTCGGCGACATCGAGTCTCCACGAGCCGGGGATCGGTCGATTATCGTGGTCGAGCTCATCGATTTGCAAGGGTCCTCCGCCAGAACACAACGGCCGACGGCGGACGGTGCCGCGGCCTTGACCACTCGCGCGCCGCTACCGGCATCGCGTCTGGACAGCGGAGTACCGGGATCGGTCTACCGGAATAGGTTTCTCGGATGACTCTTTCGCTTCGGCTCGAGCTCGCCCGCGACCCGGCTCTGACCGCCGCCGCCACGCTCCTGTTCGTGACCACGCTCGCCGCCCAGGGAACGCCCCTCCCCGCCGGCCCCCCACCGACCCACCCGGTCCGCTTGGAGCTCAGTCACTTCGCCGCCATGCGCGACGGCGTTCGGCTCTCGGCCGATCTCTACTTTCCGGCCGACCTCACCGGCCGCCTGCCGACTGTGCTGATCCGCACGCCCTACAACAAGAAGACGTTTCGGCTCGAGGGCGGGGTGGCCCGATGGCTGGCCGGGCACGGGTACGCGGTCGTGGTCCAGGACGTACGCGGGAAGTACGAATCCGAGGGCGAGTTCACGACCTCAGCCAACGACCGCAACGACGGCTACGACACCCTCACCTGGATCGCCGCGCAGCCCTGGACGACGGGGCGGATCGGCACCTACGGATGCTCCTACCAGGGAGAGGACCAGATCCAGCTCGCCGCGATGCGGCATCCGAACCATGCCGCCGCGATCCCACAAGCCGCGGGCGGCATCATGACCTACTTTGGCGCGTGGAACGGCGGCGCGATCGAGCTGGTGTCGCTCGTGGGGTGGTTCCGTTCGGCCGGCGCCAAACGGCATCCGAAGCTCTCGCCCGACCTGCCCCGGGACGAGTACCTCGCGTATGCCCCTTACTTCGACTTCGGGCTCGAGGTGCCGACGGTGTCCGTCCGGGCCCTCTCGAACATGTTGCCGATCGCCAGCATCACGGAGCGCGCCGGATCGCCGCCGAACGACTGGCGCGACTTCGTGACCCACCCGCCCGAGGACCCGTTCTGGAAGCGGTTCGGCTACGTCGAGCCGAGCGACAGCTTCGCGGTGCCGGCGCTGCATGTGAACTCCTGGTACGACCCGGCCCCCGCCTGGACGATCAAGCTCTTCAACCAGATGCGGACCAACGCCACCACCGCGCTCGGACGCGACCATCAATACCTGATTCTATCGCCCGCTACCCACTGCGGCTCGGAGCGCCAGGCGTCCGAGACCACTCTCCTCGGCGAGCGTGACGTCGGCGATACCCGCTTCGACTGGCTCGGCACCTATCTCCGCTGGTTCGACCACTGGCTCAAGGGCGAGGACAACGGCATCACGTCGATGCCCAAGGTCCAGTACTTCGCCATGGGCGCCAATCAGTGGCGCCAGGCCGCGACGATGCCCCTGGTGGAGCCCACGCCGTTCTATCTCCACAGCGACGGCAACGCCAACACCCGATACGGCACGGGTACCTTGTCGACGGTGCGCCCTCGGAGCGAGCCCGCCGATCGCTTCATCTATGATCCGGCGACGCCGGTTCCGACGAAAGCCGGGCCCATCTGCTGCACGTTCTCGGACGAGCCGGCGGGCCCCGTGGATCAGCGCGACATCGAGACCCGCGATGACGTGCTGGTTTACACCTCGGCCCCGCTGGACACGGCGGTCGAGATGACCGGGCCGGTCGGCGCCGTGCTCTACGTCAGCTCGTCCGCCAAGGACACGGACTTCACGGTCATCATAAACTACTTCAAACCGAATGCCG
>JBFXAS010000244.1:0-8377 GCA_050184075.1 Gemmatimonadales bacterium
ATCGGTTGCGTCATAGGTCGGCACCAATGATAGTCGGTTGCCTGGCGATCTTGGGCGCGGCGGCCTGCGGCGGCGAGCCTCGCGACGGGGCTGCGATCGCTGACGATGGCGGGGCCGGGACGCCGTCGCTCGCGGCGCCGGCGACCGACGCCCGACCGGCGATCGTTTTCCTGGGCACCAGTCTGACGGCGGGCTACGGCCTCCGGGATCCCTCGCTCGCGTTTCCGGCGCGGATCCAGCGACGGCTCGACTCGCTGGGTCTGCCCTTCCACGCGGTCAACGCCGGCGTGAGCGGCGAGACCTCGGCGGGCGCGCTCCGGCGGATCGGTTGGGTGCTCCGGCAGCAGCCGGTTGCCGTGGTGGTGATCGAGACCGGCGCGAACGACGGCCTCCGCGGCCAGACCCCCGACTCGGTCCGCGCCAACATCCAGGCCATCATCGACTCGGCGCGGACCCTCGATCCGGTGCCAGCGATCCTGATCGCCGGGATGGAGGCCCTCCCCAACCTCGGGGAGGATTACACCACACGGTTCCGGGCGCTCTTCCCGGCGCTGGCGAGCGACAACGGGGCGACCCTGATTCCGTTCCTGCTCGACGGCGTGGCCGGGGTGGACACGCTCAACCAGGCCGACGGCATCCACCCGACGCCCGAGGGGCAGGAGATCGTCGCCACCACAGTGTGGCGGGCCCTCGCGCCGATCCTCGACTCGCTTCGCTGACCGGTCCCATCGGACGAGGCGCCTCGCGATGACCTTCTTCGACTCGAAACACCAGCGGGCCGCGCTCCTGCTCACGCTCTTGGGCGTCGTGCTGGCGATTGCCCTGGCGCCGTACGCCACCGGGCTGATTGCCGTGCCGGTGCTGTACGTGGTGCTCCATCCCTTGCACCGATGGCTGGCCCGGGCCATCGGGCGGCGTCCGGCGGCCGTGCTGGCCGTGGTCCTCACGGTGCTGCTGGTGGTGCTCCCGGGTATCTCGGTCGTCGGCCTGCTGGTGGATCGGGCGCAGGACATGGCGCGCCAGGTGGCGGCGGGGCGGCTGCTCGAGCGGATCGGCTCGCTCAAGGTCGGTCCGCTCGACATCGGCGAGCGGTTGGTGCAGATGAGCGAGCAGGTGGTCCGCTGGCTCGGGGGCAACGCGCTCTCCCTGGTGGGCACCGCGACCCGCTTCGCTCTCAACCTCCTGCTCGCGCTCTTCGGACTCTATTACCTGCTGATCAACGGCGCGGAGACCTGGGAGGGCGTCCGCCCCTACATCCCGTTCTCCCGGGCCAACACGGACCGGCTCCAGACTCGCTTCCGCGACGTCACCGTCTCCACCGTGATCGGCACCGGGATGACCGCCACCGCGCAGGGTCTCGCGGTGGCGCTCTCCTTCGCCTTCACGGGACTCTCCGATCCGCTCTTCTGGGGCGTGGTGACGATCGTCTTCGCGGTGCTACCGGTGCTCGGCAGCGGGATGGTCTGGATTCCGGCGGTAGCGGTGCTGGCGCTCGACGGCCGACCCGGCGCGGCGGCGTTCCTGGCGGGCTGGAACGTCGGCGCCACCGCGGTGATCGACTACGTCGCCCGTCCGATCATCTACAACCGCTTCGCCCAGATTCACCCGCTGATCACCCTGGTGGGGGCCGTGGCCGGCGTCAGCTACCTTGGGCTGCTCGGCCTCCTGGTGGGTCCGCTGGCGCTCTCGTACTTCTTCGCGATCCTCAAGATGTACCGCGAGGAGTACGTGCCGGCCGGCAGCGCGAGCGGCTTCACCAGCGAGATCCCGGTCGCGGATCCGGTCGTCCCGGCCCCGGCGGATCCGGTGCTGGAGCCGGCCTTGGAACCCCGCCGCGATGTGGATGCCTGACGGCGTCGCCGGCCGGCGCGCCGCGTGTCTTGCCGGGCTCCGTCCTCCAAGCCGAGGCGACCGGGCGGTGCCCCTCGTGCCCGGCCAGCGCACCGAGCTCCACCTCGACCTCCACGCCATCGGCCATACCTTCCTGGCAGGCCATCGGATCCGGCTCGAAGTCAGCAGCAGCGCGTATCCGGAAATCCACCCGAACCCGAACACCGGCAACCCGATCGCGACCGACACCAGCTCCCGGGTGGCCAGCCAGACCATCTTTCACGACGCGAGTGCCAGCTCGCGGCTCCTGCTTCCGACCTATCCGCTCCGCTGACGCGCTCCGGTCCGGAGCACCTTCGGCCCCGACTCGAGCGCTCGAGCCGGGCCGCCGTCGGCCTGCCTAACGAGCGAGCTCGCTCGCGACCTCTGACAGGGGCACGAGGTAGAGGTCGGCGTTCCGCGACGCCGCCGAGCGGGTGCTGGTATAGAGCAGGGCGGCGCCGTCGAGCGAGAGCCGCGGCATCAGGTCGCTGCCCGTGGTGTTGACGGCTCCCAGGTGCCGCGGCCGGCTCCATCCCTCCGCCGTGACCAGCGAGAGGTAGAGGTCGCCGGCGGACGAGAGGCCCTCCGGGCGGCCGGACGCCTCGAAGATGATCCAGGACTCGTCCGCCGCCACCAGCAGGTTCCACTCGCCCGTGGGCCCATTGACGGTCGGGCCGAGCGGCTCCGGCTCGGCGAAGCCCGGAGCGCTCGGGCGGGCGCGCCAGAGGTCGCCCTGGCCCAGACCGCCCGGGCGGGTCGAGGAGAAGTAGAGCGTCCCGCTCGCGGTCTCCACGGGGCTCGCCTCCTGACCTTCCGAGTTGACGCCGGGGACTCGCTCCGGCCGGCCCCAGCCATCCGCCGTTCGTCGCGCGACCCAGATGTCGTCGTCTCGGCGCGCCTGGTCCCGATGCGCGTTCGAGGTGAAGTAGAATCGGCGACCGTCGGAAGAGACGAAGGGATCGTCGTAGCAGGCGTCCCCCCCGAAGACCGGCTCGGGCTCCGTCCAACCGCCGCCGGCCGGGCGGCTCTCGAGGATCCGCCCACAGGAGGGCTCGCCCCAGGGTGCGTCGGCCCGGACGAAGTAGAGCGACCCGTCGACCGGATCGAAGACGCCGCCGCGCTCTACCAGCTCGGTGGAAATCACGCCGGGCCCTACGATGATCGGCTCACTCGCGCCGACGCCCGCGAGCAGCGCGAGGATGGCTCTGGTGGTCATCTCTGTCGGCTCCTTCCGTTCGAGGTCGGGAGACTCGTTCCGCGGGCCGCCAAACGCAAGCGGGGCCGCCCCCGAAGGAGCGGCCCCGCCGCGTGACGCGCTTGCGCCGTCGATCAGGTGCCCGGGCGACCGATCCGGCTGGTGCCTGCCGGGCCGGTGTCGGCGCACGCCGAGTTGGCCGGCTCGGGCGTCGACGTCTCGACCTGCCGGACCTCGACTCGCCGATTCTGGGTCATGCCTTCGTCGGTGTCGTTCGGTGCCGCCGGCATGCACTCACCGAAGGACCGGACGACCAGCCGCGAGGCGTCGATGCCGCGGCGGACCAGCTGCCGCTGGATGAACTCGGCGCGACGCTGGGCGAGCCAGGCGTTGTACCGGGTCGAGTTACGCCAGTCGGTGTGGCCGTCGACGTACACCCGAAGCTCAGGCTCGGCCTTCATGACCGCGGCCACGGAGTCGAGCGACATCCGATCGATGGTGCTCGCCGCCGAGTACTGGTTGGTGCCGAACATGGCGCGGAGCACGACCGTCAGGCCGCGCACGGTGGCGCCGGCCCGCGCCGACTGACCCATGCAGGTCGCGGTCACGTTGTAGTCGCCGCTCCGGCTCCAGCTGTAGCTCCAGCCCGAAGTGGTCGGGTTGCCGTCGGCCGAGAGGCTGCATTCGTCGGCCCGCATCGGCCGGGTGGTGCCGTCGCTCCAGGTGCCGGTCACGGCGTAGGCCACCGACTCGTTGAGCTTGAGGCTCGAGGAGGTCGGCGCGATCGCGATCCGCGACAGGGTCGGCGGCGGCGGCGGCGGGGGCGGCGGGGCGTTGACCGTGACGGTCGAGGTGTCCGCCAACTTGCCGTTCAGGGTGGTGGCGACCACCCGATAGGTACCCGGGTTGTTCGAGCTGAAGCGCCCGTCGGGACCGATCACCCCGCTCGGCATGACCGCGTAGGTGACCTGCGGCGTGGTGGACGACCCGTCGCAGAGCCGGCCGGTGACGTTGAAGGGCACCGACTGTCCGACGTTGACCGTCGCCGTGTTGGGCAACAGGTCGATCGCGTCGATCCGCTTGGTGCACTTGCCGTTCGGGTAGATGCTCAGGCCCAGCTGCAGGCCGAGGTGGGTGTTGGACGAGGGCACTTCCGGGTTGGTCGGGCCCAGCGCGATGACCTCGTCGCTCCCGTTTCGCGGGCTCGGCATGAAGTCGAGGGTGCCGTCGCCACGGAGCGAGAGCCAGTCGTTCACCTTGTAGCGGAGGCCGACCAGGCCGCCCACGCCGAAATCGGTGCCGTTGATGGTCTGGACGTTGGTGTTGCTGCTCTTGCCGTACCGGTTGAGGACCGGGCCGGCGCCCACCAGGAAGTTGAACTTGTTCCCGAGCGGGGCGTGGTAGAGCGCGCGCAGGTGGAACGGCCAGTAGCGGATCGGCGAGCTCGCCTGGCCCGCGAAGTAGTTCTCCAGGTCGGTCGCGTTGAACGATCCGTCGAGCTCCAGGGAGAACTTCGGCGAGAGGAAATACCCGATCCGGGCGCCGCCGCCATAGCTGTTCTGACGCTTCCGGGCGACGTCGAAGCTGTTGTCGTAGCTGGTGAACCGGCCGAAGGCCCCCAACTCGAACGTTCCCTTCTCCTGGGCCAGCGCCGGGAGGCCCGACAGCGACAAGACCCCGGCTATCAGGAGCACTCTCCGCATCAGCAACCTCTCCGTTTAATGGGTGCCCAACCGCCGGTTCCCTCTGCTTCGATTGCAGCTAAGCGATTGGTGGAAATGAATATAGCCGATTCCGGCCTGGCAGGCCAGACTGCCGATCCTGCGGCCCTCGCCGGCTCGCGATCCCGGCCTGCACGGCCTCCGACCCGCTGGCGACGCCCTCCCGGGGCAACGAGGAGGCGGGTAACATCAAGCCGACCCACCAACAGATTGCTCGATGACCCCAACCCGCGGAGGACCGATGCGGCAATCCGGACTCGGGACCCTGCTGTCAGCGCTGGCCCTGGCCCTTGGGAGCGCGCCGCTCGCGGCGCAGGCGCCCGGACTCGAGCCGGCGGATCTCTTCCAGCTCGAGTACGCGGCCGATCCTCAGATCTCCCCCGACGGGCAGTGGATCGTCTACACCCGCCGGTTCAGCGATCTGATGACGGACCGCCGCCACAGCAACCTCTGGCTGCTCAAGTCGGACGGCTCCGCCCACCGGCCGATCACCTCGGGCAAGCAAAACGACGGCTCGGCCCGCTGGTCTCCGGACGGCGGCCGAATCGCGTTCGTCTCGAGCAGGGACGGGAGCCCGCAGATCTACGTCTACTGGGTGGCGACCGGGACCGTGCAGCCGGTCTCCAACCTGACCGAGCCGCCGAGCGGGATCGAGTGGTCGCCGGACGGGAAGTGGCTGGCATTCTACAAGCTGGTGCCCAAACCCAAGCTGGTGGTCGGACGGCCGGTCGCGGCGCCCGCCGGTGCGAAGTGGGCCCCTCCGCCCAAGTACACCGACCGGCTCGTGTTCCGGTTCGATCAGGTGGGCGAGCTCCCGACCGGCTTCACCCACGTCTTCGTGGTGCCGTCCGAGGGTGGGACCGCGCGTCAGGTCACCAGCGGCGACTTCCACCACGGCTCCTCGCCGTTCGGGGGCGGGCCGCTCGCGTGGTCGCCGGACGGCACAGAGCTGGTCCTGCCGGCGCGTCGGATCGCCGACGCCGAGATGAAGTGGCGGGAGACCGAGCTCTACGCCGTGAGCGTGGCGGACGGCTCCATCCGACAGCTCACCCGGCGGGTCGGACCCGACTCCGACCCGGCGGTCTCGCCCGACGGCCGGCTGATCGCCTACACGGGCTACGACGACCGGCAGCAGGGCTATCAGAACGCGCTGCTCTACGTGATGGGCCGCGACGGCTCCGGCGCGAGGGTGGTGTCCGCCAAGCTCGACCGGAGTGTGAGCGGCCCGACCTGGTCGGCGGACGGCCGCGCGATCTACGTCCAGTTCGACGAGGAAGGCAACACCAAGGTCGCCCGCTTCGGGCTCGACGGAAGCTGGCAGGTGGTGGCCGAGGATCTCGGCGGCACCGGGTCGGCCTACGGTGGCGGGAGCTACACGGTCGCGCGGGACGGACGGATCGCCTTCTCCTACAGCCGTCCCGAGGTGCCATCGGAGGTCGCCGTGACGACGCCGGCGCAGGGTGGCAAGGCCCAGGCCCTCACCAGCTTGAACGACGACCTGCTGGCGGGCCGGACCCTCGGTCAGGTCGAGGAGCTCTGGTATCCCTCCTCCAAGGACGGCCGCCGGATCCAGGGCTGGATCGTCAAGCCGCCGGGCTTCGACCCGGCTCGGAAGTATCCGCTGATCCTCGAGATCCACGGCGGCCCCTTCGCCAATTACGGCGACCGGTTCGACGAGGAGAAGCAGCTGATGGCGTCGGCGGGATACGTGGTCCTCTACACCAACCCGCGCGGGAGCACCAGCTACGGCGAGGAGTTCGGCAACCTGATCCACCACGCCTATCCGGGCGACGATTTCTTCGATCTGAACTCCGGCGTTGACGCGGTGATCGCGAAGGGATACGTGGACGCCAACAACCTCTTCGTCACGGGCGGGAGCGGGGGCGGGGTGCTGACCGCCTGGATGATCGGCCATACCGACCGGTTCAAGGCTGCGCTCGCCTTCTACCCGGTGATCAACTGGGAGAGCTTCTCGCTCACGGCCGACATGGCGCCGTCCTCGGTGGCCAACTGGTTTCCGGGCTTTCCCTGGGACCACCGGGACAACTACGACCAGCGCTCGCTGCTCTCGGTGGTGAAGAACGTGAAGACCCCGACCCTGATCATGACCGGCGAGGAAGACTACCGGACTCCGATGTCGGAGTCGGAGCAGTACTACAAGGCGCTCAAGATGCTGGGCGTCCCGGCCGTGCTGGTCCGGGTGCCGGAGGAGCCGCACGGCATCCGGCGGCGCCCGAGCCACGAGGCGGCCAAGCTCACTACGCTCCAGGGATGGTTCGAGAAGTATCGCGGCCAGATGCCTTGAGCGCGCGGGAGCTCTGTTTTCTCCCGGCCACCGAGCTCGCCGGGCTGCTCCGTCGGGGAGCGGTCTCGGCGAGCGAGGTGCTGGACGCGCATCTCGCCCGCATCGAGTTGGCCAATCCCAAGGTCAACGCCATCGTCACCCTGACGGCGGAGGCCGCGCGCCGCGCCGCCCGGGAAGCCGACGAACGGCGCACGCGGGGCGAGCCGCTCGGGGCGCTGCACGGCATCCCGATCGCGCACAAGGACCTCACCGACACGGCGGGGGTTCGCACCACCTACGGGTCGCCGCTCTTTCGCGACCACGTGCCGACGCAGGACTCGCTCCTGGTCGAACGGATTCGCGCGGGGGGCGCGATTTCGGTCGGCAAGACCAACGTGCCGGAGTTCGGCGCCGGATCGCAGACCTTCAACGAGGTCTTCGGCACGACCCTCAATCCGTACGATCTCGCCAGGACCTCCGGCGGGTCGAGCGGCGGCGCCGCGGTGGCCCTCGCCTGCGGCATGGTCCCCCTGGCCGACGGCAGCGACCTGGGGGGCTCGCTCCGCAACCCCGCGAGCTTCTGCAACGTGGTCGGCTTTCGTCCGTCGGCTGGGCGGGTCCCGAGCTGGCCCGCGGAAGACGCGTGGTTCACCATGGGCGTCGACGGACCGATGGCGCGTACGGTAGAGGACGCCGCGCTCCTCCTCAGCGTGATCGCGGGGCCCGATCCGCGCTCGCCGCTGGCGCGGGCGGAGCCGGGTCGGAGCTTCGCGCCGCCATTGGATCGCGAGGTGAAGGGGACCCGGATTGCCTGGGTCCGGGACCTGGGCCTGCCATTCGAGCCGGCGGTGCGGACGGTGGTGGATCGGGCGCGACCGGTGCTCGAGTCACTCGGCTGCGTGGTCGACGACGCCGAGCCCAGCCTGGCAGGAGCCGAGGAGGTGTTCTCGACCTGGCGGGCCTGGTACTTCGCGATGCGGCTGAGCCGCTTCCTGGAGCGGGAGCCCGAGCGTCTCAAGGACACTGTCCGCTGGAACGTGGAGGAGGGGCTCAGGCTCACGGGTCAGGATCTCGCGCGGGCCGAGATTCTCCGAACCAGGCTCTTCCACCGGCTCCGGGCCTTCATGGAGAGCTATCCCTTCTTCGTGCTCCCCACCGTGCAGGTCGTGCCCTTCGACGCGCGCACGCCGTACCCGACCGAGATCGAAGGGGTCGTGATGCGCAGCTATCTCGACTGGATGCGCTCCTGCTCGCTGATCTCGGCCACCGGGCACCCGGCGCTTTCGGTGCCCGCCGGCTTCACGC
>JBFXAS010000245.1:0-8316 GCA_050184075.1 Gemmatimonadales bacterium
TCTACGCCGCCCGCTGTGCCCGCTGCCACGGTGGCCGCGGCGAGGGACAGCTTTCGGCCTATCCCGATCTCCATCGGATGCCGGCCGAGACCCACGCGGTGTTCGACTCGATCGTGCTGGGCGGCAAGCTGGCGGCGTCGGGGATGGGGAGCTTCGCCGACCTGCTGAGCGCGGACGACGCCCGCGCGCTCCACGCCTACTTCATCCGGGAGCAGCGAACCCTCTACCGCGAGGCGAGCCAGCAGGCCGGCCGGTGACGGCTGGGTCCGACGATCAGCGCCGCCGCCGCTCCAGGAAGCGCTCCACGCCCGCTCTCGCGTCCGGCGTGGAGCGGGCCAGCGCGTTCACCTCGGCGCCCCGCCCGATCGCGTCCTCGAACGAGAGCCCGTCCTGGCCGTAGAAGAGCCGCTTGATCAGGGTGAGCGCCGCGGGCGATCGGCTCGCCAGCGAGGCGGCCATCGCGCCGACCTCGTCGCGGAGCCGGGCGGCCGGCACGACTCGGGTCACCAGGCCCAGCCGGACGGCTTCCGCGGCGTCGATCTGCTCGCCCAGGGCGAGCAGCGCGAAGCCGGGCTTCTCTCCCGTGGCCCGGCGGAGCAGGGCGCCCACCATGGCGGGAACCAGGGCGAGCTGCACCTCGGGGTATCCCAGTCTGGCGTCGTCGGCCGCGACCACGATGTCGCAGGCGGTGGCGAGACCGGCGCCGCCGGCCAGCGCTCGCCCGTGCAACGCGGCGACGATCACCTTGCCGAGCCGCCGCATGGTGACGAACAGGTCGCCGAGCCGGCTCGCGTCGGCCAGGTTGCCGACCGCGTCGGCCCCGGCCACCAGGTCGCGGGTCTGCTCCAGGTCGGCGCCGGCGCAGAAGTCGGGGCCGTCGGCGTCGAGCGCGATCACCCGAACCGAGGGGTCGCGATCGGCGTCTCGCAGCGCGGCGGTCAGCTCGCCGACCAGCCGATCGTCGAGCGCGTTCCGGCGCTCCGGCCGGGCCAGGGTGATCCAGCGAACGCCCGAGTGGTCGCGGATCCGGATCGTGGTCTGACTCATCGGGTCTCCGGCTCAGTCGATGGGAAACCGCTTGGCCACTTCTTCGAGCATCACCTCGGTGGCGCCGCCGCCGATCGAGTGCACCCGGGCGTCCCGGGTCATCCGCTCGATCGTGGCCTCGCGCATGTAGCCGAAGCCGCCGTGGAACTGGAGACAGTGGTACATCACCTCGTTCACCAGCTCGCCGCAGTAGGCCTTGGCCATCGAGACCTCGCGCACCGCGTCGTGACCCTGGGCGTCGAGCCAAGCCGCGTGGTGGACCAGCTGGCGTCCGGCCTCGACCCGCGCGTCCAGCATGGCGAGCCGCTGCCGGATGGTCTGCTGCTGGAGCAGCGAGCCGCCGAAGGCCTGCCGGGTCGTGACGTATCGCAGGGTCAGCTCGATCGCCGCGCCGCACTCGCCGATCGCCATCGCGGCCATGGCGAGCCGCTCGGTCTGGAAGTTCCGCATGATCGCGTAGAATCCGCGGTCCACCTCGCCCAGGACGCAGCTGGCCGGCACCCGGCAGTCCTGGAGACTAAGCTCCGCCGTGTCGGAGGAGTGCCAGCCCATCTTGTCGAGCGAGCGACTCACTTCGAGACCGGGCGTGCCGCGCTCGATCAGGAAGAGGGTGATGCCCCGCGACGGCTTCACCTCCGGATTGGTCCGCGCCGCCACGATGTAGAGGTCCGCGTGGACGCCGTTGGTGATGAACATCTTCGAGCCGCTCAGCCGGAAGCCGTCGCCGTCCGGGAGCGCGCGCGCCTGGATCGCGGCCACGTCGGAGCCGACGTCGGGCTCGGTCACCGCGATGGCGGTGAGCAGGTTCCCGGCGATCACCCCGGGCAGGTAGCGCCGGCGTTGCGCGTCCGATCCGAAGCGGGCCAGATGGGGCGACGCCATCTCGGTGTGGACCAGCACGGTGATCGCGAACCCGCCGTAGGTCGAGCGGCCCAGCTCCTCGGCGAGGAGCACCGTGGCCCGCCGGTCGAGTCCGCCGCCGCCATGCTCCTCGGGGTGGGTGAGGCCGAGCAGACCGAGCGCGCCCATCCGCTCGATGATCGAGCGCGGCACCCGTCCCTCCCGCTCCCAGCCGTCGGCCTCCGGCGCCACCTCCTCGCGGATGAAGCGGCGGATCGTCTCCCTGAGCATCTGGTGCTCGTCGTCGAAGTAGATCGAAGCGGACATCGGTGTCTCCCGGTATGGCATTGGCTAGTGGCTCGAGCGGGGCCGCGCGGCGACCCGAAAGAGGAAGGACACAGTGGCGCGCGTCTCCGCGGGGGTGACGATCGCGTCGACGTGACCGCGGGCGGCCGCGTGGACCGCGCCGAGCTCCCGCTCGAAGCTCTCGCGCATCGCGGCGATCGAGGCGCGCACCTCGGGTGGGGCGGACCCTTCCCGTCCGCCCGCCCGCGCGAGCGCCGCCCCGTGCGCCGCGGCGATGGCGGACTCCGCCTCCATCGCCCCGATCCGCCCCGTCGGCCAGGCGATCGCGAAGTCCGGCTCGAAGCCCTGCGCGGCCATCGCGTAATAGCCGGCGCCCGAGGCGTGGTTCACCGTCAGCGCGATCCGGGGGCTCTCTGCCGTCGCCATCGCCTCCACCAGCTCGGCCCCCGCGCGGATGATTCCGTCGTGCTCGGCCTCCACGCCCAGCATGAAGCCGCTCACGTCGTGGACGAAGAGCATCGGCAGGCCCTGGCGACTCGCCGTCTCGATGAAGAAGGCCACCTTGGACGCGCTCTCCCGATAGATGATCCCGCCGATCCGAGGCGGCGCGCCGCGGGTCGGGATCACGCCCCGCCGGTTGGCGATCACGGCCACCTGCAGGCCGTCGATCGCGGCGTGGCCGCAGAGCATCTCTCGGGCGAGCGCCGGCTGGAACTCGTCGATCTCCCCGCCGTCGAAGAGACCGGTGAGGAGCTCGTCCATGTCGTACGACCGTCGATGGTCGTTCGGCAGGAGCGCGGCGAGCGCGTCCGGGCCGAGCGCCGGCGGACGCGGGGAGCGGGCGCGGCAACCGGTCCGATCAGTCGCCGGCAGGGTTTCGATCGCCTGCCGCACCTCGCGCGGTTCGTCGGGGCCCACTCCGACCTCGGCGAGGCAGGCGAGAAGCCCTGAGAAGCCGCCCTGGGGTCCCGAGCAGGCCGCGATCTGAGCGGCGCGCCGCGAGCTCCGCATCCACGCGGCCAGGGCGAGCGCGCGTCCCGGGCCGTAGCCCCCGGGGAGCCAGCCGTCGACCGGACTCGCCAGCGGCGCGGTCGGGTCGAGCAGGTAGCAGATCGGCAGCCGTTGCCGGCAGGCGATCTCCTGCGCCCTGAGCAGCTTCTCGACTGCGGTCGCGCTCCAGCGCGATCCGCGGGTCGGCTGCGCGGCCACGACCACCGGCCGCCCCGCGACCGCCCCGATTCCGGTGAGGATCCCACCGCGGGCATCAGCACCCTCGCGATCGTGGTCGCGGAGCGAGCCGATCTCGAACCAGGGCCCGTCGGGATCCAGGATCGCGCTCCCGCGCGCGCGCGCCTCGCCGGTTGCCTCTCGGGCCTCCTGCTCGAGTCCGGCGACCAGGGCGGCGAGCGTCTCGAGGCGGGAGGCGGAGGAGGCCAGAATGCCCGTCATCGGACTCGAACCTAACGTCCAGTCATGATTTGGTCAAATGACCAAGAAGACCGATCTCTGGAGGCACCCCGCCGGTTTCTCCTGTGGGAAGATGTCAATTGACACCACCGACGGCATTCGGCAAATTGGTCGAATGACCAAGCTCACCCTGGTGCCCAGCGGCGACGCGCCCGAGCCCGCCCCGTTGCTCGACGCCGCGGGGCGGCTCTTTCGGCTCAAGGGCTTCGCGGCCACGACCATTCGCGACATCGCGCAGGAGGCCGGCCTCTGGCCCGGCAGCGTCCACTATCGCTATCGGACCAAGGAGGCGGTGTTGCTGGCCCTGATGGAGCGGGGCATCGGCATCTCGGAGGCGAGCTTCCGCAGCGCCACCGAGGGGGTCGCGGATCCGATCGAGCGGATCCGTCTGGCCATCCGCGCCCACCTCGCGATGCTGGTGGGGAACGACCACGGGATCTACGCGTTGCTCTACGAGGGCCGCCAGCTCGAGGGTGAGAGCCGCGAGCGGATGGCGCGGCTCCGGGACCGCTACGACGCGCTGTGGGACGGCTTGCTCTATCAGGCCGTCGGCACCGGGCGGCTGCGGCCCGAGGTGGACGTCCGGCTGACCCGGATGCTGATCCTGGGCGCGGTCAACTGGGTTCCGCAGTGGTTCTCGCCGGGCGGGACGCTCGGGGCGGAGCAGGTAGCGGACGCGTTCGCCGACCTGATCCTCCAGGGCCTATTGGCGCCACCGGCGCCCGCTCGCGCGCGCTCCAGGAAGTCGACCCGCCGCTCCACCAGAGGATCCCGATGAGGCATGCCGCGCTCTTCCTCGCCGCGGCGATCGCCTGCCCCGGCGTCGCCGCCCAGACCCGAGCCGACTTCGGGGTGCGGATCCCGATGCGCGACGGCGTGCAGCTGACCGCCGACGTCTGGCGTCCGGAGGACGGCCTGCGGCATCCGGTGTTGCTGGTTCGGACGCCCTACCTCCGGACCGGGCTGGGTCTGGTCGACTGGGGTCGCTACTTCGCGGAGCGGGGCTACGCGTTCGTGGCGCAGGACACCCGCGGCCGGGGGGACTCGGACGGCGAGTTCTCCTTCTTCGCCGGCGATGGCGAGGACGGCTACGACACGATCGAGTGGTTGGCCCGCCAACCTTGGTCGAACGGCAAGGTCGGGATGCTCGGCGTCTCCTACCTGGGCACCGTGCAATGGCTCGCCGCCAAGCACCGCCCGCCCCATTTGACCTGCATGGCGCCCACGGCGCCGGGAGGGCGCTGGTTCGACGAGCTTCCGTACCTCGGCGGCGCCTTCGCCCATGCCTGGGCGCTCAATTGGGTGAATGGCACCTCGGGCCGCACCCTGCAGACCCCCAACGCGGCGGGCGTCGACTGGGAGCGGGTCCTCGCCCATCGGCCGCTGCTCACGGCCGACTCGGTCATGGGGAGGGTGATGCCGCTCTACCGGAGCTGGCTCGAGCATCCGGTCGAGGGGCCGTTCTGGCGCCGGATCGAGCTCCGAGCGGAGGACTTCGCCGGGATCGCGATCCCGACGCTCACGACCACCGGCTGGTACGACGCCGATCAACCCGGCTCCCTGATGTACTGGCGCGAGCTGATGGCCAACGCGCCGAAGCCGTCGGAACATTTCCTGGTGATCGGCCCGTGGGGCCACGCCGAGACCTTCGTCGGCGGGAAGACCAGGGTCGGTGAGCTCGAGTTTCCGCCGAGCGTGGTGATCGACAACAAGCAGGCCCACCTCGACTTCTTCGACTGGTGTCTCAAAGGTGGGGGGAGCTACGACGCCCCCAGGGCGCGGATCTTCGTGACGGGCGCGAACGAGTGGCGGAGCTACGACAGCTACCCGCCGAAGGACGTCGTCCCGACGCCGCTCTACCTCGCGAGCGGTGGCAAGGCCAACGGCCGATCGGGCGACGGCCGCCTCGTCTGGCGGGCGGAGCCTCGGTCGCTACCCGACACCTTCACCTACGACCCGAAGCGACCGGTGCCCGCCGCGATCGAGGTGGCGGCCATCGACCGCCAACGGCTCCAGGACCGTCCCGACGTCCTGGTCTACACAGGAGAGTCGTTGAGGGAGCCGCTCGAGTTGATCGGCAGCGTCTTCGTCGACCTCACCGTCGCCTCTGACGCTCTCGACACCGACTTCGTCGCCGTGCTCTCGGACGTCCACCCCGACGGCAAGGCGGTCCAGCTGGGGTCTCGAATCGCGATCAAGCGGGCCAGATATCGAAACGGCTACGCTCGGGAGGAGCTGCTCGAGCCAGGCAGGCCGACGCCGATCAGGATCGAGCTGTTCGACGTCGCCCACCGGTTTCCCGCCGGCCACCGACTCAGGCTGGAGGTCACCAGCAGCGCGGCCCCCTACTACAACCCGAACCAGAACACCGGCAATCCCGTCGCCACCGACGTGGACTGGAAGGTCGCCCACCAGGCCGTGTTCCACGACGCGTCCCGGCCGTCGGTGATCACCCTGCCGCTGCTCCCGCGGCGGGCTCCACGATGATCGTGCGGCCCGCGGGGTCCGCGCCACGACCAGAGCGGCCGATCGCCCGCACTTGCTAGCGCGTGCCGGGCACCGGCACGTCCGCGTCGCGCCAGGCGCGGCGGAGCGCCGTCTCGAGCTCGCCGATCTCCTCGCCGCGCCCTTGGCCCTCCAGCGCTCGGATCAGCGCCGCCAGCGACCAGCCGTTGTTCGGGAAGCGGGCGAGGTCCTCTCTCGAGACCCGCTCGGCGTCGGCCGGGCGCTTGGCGGCGAGCAGCACCGCGGCGAGATCCTGGCGGGCCGGAATCGTCCAGTCGGGCGGCTCGCCGTAGGTGAGCGCGTCCTCCGCGGCCACCGCCAGCTCCAGGTGATGGACCGCCTGCGGGTGGTGCCGCTCGGCCGACGCGATCCGGCCCGCCAGCACCTCCGCGGCAATCTTGAGGATCGCGGGCGACTCGTTGAACTCGAGCCGGAGGCCCTGGAGCCGGGGGTCGCGGATCGCGGCGCGGACGGCGTCCAGCTCGGCTCGCGCCGCGCGGGTCTTGCCACCGGCCACCAGGGCCCGACCGCGGGCGTAGTGCCACATCGCCTTCGCGTGGGCGAGATCGGCCGGCGGCGCGGGCGTCTCGAGAATCTCATCCCAGCGCTCGAAGCGGATCCGCACCTGGAGCCGGCGGGTGGCGTGGTGCTGGGTGAAGGCCATGCCCGGCTCCCGCATCACCTCGGGCGTGTCGAGCTCGGCGAGCTTGTCGGCGGCGCCGATCGCCCGGGCGCGTTGGCCGGCCATCGAAGCGGCGAAGGCCATGAAGTCGTAGTTGTGCGGGTAGTAGCCGGCCGTGTACATCCCGACTCCCGGCCGCTGGTCCCGGATGTAGGTCTCGTCGGCGTGGACCGCGTGCTGGTTGGCGACGATCGCGTCGAGGTAGCGCCCGACCCGGATGTAGATGTGTCCGGGCATGTGCACCAGGTGGCCCGCGCCCGGCATCGCGCCCGCAAGCCGCTCGGCGCACTGCACGGCCCGCTCCGGATGCACCGCTTCCACGGCGTGGATGTAGAAATGGCACGCGCCGGGATGCCTGGGATTCGTGGAGATCACCCGTTCGAGGGTTGCGAGGGCCTCGGCCATTCCGGGCTGGAGCTGTCCGTCCTTGGTCCAATAGCTCCATGGGCGGAGGTCCATCGCGGCCTCCGCGGCGAGGACGGCCGCCTCCTGATCGCGCGGGAAGCGGCGTGCGACGTCGGCCATCGCGCGGGCGTAGGCCGAATCGAGCCTGGCCCGATTCACGGGGGGTGGGCTGGCGTAGCGGGTGGCCAGCGCCCGAATCAGCGCTCGCTCCTCCGCGCTGCCGCCGCCCTGGCGCACGGCCTCTTCCATCGCCCGATGGGCCGCCACGCCGGCGGCGGAGTCCATCGGCAGGTTGATGTTGGGCCCGAACGCCAGCGCCTCGCCCCAGAAGCACATCGCGCAGTGCGGGTCGAGACGCTGCCCCTCCCGAAACGCGCGGACGGCCTCGGCGTGGTTGAAGGCGTAGTAGAGCCGGAGGCCCTGGTCGAAGTAGCGCTGGACCAGCGGGACTCGGGTGGAGATCGGGTAGTGATGGTCGCCCAGGTTGTCGTAGAGCGGGACGGTGTCGGCGGGTGCGGCGCCGAGGGCGCCGAGCAACGCCAGGACGCTGGTGAGCATGCTCGTCTCCAATCCGGTGGTTCGGCTCAAGATCGAGGCCGGGCCGGGCCCGACCGCACTGTCAGGAAATGCGGGAAGCCGTCCCATCGCCCGACAGCAAAGCAGTGGACCTCGCCGGCGAGGCCGGGCTCACGTTCTCGACCGCGCCGAGCTCGTTTCGAGTGCCGCCGAGCCCGCGATCATGAAGAGCTCCTGAGAAATCTACGCCGTCGCGCAGGTGCTTCGCTGAGGCGGCCGTCGCCCTCTGTCCTCCGGCCACCGACGGCGTCATTATCAGGGCGAGCTTTCCCGAGCCGATGCCAAGACGCCGCCTGGTCATCATCGCCCCCGCGCTCCGGCCCCTCCTGCTTGTCCTGGCGACCGGAACGATCGGCTATTGGCTGATCGAAGGCGTCCCGCTCTGGGACGCCTTTTTCATGACCGTCATCACCGTCACGACGGTCGGCTATCGGGAGGTCTTCCCGCTCAGCACGGCGGGGCAGGTGCTCACGGTGATCGTGGTCGTG
>JBFXAS010000246.1:0-8285 GCA_050184075.1 Gemmatimonadales bacterium
GGCAGCGAGAAGGTCAGGTCGTCGAACAGCAGCCGATCGCCGAAGCCTTTCCGCAGGTTCTTTGCCACCACCACCTCGTCGCCCAACCGGGGCGGTACGGGAATGGCGATCTCCGCCGTTCCCTCCTGCTCCCGCTCCCCCTCGGCCAGGAGCGCCTCGTAGGCGTTGATCCTGGCCTTGCCCTTCGCCTGCCTGGCCCGGGGCGACATGCTGATCCACTCGAGCTCGCGCTCCAGGGTCCGTTGCCGGGCGGACGCCTGCTTCTCCTCGGTCGCCAGCCGTTTCTTCTTCTGGTCGAGCCAGCTGGAGTAGTTGCCCTCCCAGGGAATGCCCGCGCCCCGGTCCAGCTCGAGGATCCAGCCGGCCACGTTGTCGAGGAAGTAGCGGTCGTGAGTCACGGCCACCACGGTGCCCGGGAACTCGGCCAGGTGTCGCTCCAGCCAGGCCACCGACTCCGCGTCGAGATGATTGGTCGGCTCGTCGAGCAGCAGCAGGTCCGGCTGCTCCAGCAGCACCCGGCAGAGGGCCACCCGCCGGCGTTCGCCGCCCGAGAGGTTGGTCACCGCCGAGTCGCCCGGCGGGAGCCGGAGCGCGTCCATCGCGATGTCGATCTTGCGATCGAGCTCCCAGGCCCCGATCGCCTCGATCCGGGTCTGGACCTCGCCCTGCCGCTCGAGCAGCGCGGTCATCTCGTCGTCGTCCATCGGCTCGGCGAATCGGTTGCTGATCGCCTCGAACTCCTCGAGCAGCGACCGCGTGTCGGCGACCGCCTCCTCGACGTTGCCCCGGACCGTCTTTTCGGGGTCGAGTGTCGGCTCCTGCGACAGGAACCCGACGCGGACGCCGTCGGCCGGCTTGGCGTGGCCGATGAAGTCCTGGTCCACCCCCGCCATGATCCTGAGCAGGGAGGACTTGCCGGCACCGTTCGAGCCGAGCACGCCGATCTTGGCGCCCGGAAAGAACGAGAGGTAGATGCCCTTGAGGATCTCGCGGCTCGGTGGGACCACCTTCCGCAAGTTCTGCATCGTGTAGATGTACTGGTAGTTCGCCATGGCGGGCGGAAACATACCGGGGCGGCACAGGCAGGTCGAGCCGAGCGGCACGGGCAGGTCGGGTCGAGCGAACGGGCAGGTCGGGCCGAGCGAACGGCCCCGCGCGGCGTGGCCGGGGCCCATCGGTTCGCTTAGATTGGCTATCCCGACTATTTCACTCGTCGTTTCTCCCGGAGGCTCCCGTGGTCGTTGGTTTCTTGTCCGGAATGGCCCTGGCCGCCAGCCTCGCGACCGGCTCGACGAGTGCGGCCGCCTGCGATCCCGACAACGGTGGCCTCAAGCTGCCGGCCGGGCTCTGCGCGCAGCTGGTCGCCGATGGGGTCGGCTACGTGCGCCACCTCGCCGTGGCGCCGAATGGAGACATCTTCGCCGCCCGAGCCGGCCGAACGGGCAGCGGGGTCGTGCTCCTCCGCGACACCGACGCCGATGGCAAGGTGGACCAGGTCACCCAGTTCTACGAGGGCGACGGCGGGAGCGGTCTGCTGCTCACCGACCGCTATCTCTACTTCGCCCAGAACGACAAGGTGCTTCGCTTCGAGTGGCGGGCCGGGGCCACGGCCCCGGTGGGCGAGCCGGTCGTCGTGGCGAGGGACCTGCCGACCGGAGGGCACGCCAGCAAGGGCCTGGCGCTTCGGGGCAACGACCTGTTCGTCTCCTTCGGCTCGCGTTCCAACAGCTGCCAGGCGCCCGGTGAGGATCGCCGGGGCCCCCATCCCGGGGTGCAGCCCTGTCCGGAGCTAGCGATCCGCGCCGGGATCTGGCTCTTCAAGGCCGACGGGCGCGACCAGACCCCCGCCGACGCCAGGCGTTACGCCACCGGGATGCGGAATCCCATGGCCATGGCGGTCGAGCCGACAACCGGGACCCTGTACGTGGCAACCCACGGCCGGGACCAGCTGACCGAGAACTGGAGCTGGCCGGCCGAAGAGGGCAGGGAGAACCCGGCCGAGGAGTTCGGCCCCGTGCCCGACGGGGCGGACTACGGGTGGCCGTACTGCTACTTCGACCCACGGAAGAAGGCCAAGCTGCTCAACCCGGAGTATGGCGGAGACGGAACCAAGGCCGGCGACTGCGGCGCCAAGGCCCAGCCGGCCATCGGCTTTCCGGCCCACTGGGCGCCGAACGGCCTGATGTTCTACGGTGGCTCGATGCTGCCGGCCGAGTACCGGGGCGGCGCGTTCCTCGCCTTCCACGGCTCCTGGAATCGGGCGCCGGCACCGCAGCAGGGCTTCCGGGTGGTGTTCATCCCGTTCGAGGGCGGCAAGCCGACGGGGCAGTGGAGCGACTTCGTCCTGCCGTCCGGGGCGGCCGATTCGATCAGGCCAACCGGCCTGGCTCAGGGCCCCGACGGCGCGCTCTATGTGGGCGCCGACCAGCAGGGTAAGATTTGGCGTGTCACGACCTCGAAGTGACGCTCGGGGCACCGAACGAGGAGGGCGAATGAAAACGGCAGGGTTGTGCGTGGCGTTGCTCGCCGGATTGGCGCCGATGGCGGTCGCGCAGCAGCGGACCTTCACGCCGCTGGCGGTCGGCGCCGAGGCGCCGGCGTTCTCACTCAAGGGCGCCACCAAGGACGGCCTGCTCCCCGGCGAGGTCAGCCTGCTCGACTTCCGCGGGCAGACGGTGGTGCTGGCTTTCTTCTACAAGGCCAGGACCGGTGGCTGAACGGCCCAGATGAACGCGTACCGTGATCAGTACGCGACGATTTTCAACGGTGGCGAGAACGTGAAGGCGTTCGGCATCAGCGTCGACCCCGATACGACGCTGGCCAGTTGGGCTGCCGAGAAGGACTACCCGCTCACCTTCCTGAGCGATCCTGGCGCAGCGGTCGGTACCCAGTACGGGGTCGCGATCGAGGCCCGGGGCGTCAAGCTGGACGGACGGGTGGTCTACGTGATCGGGCCGGACGGCAAGGTCGCCCACGTGATCTCGCCGTTCAGGGAGACCGATCCCACCCACTACAAGGAGCTGGAGGAGGCGGTCGACCGGAGCTCCGGCGGCAACTGAGCCGATCGGCGACCTGTCTCGCGCCGGCGCTCCCGAGGGGGCGCCGGCGCTCTCACTTGAGAGCCGCGGCCACCGCGCTGAGCGAGGCGTCGACCTCGGTGATCGGAAGCGCCGACTTGTCCTTGAGCAGGATCTCGGGGTCCTTGAGGAGATGGCCGGTGAGCACCGCTACGGCCCGGTCGGTGGGGCCGATGACCCCTTCCCGCACCAAGCGCCTCACGCCAGCCAGCGAGGCGGCGCTGGCGGGCTCGCAGCCGACGCCAGCCCGGTCGATGGCCTCCTTGGCCTCGAGGATCTCGGCGTCCGTGGCGGTCGTCACCACCCCATCGGTCAAGCGAATGGACTCGACCGCCCGCTCGTACGAGGCTGGGTCCCCGATCCGGATCGCGGTGGCCACCGTCTCCGCCTCGACTCGATGACGGGTCGCGAATCCGTCGGCGAAGCTCCTGGCGAATGGGGCGGCGCCGGCGGCCTGGATCGCGGCAATCCGGGGCAGACGGTCGATCAGCCCGAGGGCCCTCGCCTCGGAGAGCGCCCGCCCGAAAGCCGAGAGGTTTCCGAGATTGCCGGCCGGGAGCACGATCCAGTCGGGCGGGTCCCAGCCCAGCTGGTCGAGCAGCTCCAGCACGATGGCCTTCTGCCCTTCCAGCCGGTACGGGTTGATGCTGTTGAGCAGGTAGAGCCCGAGCGTCTGGCCCCCTTCGTCGACCAGGCGGAGGCAAGCGTCGAAGTCTCCACGCACCGCCAGGATCTTCGCGCCGTACGCTACGGTCTGAGCCAGCTTGCCCAGAGCGATTCGCCCGGCCGGCACCAGCACCACGGCCCGGAGCCCGGCCTGCGCCGCATAAGCGGCCATCGACGCCGCCGTGTTGCCGGTCGAGGCACAGGCCACCGCCCCGACGCCGAGCCGGGCGGCGTGGGTCGCGCCCACGGTCATACCGCGGTCTTTGAACGAGCCGGTCGGATTCTGGCCCTCGTGCTTGAAGATCAGCTCGCCGAGGCCGGCAAAGCGGTTGAGCGCCTCCCGATGAAGCAGGGGGGTATTTCCCTCTGGAAAGGTTACAATGGCGGAGGGCGCGGCTTCCGGGTAAACCAGCTCGCGGTATCGCCAGACACCGGACGCGTTGGGCCCGGTGGGGGAGAGCCGCCGCTCCGCGAACAGCTTTTTCCACTCCGCTCCCGGGCGCTCGCCCCCGATGCTGCCCTGAAGCTCGAGCAGGCCGCCGCACTCGCAGCGGCTCCTGAGCGACGTGCCCTCCAGGGCCGCTCCGCAGGCCCGACACCCCAGCGTCCGCCCGCTCATACGACCCGCGCCCCTTTCTTGTCCGGCAAGGCGATCCGGACGCCGCAGTCGACTCCCGCCCGCCGGTAGGCCTTCTCCATCGCGGTGGCGATGCCCTTCGCGGTGGTCGTCGAGTCCGTCACGGCGAACGCGGTCGGCCCGCTGCCGGAGATCGAGCAGCCATAGGCCCCGGCCTTGAGCGCAGCCCGCTTGGCCGCCTCGAAGCCGGGGAGCAGTCTGGCCCGCGCCGGCTCCGCGATGTGGTCGTCGATCGCGCGGCCGAAGGCCCGGACGTCGTGCGCCCGGGCCGCCGCCACCATCGCGGCCACGTTGGCCGCCTGCTGCAGCGCGACCGAGCGATCGACGGTCGTGGGCAGCACCGCCCGCCCCCGCGAGGTCGCAAGGTCGTAGTCCGGCTTCGCGAGGACCACCACCAGCCGGCGCGGCGGATCCAGCCGCACCACGTCCGGCCCGATCAGGCTCCGGATCAGCACCAGGCCGCCGAGCAGGGAGGGCGCGATGTTGTCGAGGTGACGGCCGGCCACGGCCGTCTCGGCCTCGAGCGCGGCGAGCATCAGCTGACTCTCGCCGAGAGGCTCGCCGGCGAGCAGGTTGGCGGCCACCGCGCCGGCGACGGCGGAGGCGGCGCTGCCCCCCTGACCACCCGCGAGGGGAAGCCCCTTCTCGACTCGGATCTCCAGCCCGAAGCGCTGGGCCCGGCCTGCCCGGCGGAGCACGGCCCGTGCGGCCAGCGCGGCGGCGTGCCGCCGCGCCGACCGGGGCAGGTCCGGATGGCCGGGATCGGCAACGACGACCCGGCTGCCGGGGATCCGGCGCGCGTCGACGGTGTCACCGGGCCCCGCGAGCGCGAGGCCGAGAATGTCGAGGCCCGGGCCGACGTTGCCGATCGATCCCGGCGCGAATACCCGCACCTGTTCCATGCGCGGAAACGTGAAGTGGCCTTGCGCGAAAGTCCACCGGTTGAGAATCGAGCCTGGGGGTGTAGATTCGCGGCGCCCTGCCAATTCATCCCTGCGAGGCTTCATGCGGATTGGAGTGCTCCGAGAGACGGCCGCGCACGAGCGCCGGGTCGCCCTCGTTCCCGCGACCGTGCAACGCCTGATCAAGGGCGGGCACAGCGTGTTGGTGGAACGAGGGGCGGGCGAGGCGGCCTTCTACCCCGACGACCAGTACCGTTCCGCCGGCGCGACGATCGCGGAGTCCGGCGCGCAGGTGGCCGAGCAGGCGGAGCTGGTGGCGAAAGTCCAGCGACCCTCGCTCGAGGAAGCCGCCGCGCTCAAGTCGGGCACGATCTTGATCTGCCTGATGGCGCCGCACGCCGCGCCCGACCTGCTTGCCAAGCTCGCCGAGCGGAAAGTCGACGCGCTCGCCCTCGAGCTGGTTCCCCGCACGACCAAGGCGCAGACCATGGACGTGCTCTCCTCCCAGGCCACGGTGGCCGGCTATCAGGCGGTGCTCTTCGGCGCCACCCAGATGGGCCGGTTCCTCCCGATGCTCACCACCGCGGCCGGCACCATCACCCCCGCCAAGGCGTTCGTGATCGGCGCCGGGGTGGCCGGATTGCAGGCCATCGCCACGGCGCGCCGGCTGGGCGCGGTCGTGTCGGCGTTCGACGTCCGCCCGGTGGTCAAGGAGCAGGTGCAGAGCCTCGGCGCGAGCTTTCTCGAGATCGACGCCCAGGCCGAGGGCACCGGCGGCTACGCCAAGGAGCTCGCCGCCGACGCGCAGGCGCGGGTGGTCGCCGGTCTCGCGGCCCACCTGAAGGACATGGACCTGGTGATCAGCACCGCGGCGATCCCCGGCAAGCCGGCCCCGCGCCTGATCGCCAAGGAAACCCTGGCGACCATGCGCCCCGGCTCGGTGATCGTCGACGTGGCCGCCGAGTCCGGCGGCAACTGCGACGGCACCGTCGCCGGGCAGAACGTGGTCGTGTCGGGCGTCACCGTGATGGGGCCGACCAACCTGCCCTCGACCCTGCCGTTCCACGCCAGCTTCATGCTGAGCCGGAACTTTCTCTCGCTCTTCGAGCACGGTCAGAAGGACGGCGCCTTCGTCGCCGACGTCGAGGACGTCATCCTTGGCCCGATGTGCGTCACCCACGGCGGCGCCGTGCGGTACGGAAGGAGCTGAATCTCGTGGAAGTCCTGATCACCAGCATCGTGATCTTCACCCTCGCGACCTTCCTCGGGGTGGAGCTCATCCATCGGGTGCCGACCATTCTGCACACGCCGCTGATGTCCGGCGCCAACGCCATCAGCGGGATCACCATCGCCGGCGCCCTGATCGTGGCCGGCGGCCAGCACGGCTGGATCTCCACGGTGCTCGGCTTCCTCGCCGTGGCCTTCGCGATGATCAACGTCGTCGGCGGGTACACGGTCACCGATCGCATGCTGCAGATGTTCAAGCGCGATCCGGAGAAGTCCTGATGTCGCCGTCGCTGACCCAGCTCATCTACCTCGTCGCGTCCGTCTGTTTCATCATCGGGCTCAAGTGGCTCGGCAGCCCGGCCACGGCGGTCAAGGGCAACCGACTCTCCGCGGTCGGCATGCTGATCGCCATCGTCGTCACGCTGGTCGATCGCCAGATCGTCTCCTACCCGGTCATCGCCGCCGGCATGGTCGTGGGCGCGGGTCTCGGATTGTGGATGGCGAAGACGGTCAAGATGACCGCCATGCCGCAGATGGTGGCCCTCCTCAACGGCCTCGGCGGCGGCGCCTCGCTCGTCGTGGGCGCGGCCGAGTTCCTCAAGTCGGAGCTCGAGGGGCGCACCCTGCCGGTCAATACGTCCATCGCGATGCAGTTGAGCCTCCTGATCGGCGCGGTCACGCTGACGGGCAGCATCGTCGCCTTCGCGAAGCTGCAGGAGCTGATGAGCGGCCGCGCCATCGTGTTTCCCGGGCAAAAGGTGCTCAACGCGGTCCTCTTTCTGGGGGTGGTCGGCTTCGCGGTCGTCCAGATCACCAATCCGGCGTCGGTGCTCTGGCCGTTCTACGGCGTGGTCGGCGTCGCGCTGCTGCTCGGCGTCCTGCTCACCATCCCGATCGGCGGCGCGGACATGCCGGTCGTGATCTCGCTCCTCAACTCGTACTCGGGCATCGCGGCGGCGATGACCGGATTCGTGATCGACAACGAGATCCTGATCATCGCGGGCGCGCTGGTCGGCTCGAGCGGCATCATCCTGAGCCAGATCATGTGCAAGGCGATGAACCGGTCGCTCGCCAACGTGCTCTTCGGCGCATTCGGCGCCACGGCCAAGTCCCAGAAGAGCGCCGAAGGACTCACCGCTCGCCAGGTCAGCGCGGAGGACGCTGCCGTGCAGCTGGGGTTTGCCCAGAGCGTGATCGTGGTGCCGGGCTACGGCCTGGCGGTCGCACAGGCGCAGCACCTGGTGCGCGAGATGGCCGACCTGGTGGAGAAGCGGGGCGGGGAGGTCAAGTACGCGATTCATCCGGTGGCCGGGCGGATGCCCGGTCACATGAACGTCCTCCTCGCCGAGGCGAACGTCCCCTACGACAAGCTGTTCGACATGGACGAGATCAACGGCGAGTTCGAGCGGGCCGACGTCGCCCTGGTGATCGGCGCCAACGACGTGGTGAACCCGGCCGCCCGGACCGACCCGTCCAGCCCGATCTACGGGATGCCGATCCTCAACGCCGACCACGCCAAGTCGATCATCGTCCTGAAGCGTGGTATGGGAGCCGGGTTCGCCGGCATCGAGAACGAGCTCTTCTTCAATCCGAAGACCGCAATGCTCTTCGGCGACGCCAAGGCGTCGCTGAGCAAGCTGGTTTCCGAGCTCAAGACCCTCTAGCAGGCTGCTGAAAAAGTGATCGGTGTCATCGTCCGATGGACCGGTGTGCCATAGATTGGTCCATCCCTAACGCTGAGTCCAGCCGATGCGGGGTCCCGAGCCGAACCAGGTC
>JBFXAS010000247.1:0-8259 GCA_050184075.1 Gemmatimonadales bacterium
CGGTCGGGTTGACTTCCATGATCTACGGCGGCCGCTACATCGTCGATCCGCGGATCGGGGTGCTGGAGATCAAATACGACCATCAGGTTCCCTCCTGGCTCACCAAGCTGGTGTGCCGGCACGGCCTGACGATGGTTCGGATGTCGAAGTACTGCTCGGCGGTGGACCGCCACCGCTTCGGCGGGCAGAACACCTGATCGGAGGCACTGCGTGGACCAGTTCCTGAGGCAAGCCGCCGGGGGGGACGCCTTCGGCCTGGGCGAGGTGATCGTCGCGCTGGTGTTGAGCTTCGCCCTCTGCCTGATGCTGGCGTACTTCTACCGCCAGTCCCACCGCGGGCTCTCGTACTCGGTGTCGTTCGTGCACGCCATGATCTTCCTGGGCGTCACGGTCTCGATCATCATGCTGATCATCGGCAGCAACATCGCCCGGGCCTTCACCCTGGTCGGCGCGCTCTCGATCATCCGCTTCCGGAACCCGATCAAGGACTCCCGCGACGTCGCCTTCATCTTCGTGGCGATGGCGATCGGGATGTCGGTGGGCACCGGGTTCTATCTCACGGCGATCGTCTTCACGCTCTTCGCCTGCTTCATGGCCTACACCCTGACCCGCTTCGAGATCGGCTCCACCCGTCGCCGGGAGATGCTGCTCAAGGTGCACGTGCCGGAGAGCGCCGACTTCAACACCCTCTTCGGCGAGCTCTTCTACCGCTCGCTCCGGGAGCACGCGCTGCTCAGCGTGGAGCCGATCCGCGAGGGGGGCGACGTGGAGCTGGTGTACTCGCTCGAGTTCAAGCCCAAGGTCGACGAGGCGGCCTTCCTGGCGGAGGTCCGGCAGCGGGCCGAGGGGCGGCGGGTGGCGCTCTTGACCGGGCAGGACAACATCGACGTCTGATGCCCGACGCAAGCGGCGGCGCTCGGGGGTGGGTGCGGCGACACGAGCGTCTGCTGACGGTCGCGTACCTCGGGCTGGTCGGTGCCCTCGCCTTGCTGGTGGCGCTGCCGCCCACCCGGGCCCGGCTGCTCGCGCGGATCCAGGCGACCGTCGACTGGTGGGACGACCGCTGGGCGCGGCGGCTGGCGCGGGGCGAGGCGCTGCTGGCGGAGGGTCGCGCCGAGGAGGCGGTGGCCTACTTCGAGCGACTGGACCGGATCCATCCGGCCACCAACCAGCGACACGCGCGCGACCTGGAGCGCGAGCGGGTGCTCCGCCGGCTCGCTCGGAGCCTCGAGGAGACCGGCCGGCGACGGCGGGTGGTCGAGACCTACCAGCGCCTGGTCGATTTCGACTCGCTCAACTATCACAACCACTACGCCCTGGGGAGCGCCGCCGGGCGCCTGCTGAGCGGCTGGGCGCTGGCGCCCGAGGCCCGCGACGCCTACCAGAGCGTGCTCGAGATCCTCCCGTTCCATCTGCCCGCGGCGCGGGGGACGATCGACTACTACATGGATCGGGGCGAGTACATCCCGGTCACCGAGACCTACCGGGCCTACCTCGACGCCTACTTCGTGCATCGGGTCGAGCTTCGGCTCGGCTCGGCGTCGCGCTGGCTGGCGCTCTCGGGTGACGGGCTGCCCCACGAGCATCTAGTGACGCTCACCGAGCCCGCCACGGCGGAGCGGCTCGAGATCCGAACCCTCGGGCTCTCGATCCGGCTCGATTCGCTGGAGCTGCTCGGCGCGCCACGGGTGGGCGCGGCGGCCGCGCCGTCGGCGACCGGGCTCGATCCCCGCGCCGCGGTGTTGAGCGGGATGGAATGGACCGACGAGGGCGCGCTGCGCGCCCTGGCCGAGTCGGCCTCGCTCTCGCTTCCGGTCCCGAGGGCGGCGGGAGCGGTCCGCGCCGTGCGGCTCCGGGTGACGCTCTTCAAACCGCTGGACGCCGCGCTCTGGGCGTCGGTGGCGAAGAGCTACGACAATCTGCTCGACGGGCCCGGGCGGGCCGACGCCGAGCGGCGGACCCTCGCGCTGGCCTCGGCCGCGGCGGCCGATAGCGCCCTGTTCCGGCTGATCTGGCTCCATGGCAACCTGGGACTCACGCTCGATGAGCTCTCCCGCTAGCGTCGTCGCCCGGCCGACCGAGCGAGCCGCCCCCCGCTGGTGGGTGCGGCTCTGGCGTGGGCTCCGCTTCCGCGACGCGCTCCTGGTCACCGTGCTGCCGGTCACGGTGGTGTTGCTCTTCTTCGCCGACGCGGCCATGCGCTATGCCCGGATGATCCAGTTCGAGGACTGGTGGTCGGCCCGGGCCGGGGTGGCGTCGTTCTTCGCGGAACGGGTCCACGCCGCCGCCACGATCCCGACTCGGGTGGCGCTCCGCCGCGGGTTTTCGGCCGACCAGCCCGACGCCGGGGTGATCCGGCTCGAGGTCCCGCGCCGCAGCTGGGACTCGCTCCAGTCGGATCCGCTGGCGATGTGGGGCTCGTGGATCGAGGGCACCCTCCGCTACGGCGGCGCGGCGCTGCCGGTCAGGCTGCGCAAGCGCGGCGACAACAGCATCCACTGGACCATGGACAAGCGCTCGCTCACCGTGCGAACGGAGCGTGACGACTTCTACAAGGACTTCCGGAACTTCGCGCTCTCGGTGCGCGACCCGCTTTCGGCCTTTCTGGCCAATCGACTCGGCAACGAGTTCGGTCTGCTGATGCCGCGGACCGAGGTGGTGCCGGTCTTCCTCAACAACCAGTTCTACGGGATCTACCGCTTCGTCGAGACCGTCGACGAGTCGTTCCTGCGCGCCGCGGGCCGGATGCCGGGCAACGTCTTCCGTGGGGACCGGGCCGAGCGGGGCGAGTATCGCAAAGGCACGATTCGGAGTCTCTTCGACAATCCGTACCTCTGGGAGCGGATCTCCGTCAACGATCGCTCGACCGCCGCCCCGCCGAATCAGCTGCGGCGGATGATCGAGGATCTCCGGGGCACCACCTTCGCGGACCATCAGCGGCTCATGGCCCGCTTCGACGCGGACGAGATGGCCCGCCTGCTGGCGTACCTACTGGTCGTGGGCGATCCGTTCCACATGGATCGGGTCCACAACCAGTTCCTCTACGAGGATCCGTCGACCCAGCTGCTGCACCCGATTCCGTGGGACATTCGGCTGCTCGACCTCGGCAAGCCCGAAGCCAGACCGGTGAACGACCTGTTCCAGGCCGTGTTGTCCGATCCCTTCGTGGTGGACCAGGTGACCCACGAGGTGAGCGCCGCGCTCGAGCGGGGCGTCGAGGCCCGGGGCGACAGCCTGGTCCACGCCGTGGAGCACCGCTACGCCGACTTCCTGGCCTACGACCGCTCTCGAGCCGGGCTGGTGCCTGATGTGGGCTCCGCCGACGAGTCCGCGGCCCAGCTTCGGGCCAACGGGCGGCTGCTCCGGCGCTGGCTCGCCAACGACACCGTGGCGTTCCACGTTGCTGCGGACGGGCCCCTCGCCGTCCTCGACTTCGAGACCCGGGGCTTTGTCGGCGTCGATCTCACCGGGCTCGAGGTCGGGTCGGGCGCGCGGCCGCGACTTCGCCAGGACCGCAACCTGAACGGCGTGCTCGACGAGAGCGATCCGGAGCTGAGCACGACCTGGTCCGCCAGCGGCACGCTCGCCCTGGCTCAGCCGGTGCCGCTCTATCCGGGCTGGAACACCGAAGGCCACGGGGTCGCGCCGGGCCGGATGTCCTACCGCTTCTTCCTCGTCGGGGCGACGACCGCGCGGCCACTGCTCGGCAACCGCGTCACCGGCCAGGCCGCCACCGTCGTCGAGTGGGAGGACGGCGCGCCGATCGCCGAGCCGACCGGCTGGCATCCCTGGCTCTACCGCACCCGGACGCCGGTGGTGCACCGCCTCCGCGGCGAGACCCACCTCACGGCCACGCTGCTGGTCCCGGCGGGCGACTCGCTGGTGATCGAGCCCGGGACCACCATCCGGCTCGATCCGGACGTCTCGATCGTCTCGTCCGGGCCGGTGCGGGCCGTCGGCGAGGCGCATCGCCCAATTCGGGTGATTCCGGCAGAGACCGGGCGGCCCTGGGGCACCTTTTCCATCCAGGGCCACGGAGCGGACGGCAGCCAGATCCGCCACGTGGAATTCCGCGGGGGTGGCGGGGCCCTGGTCGGGCGGATCGAGTTCATCGGGATGGTCAACGTCCATCGGGCCAAGGGCGTCGTGGTCGACTCCGTGGCGTTCATCGCCAACGTGCGGAGCGACGACACCTTCCACGCCCTGCACGCGGTCGTCGACGTCACCAATTCGCGGTTCGTCGACGCCAACGGCGACGCGGTCGACTTCGACGCCTCGGTCGGCACCATCATGGGCAACCGCTTCGAGGGGAGCGGCGGCGACGCCATCGACCTGATGGCGTCGAGCCCGCGGATCATCGGCAACCGGATCGCGAACGCCGGCGACAAGGGAATCTCGATCGGCGAGGCGAGTCACCCGTTCGTCTTCGACAACCTGGTCGAGCGCTCCGGGATCGGGGTCGAAATCAAGGACGGCTCGGCGCCGGTGCTGCTGAGCAACGCGTTCCGCAGCTCCGGGCTCGGCCTCCGCTCGCGGCTCAAGAACTGGCGTTATGGCTCGAGCGGCTTCGGCACGCTGGTCAACACCCTGTTCGACGGCAACGTCGAGCCGATCGAGGTCGATTCACTCGCCCGGGTGGTCGAAGCCGGGGTCCAAGGCTTGGACTCGATTCCTCGCGCGGTGGCCCCGGTTGCCGCCCGCTGGCTCTACGCTGCCTACGGCATCGCGGTCGACAGCCCGACGGTCGGACTGCCGGCGACCTGGCGTCCGATTCCCGCTCGTCCGGCGATCGAGTCGCACCGCTTCCACGACGACTTCGCGTCCATGTCGGACGGCTGGCAGCCGGGGCCCCGGGTGGCTCGCCTGGACAAGCGGGGCAACGTCCTGGTGGTCGACGCCGAAGGGGGCACCGGTGTGGTGACCCGCGACGTCGACTGGGATCTGGGCTCGAGCGGCGGTGGCGTGCTGGTGCTCGCGGTGTCGGGGCGGGACGTGGACACCCTCCGGGTGGTGACCGAGGGCGCCTCCGGCACGGAGGTCCACGCGGTGGCTCCTCGCGGCGGACTGTCCAGGTTCGCGCTGGTCGAGGTTCCGCTCCGGGCCGAGCGCTATCGGCGGGTCCGCCTGGAGATCGTGCCCACCGAGGGACTCAGTCACATCCAACGGACCACGGGTCTGTCGGTGCTCCGGGCGGGTCGGCTGGCGCTGCGCTCGTACGCGGTCTATCCGAACGGCCCGAGGGAGGCGGAGCGATGACCGCGCGTGCGATGCTCGCGCTCGCGGTCGCGGCGATGGCCAGTCTCGCCACCCCATCGGCCGAGGCGCAGCAGGCCGGCGCGCGATCCAATCGTTTCGTCGTCCTGGGCCACGTCCGCGGCGACCCCAATGGCCTCAATCCCAAGCTCGGCGAGCTGCTCGATCGGGCGCGCGCCCTGAATCCCGATTTCGCGGTGCTCACCGGTGACATCATCTGGGGAGACATCCAGCGACCGCTCACCGATCCCGACACGGTGGAGCGCGAGTGGGAGCAGATCGACTCGGCGGTGGCGACGCTGGGCGTGCCGGTCTACCGGGTTCCGGGCAACCACGACATCGCGGACCTGCCGAGCCGCGATGTGTATCTCCGCCGCTACGGCACGCTGCCCAAGGTGGTGGTCGAGGGATCGATCCGGTTGATCCTGCTCAACAGCGCCTGGATGCCGGAGGACGGTGACGACTCGAGCCACGCGCTCCGGGTCCGTGGGGTGGACCTCGATTCGACGCAGCGGGCCTGGCTCGAGGCCGAGCTCGCCACCGACCGCGGGGTCGACCAGACCTTCGTCTTCCTGCACCATCTGCTCTGGTGGGAGCCCGACGACGGCCGTTGGTGGAAAGAGGTCCATCCGCTGCTGGCGCGAGCCGGCGTGACCGCCGTGTTCACCGGCGACTACGGCCCGCTCAAGTTCTCGGCCCTCGAGCGCGACGGCGTCCGCTACTACCAGAGCTCGATCGAAGGGCCGGTGAGCCTGGAGCTGCTCAGGAACCGGCTGCCGAGCCGACTGCTCTCCGCGCAGCTCGATTCCTTCATCGAAGTTCGGGTCGACGGCGGGTCGGCCGAGATCTTCCTCCATCCCGTGGCCGAGCTCTCGTCGGGGGAGTTCACACCGGAGCGGTACCGGGCGATCAACGCCCCGGCGCCCGAGCCGTCGCGTCTCGAGCGACTCTGGGCCGCGATCGGAACCCCGAAGCGACTCGGCGCGCTGGTCGTCGGCGTGCTGGGCTTGCTGGGTGTCGGCTACGTCGCTGGACGCCGGCATGCGGCGCGTCGCTGAGTGCCGCGAGCCTCGGGGCCGCGAAGGCCGAACGCGCGTCGCTCAGGGCAAGGTGACGGCGCTGTCGAGCCGCCGTCGGAGCCGGCTGACGACGTCCCCCGCGCCGGGTGTTCCGATCAGGTTGGTCCGCTCCGCCGGGTCGGCGCGATAGTCGTAGAGCTGCTCGGCGCCGAACCCGTCGACGACGTAGTGGTAGCGCTGGTCGAGGATCGTGGCGAGCGAGGTCCGGGCGTTGGGCTGGGTCGAGTCGACGTTGAGCCCGCGGGCGAGCTCCGCGATGATCGGACTGCCGGCGTCCGATCCGACGCCGGCCGAATCGGAGGCGCTCCAGCGATCTGCGAGCGACTGCCCCGGGAGCGCGGCCGGCGCGAGCCCGGCGAGCTCGAGGATGGTCGCCGGGAGGTCGCGCAAGGTGACGGCTTCCGGGACCCGGACGCCGCCGGGTACGGCGCCCGGGTAGCGCACCAGGAGTGGCACCCGGATGAGCGGGAGAAAGAGCCCGTTGGCGTGGCCGGTGAGATCGTGCTCGCCGAACAGCTCTCCGTGGTCCGAGACCAGCACCAGGATCGTCCGATCCAGCGCGCCCCGTTCACCGAGGGCGCGGGTCAGCCGGGCAAGCTCCTCGTCGAGGTGCGCGATCGCGGCGTCGTAGCGGTCCAGGGGCTCGCTCGAGAGACCGAGCCGCTCGCGAACGCTGTCCGGGGCGCGGTAGGGCCCGTGCGCGTCGAAGTAGTTCAGGAACGCGAAGAACGGGCGGCCGTCGACGGTCGCCTGCCAATCGAGGAAGTCGTCGGTGATCACCCGGGCGGGCACCACCTCGTCGGCGGGCAGCCGCCCGGTGAGCAGCGCGCCCGGGCCGAACGCGCGCTTCAGCCCCGCGAGAGACCGGGCCCGGAGCAGCCGGCGGAAGGCGCCGGTCTGGGCGATCGGGCTGTGGGACAGGATCAGGCTCCGCGAGGGTCGGTAGTCGCGGTAGTCGGCGAAGCCGCGAGCCAGACCGGACTCGCGCGAGGTGTAGAGCAGGTTGGCGACGAACCCGCCGGTCCGATAGCCGGCGCCGCTCAGGGCTTCGGCGAGGGTCGGCACGTCGCCGCGCATGGGCCGACGCCAGCTGCCCGTCAGGTCGCTTCCGTAGCGGCCGGTGAACATGGTGCCGTGGGAGGGCAGGGTCCACGGCGCGGTGCTCATGGCCTGCTCGAAGACGACGGACGAGCCGGCGAGTCGCTCGAGCGTGGGGGTGGTCGGGCGATCGTAGCCGAGCAGGCTGGTCTCTTCTCCGCGCACGGTGTCCCAGATGATCAGCAGGACGTTGGGAGCGGTGGGCGAGGGCGTCGGGAGCCCGCGCAGGGCCGAGGCGCGGCTCACGGCGTCGATCGCCGCCTGACCGATCCCGCCGACCAGGGCCACGAGACCGAGAGCGATCGCGGCGCGAGCCACTGTGCGGCGATTCGGACGCCGGGCGCGGACCGCGCGGGCGATCTGGGTCCCGACCCCGATCGCGATCAGCGCGCTCGCCCAGCGGGCGAGCTGCGGGAAGGGCAGGAGCAGCGAGATGGTCGCTATGGCCCCGACGGTGCCGGCGATGAGCGGGGCGCCGCCCCGGATCCTGGCCACGATCCACAGCGGCACCGCGAGTGGCAGGAAGAGCGCGAGCGCGGCCAGCGGCGCCATCCAGACCGCCTGGGGCGCGACCCAGACGATCTGGCCGAGCGCTTTGTCGCGGAAGAGCTGGACCAGCCAATAGGCGAGCCCGGCGGCTTCCGCGGCGATGGCCGCGAACAGCAGGGCGTCGATCAGGCCCGCCCGCGCGTTGCCGGTGGGCCGGGCGGCGGAGCTCTCCGGTGTGACGTTGTCCACGGTCAGATCCTCGACAGACCCACGGCGTTAGGTCGGGTGGTTATCTTGCCTCCGCTGGGTCCTCGGTCAAGTCCCTTCGTCCCATGGCGGA
>JBFXAS010000248.1:0-8231 GCA_050184075.1 Gemmatimonadales bacterium
CTGCCGCTCGAGCGGTCGGTCCGGACCGGTTCCGCCGACGTCCGGCTGGTGATGCAGGAGGCGGTGATCAACCTGCACGAGGTCGTGGTGACCGGCACGCCAGGGGGCACCCAGAGGCGGGAGCTCGGTAACGCGGTCGCCAAGCTGGACTTCGAGGAGCTGCAGACGGTGGCGCCCGCCTCCAACGGGATGGACGCGCTGATCGGGCGGGCGGCCGGCGTGACCCTGATCAAGGGGTCGGGCGCGGTCGGCGAAGGCGGGCGGATCCGGGTTCGCGGCACCGGCAGCGTCGCGCTCTCGAACGAGCCACTCGTCTATATCGACGGGGTGCGGGTGGATGCGGGCAACAAGGGCACACCCGGCGGCAATTACTACCAGGGCGCCCACCGGCTCAACGATATCCCGCTCGACGACATCGAAAGCGTGGAGATCATCAAGGGGCCGGCCGCCGCGACGCTCTATGGCACCGAGGCCGCGGCCGGGGTGATCCAGATCATCACCAAGAAGGGCCAGCAGGGCCGTACCCGGGTGAGCACGTCGGTGAGGCACGGGGCGAACTGGGTGCCGAGTCCCGAAGAGCGATTCCGGACCCACTATCGGCGCAACGCCGACGGCTCGCTCTTCTCGTACAACCCGGTGGCGGACGAGACCCTGCGTGGATCGCCTTTCTGGCGGACCGGTCACCTCCAGGACTACGGGCTCGACGTCAACGGGGGAACGGACGCCATCCAGTACTTCCTGGGCGGCGGGTGGCTGCGCGAAGAGGGCGTGCAGAACCCCAATCAGGTCCAGCAAGCCAGGGTCCGCACCAACGTCCGAGCGCTGCTGAGCAGCAAGCTCGACGTCTCGTTGAACCTCGGCTATACGGCCGCGCGCACCGATTACGCGAACACCACGCTCGGGGCCGGGCAGGCGTACTGGCCCAACATCACGCCGACCAACTTCCGGGCGGATGGCCGATACTTCCAGAACATCCCGACGCCCGGCGAGTATGCCGCGGTGACGGCTGAATACGAGAACCTCGATAAGATCACCGGAGGAGTGCAGGTCAACCACAATCCCACCACCTGGTTCTCTCACCGTCTGACCCTCGGCTTCGACCAGAACGTCCAGGAGCAGAAAGCCGTGCGCGAGCGCCAGACCGACGAGCGGCTCCTCAGGGTGATGGGCAACGGCGGTCTCGGATACCAGAACCTCTCGAACTACTCCAGTCTGACCAACACCATCGACTATGCCGGCACGCTGACGATTCCCATCACCCGGGGGCTCGCCTCGAAGACGTCCGTCGGCGCGCAATATTACCGTCAGTACGTCGAGGCGAATGCGATCAGTGCCCAGCAGTTTCCGGCTCCCGGCGTGACGGCGATCAGCGCGGCCTCCAACCGGACCACCTCGGGTACCTTCGTCGAGTCGATCACGGTGGGCACCTACGTCCAGCAGCAGTTCAGCGTGAACGACCGGTTGTTCCTGACGGGAGCGATCCGGGCCGACGACAACAGCGCGTTCGGCGAAGACTTCGACCTGATCACCTATCCCAAGGTGAGCGCGGCGTGGGTGGTGAGCGAGGAGCCATTCTGGCCCCTGCCGATGTTCAACACGTTCCGGCTGCGGGCCGCCTATGGCAAGTCGGGCCGGCAGCCTGTGAGCTTCGCCTCCCTCCGCACCTACCAGCCCGTCGTCGCCTTGAACGACCAAGCTGGCGTCCGCCCGTCCTCTCTGGGCAATCCCGATCTCGGGCCTGAGGTGGGTTCCGAGATCGAGATCGGATTCGACGCCAGCGCGTTCGACGATCGGCTGGGCATCGAGTTCACCTACTACGACAAGCGCACCAAGGACATGATCCTGAACGTGCCGGTCGCGCCGTCCTCGGGATTTCGCCTGGCCAGACCCGAGAACGTCGGCGAGGTCAAGAACACGGGCTTCGAAGTCCAGCTCCGAGGCGTGCCGGTCGCCAGCCGGAACGTGCGCTGGGATCTCGGGCTGTCCGTGGCCAAGAACGACAACGTCGTGACGGACATGGGGGGACTGCCGCCGCTCTTCTTCACCACCCAGGAGGTGAGGGAGGGCTTCCCCGTCTACGGCTTCTTCGGCAAAGAGGTCCTCAGCGCGGACGTGTCCGTGAACGGGAACGCGATCACGGCGGCCAACATCATGTGCGACGGTGGGCGGGGCAGGGACGGCCTGGAGCTGGGTGGCGACCCGGTGCCCTGCGCGCAGGCGCCGAATCTGTATCTCGGGCGGCTGACGCCGGAGTTCGACGGGGCCATGACCACCGGGCTCACGCTCTTCAACCGCCTCACCCTGAACGCCCTGGTCGACTATCAGGTCAACGTGGTCGCACTCGACTACAGCGTGTTCGGGCCCTGCGCCGTGGTCAAGCAGTGTGCCGAGAACGTGGTGCCCGACTCCGCCCTGGCGAATCCGCTGGCGTTCGCCGATGACCTCGCGAACGGCTCGTCGCTGCGGGCGCGCCGACTGCATCCGGATCGGAGCTACGCCCGCCTGCGGTCGCTGTCCGCCACCCTCTCGCTTCCGGATTCCTGGGCCCGGCTGTTCGGCGGCGAGTCGGCCACCTTCACGTTGGCCGGGAGGAACCTCTGGCTGCTCTGGGATCGGGGGTACGAAGGTATCGACCCCGACATCACGTCCCGGAGCGGTGCGGGCCTCGGCGAGGCGTCGGGTGGGGCGTCACACTACGGGCTCAACTTCCTCCTCACCCCGCTCAACCGGCAGGTGTCGGCGACCCTTCGGATGACCTTTTAGGAGACACGGCTCCATGACCACACCTCGACGAACCAACCGCGTGGCCTGCGCCTTGCTCGCGCTGGCGCTCCCGGCCTGGGCGGGATGCGATCTGAACAGCGCGCTCGACGTCGACGCGCCGACCCAGATCCTCGCGAGCAGCCTGGACGATCCGCAGAAGGTGCCGCTGCTGTTCAGCAGCGTGACGGCGGGCTTCTACTGCGCCCTCGGCGCCTACATCGTCGTCTCCGGTGAGGTGAGCGATCTCCTGGCCTACGTTGGCGGCAACGCGCTCCGCGACAAGTACTACGCCCGCAGCCTGAGCAGTGGTCTGGGGTTCAGCAACGGCTATCAGAACACGGGCTGCAATGGCGCCGATGCGATCGGCGCCTACGGCAACCTCCACGAGACCCGATGGTACGCGAACGACCTGGTCACCAAGCTCGAGGGGTGGACCGATGCAGAGGTCGCGCCCGCGAACCGGGTGCAGACGCTCGCGCGCACGGCGGCGATCCAGGGATACGCGGAGCTGCTGCTCGGGGAGGGGTTCTGCACGATGGCGTTCGACAACGGGCCGCTCGTCACCAGGCAGGAGGTGTTCGAGCGGGCCGAAGCGACCTTCTCGAAGGCGATTCAGCAGGCCCAGGCCGCCGCTGATGCCCAGACCCTCAACCTGGCCTACGTGGGCCGGGCGCGAGCCCGGCTCAATGCGGGCGACGCGGCCGGCGCGGCGAGCGACGCGGCGCTGGTGCCCGCCACCGGCTTCCTCGAGGCGACCACGCAGTCGGGGACCGACCCGTATCGCCGTAATCAGGTGTTCTCGCTGATGCAGCTGCAGTCGCTGAGCTCGGTGGAGACGTACTGGCGGGGCTTCACGCATCAGGGTGTGGTCGATCCGCGCGTGGCGCTCACCCAGTGCCTGGTGCCCCTCGAGGTCTGGTCGTTCGACAAGTATCCGACGATCAGCACGCCGATTCCGATCGCCCGGTCGGAGGAGGCTCAGTTGATTCTCGCCGAAGTGCAGGGCGGCGCCACCGCGGTGACGATCATCAATCAGCTGCACCCACCCGGGATGCCGGCGTTCAGCAGCAGCGACCCGGTGGAGATCCTGGCGCACGTGATCGAGGAGCGGGCCATCGTGCTGTTCGGCGAGGGCCACCGCCTGGGCGACATGCTCCGCTACAACCTCCCCTTCCGGCCGGCGGCGGGTTCGCCGGGCGTCGGGTCGAACGCGGTGTTCGGAACCGATACCTGCATGCCCTTGCCGATCGAGGAAGTGAACAACAACCCGAATCTGTGAGCGTTCGCCCGAAGGGATCGAGGGAGGGATGACGCACCGGGAGCGGAGTGCGAGCCGCCGCACGTCCTCCGACGTGGGAGGCACGGGCCCAGCGGCCGGGATCGAGCCGGGCGGCGGGATGCCGCAGACGGGGCAATGGGGTCCGCTTCCGGCGGCGGAGTTCGGGCGCAAACGGCGAGCGATCGGACGCAGCGCCATGGCGATCAGCTCCCACCCGCTCGTCACGCGGACGGCGGTCGAGATGCTCTGGAGCGGGGGCAACGCCTGCGATGCGGCCATGGCGGCGGCGCTGACGCAGACCGTGGTCGAGCCGCACATGACGACGATCACCGGGGTGTTGTCTCTGCTGTACTACGAGGCGGAGACGGGGCGGACGACTTATTGCAACGGCTCGCTCGACGCCCCGCTGGCGTGGGAGCCGAGCCTCGCGGCGAGTTGGGAGGACCGGCGTGGCCTGCGCGTCGCCGTGGCGGGGTGGTGGGCGGCGTTCGAGGCCGCGCTCGCCCGCCACGGCAGTCGGCCCAGGACGGAGATCATGGCGCCCGCGATCCGGCACGCGCGGGAGGGCTTTCCGATCCACCCGTTCCTCTACGGCATCATGTACGAGCAGATGGAGCACCTCGGGGCCGTCGAGGAGGGGCGCGCCGTCTATTTCCCGGAGCGGGCGCTCTTGTCGCCCGGCAAGCTGCTGACGCAGCCGCGCCTCGCCGAGGTCTACGAGCGGCTCGCGGCCGAGGGCAGCGCCTATTACTACCGTGGGGCGTTCGCGGAAGCGTTCGTTAGGAAGGTTCGTGGAGCGGGGGGCGTGATCACCCGCGAGGATCTGGAACGCTACGAGGCACGCTGGGACGAACCGGCACGCGGTACCTACCGAGGGTACGAGATCGTGGCGTCGCCTCCGCCCGATCACGGTGGGACCCATGTGATCGAAGCCTTGAACATGATCGAGCTGCTGGAGATCGGGCGGCTGGGTGGCCCCACGCAATCGCCCGAGGTCCTCTATCAGATGGCTCGCATCGGCGATGAGGTGATGATCGGGGGACGGCGGCAGAACGATCCCCGCAGCCATCGGATGCCGATGGAGGTGCTGCTCTCCAAGGAATACGCGCGGACCCGGTTCGCGCTGATGCAGATGGCGAGCCCGAAGCCGTCGTCGAACCCACCCCCTCCGGGCAGCAACCAGATCACCGTGGTCGACGGCCGGGGCAACATCGCGACGCTGCTCCAGTCCAATCTGAGCCACGCCTGGGAGACCCGACTCTGGGTCGACGGCGTCTACGTCGCCGGCGCGGCGGCAGGCCACTTTCCCAGGGTGATGCCGAAGCCGGGATTCCGCGGCTCCGTGTATGCCGCCCCGAACCTCGTGCTCAAGGATGGCCGGCCGGTGCTCGCCTCCGGGGCGCCATCCATGTCGCTCGTCGTGTGCGTGCTCCAGAACCTGGTCAACATCCTGGATCTCGGCATGGACATCGAGAGCTCCGTCCACCTGCCTCGGTTCGGCGGGGTGCGTGGCGACCGCTGCCTGATCGAGCCGGACATCGATCCCAAGGTTCGGGAGGCGGCGACGCGCGGCGATTGGCGCTGGCAGGTGGTGAACCCCTGGTGCCAGTTCAACGGCAGCTTCGAGGGCATCCGGATCGATCCGGCCCGGGGCACGCTGACCGCCTGCGCCGACCCGCGGCGGGCCGGGCACGCCGAGGGGTACTGATCGGCCTCCTCCGTGGCCAGGCTGGCCATCGCTGGCGGCATCCTCACCGGCGCCGGACCACCGGCACGGTGCCTTCTGGCAACCAGCACATGGCGGTCGCCATGGAAGCGAGGTGTTCGGGGTGAGCGCGAGCCGCAATGATCGGAGCGTCGGGGCCCTCCAAGCGAGCAGGTCGTCCAGCGTCTTTCTCGTCGTCTCGATCGGGATCGGGCCGTTGCTCGCGACCTCGTGCACGTCCCGGCTCCCGCCGCCCGTCACCCGCCGCGACACCGTGGTGGACACCATTCGGGGGGTGGCGATTCCCGACCCCTACCGTTGGCTCGAGGACCAGACCAGTCCGGAGACCAGGGCCTGGCTCGAGGCGCAGAACGCCTACGCGGAGCAAGTGATCGGGCGAGCCGGGGCGCGGGCGTATCTGGAGCATCGCCTCGGCCGCCTGATGGAGGCGGACGACAACCTGATTCGGCCCAGGCGGGCCGGCGGGCACGAGTACTTCGTGATGCGCCGGGTCGGTGGCGAAGGGGCCATCCTCTATCGGCGTCCGGTGCCCAAGGAGGGCGACGAGTCACCGATCGATCCGCGGGGCGAGTACGAGACGGTCATCGATCCGGGGGCGTGGACGCCCGACTACACGACGTCGATCGGAATCGCGGCCCTCTCGAGCGACGGGAAGCTGCTCGCGTACACAGTTCGCGACGGCGGGCCTGACGAGATCGAGGTTCGGATTCGTGACCTCGACCGCGGGGTGGACCTGCCCGACCGCCTCCCGCCGGCCCTGTATGGCAACGTCTGGTTCGGGCGGGACCGCAAGCGCCTGTTCTACGTCCATCAGTCCAGGACGATCGGCCCCCGGGCGAAGGCCCATGTCCTGGGGACCGACGTGGCGGAGGACTCCGTCGTCTTCGGGCACACTGGGCCCGACTCCTTCCTGTACGCCGCCGAGATCGCCGGCGGTCGCTACCTCCTCTATACCATCGATCACGGCTGGACCCGGTCGGAGATCCATGTCCAGGACCTCCAACGGGGCGGGCCACCCCGGGTGATCGTCAATGACGTCGAGGCTCGCTTCGACGCCAAGTTCCTCGACGGTCAGCTCTACCTGGTGACCAACTTCCTGGCGGACAGGAATCGGGTCCTCGAGGTGCCCATCGACGACCCGGCACGTGACCGCTGGCGCGAGGTGATCCCGGAAGGCGAGCACCTCCTGGAAGACTTCACGCTGATCGACGGCAAGTTCTACGTGACCTTCCTGGAGGACGTCAGCAACCGGATCCGGGTCTTCGCGAAGGATGGTACGCCGGCGGGAGCGCTGGCGGTTCCCGACTTCCATAGCGCCTCGATCCGTCCCGGGAAGCCTGGCACGGCCATCCTCACCTTGGCCTCGCTCACCAGTCCGACCACGGAGTACCGGGTCGAGCTGTCGACCGGTGCGCGGACCGTGCAGAGCCGGTCGGCGGTCGAATGGGACACGACCGGGATCGAGGTCGAGCAACGATGGTTCGCCTCCAAGGATGGCACGAGGAGCCCGATGTACGTGATGCGCCGGCGCGATGTCGCGCTCGACGGGCGACCGTTCGCCCTGCTGACGGGCTATGGAGGGTTCAACGTGTCGCGAAAGCCGCGGTTCAACCCGATGGCCGCGGCCTGGGTCGAGTTGGGTGGGGTCTATGCCGTCGCCACGCTGCGCGGCGGCGCGGAGTTCGGCGAGTCCTGGCACCGCGACGGAATGCTCGAGAACAAGCAGAACGTGTTCGACGACTTCATCGGGGCGGCGGAATGGCTGATCGACAACCGGTATACCAGTCCCGACCGGTTGGCGATTCAAGGGGGGAGCAACGCGGGGCTCCTGGTCGGCGCGGCGCTCACCCAGCGCCCTGACTTGTTCAGCGCCGTGTTGTGCTCGGTGCCCGACGTCGAGATCCTGCGGTTTCCCCATTTTCCGGAGGTGACCAACATCCCCGCGCTCCGCGAGTACGGCGACGCCCGGATCCTGTCGGAGTTCGAGGCGATTCGCCGCTATTCGCCGTATCAGAACGTCCGGGACCGCACGGCGTACCCGGCCGTCATGTTCCTCACCGGTGATCTCGATACCCGGGTTCCCCCGCTGGGCGCCCGGAAGATGACGGCCAGGCTCCAGGCGGCTACCACGTCGGATCGGCCTGTCATCCTCTGGTACAACCCGAGGATGGGGCACGCGGGCGGTCGCCCGGCGAGCCGCCTCGTCGCGGACGCCGCGATGCAGCTCGCCTTTGCGCTCGATCAGCTCGGGGTCGAGGTGGACTCGACCGGGGCCGTACGCTGAAGGGGCGTGGCCAGCACCCCGCGCCGTCGTCCCCGGGGCAGGACTCCGATGGGCCGACCACCGAGATGCCGATGGGCAATCATCGGCGCCAGTTTCTCAAGGAGTCGGCACTCGGAGTTGCCGCGACCGCCGGCCTCGCGAGCGCCGTCTCTTCGGCCCGGGCCCAGGAGATCGGAAGA
>JBFXAS010000249.1:0-8206 GCA_050184075.1 Gemmatimonadales bacterium
GCGTGAGGGTCCGGCGGATGGCCCCGTGGGTCGTCGTCATCGATGGTCTCACTTGCGGTTGAACCCCTCCGCCCGAGCCGGGCGGCGGCGGCAAGTGCACGCTACGACGAGCGCTGGGAAGCCAACAGCGGGTGGCTACGGGTCCGGGCCCCGTAGTTCTACGGGGTCTCCTGCTCGGCCTCCATGGCGAGGCGGGTCAGTCCGGCCACGGTGTAGATCCCGAGCTTCCGCATCAGGCTTTCCCGATACGCCTCCACCGTCCGGATGCTGAGCCTGAGCGCCGCCGCGACCTCCTTGTTGGTCGATCCGGCGACGACCCCCTCAAAGACCTGGCGCTCGCGCCGGGTGAGGGATGCCAGCCGCCGCGCCGCGCCCGCCGGCTCCGCCTCGCCCCTGACGGCGGCGCTCAGGTGCGCCGCCACCGCGGGACTGAAGAACGACTCGCCGGCGGCCACGGCCTTGATCGCGCGCCGGAGCTCCGCCGGCTCGGTGTCCTTGCGGAGGTAGCCCCGCACCCCGGCCCGTACCGCCTCGACCACGTACTGGGGGTGATCGTAGACGCTGAGCATCAGGATCCTCGTGGGCAGCGAGCGCTCGCGTGCGGCCGCGGCCACGTCGAGACCGGTCCGGCCGGGCATCGAGATGTCGAGCAGCAGGACGTCCGGCCCGAGCCGCTCCAGCAGCGCGAGCGCCTCGTCGCCGTTGCCCGCCTCGCCCACGACTTCGAACTCCTCGCGCGCCAGGACCTGGCGAATCCCCTCGCGCACCAGCTGATGGTCGTCCGCGATCACCACTCGGATGGCGCTCATCGCTCGTCCCCCGGATTGGACGGGATCCTCGCCTCGATCCTGGTGCCCCGGCCGGGGGCGCTCCCGACCAGCAAGCGCCCCCCGGCGGCCGTCAACCGCTCCTGCATCCCCACGAGCCCCATCCGCGCCGTGAAGCCCGGGTCTTCCGAATCGAAGCCCTTGCCGTCGTCCTCCACCGTGAGCACGACGTCGCCGTCCACGGCGACCTCGATGGTCACGGTCCGGGCCTCGGCGTGCCGGCCCACGTTCGCGAGGCTCTCCTGCAGCGTCCGAAAGAGCGCCAGCTCCGCGTCTTCGGTCACGGCGGGAATCCGCGCCGGCTTGTCGAACCGCACCGCAAGCCCGCTCCGGACCCCGAAGTCCCCCGCCACGGCCTGCAGAGCGGCCAGGAGTCCCAGATCGTCGAGCACCGGGGGACGGAGGTCGTCGGCCACCCGGCGAATGCTCTCCATCCCGGCGTCGACCAGCCCGGACACCGTCTCGACCTGCCGCCGCTGCTCGGCGGGCACGACCTCCGCGATCATCCCGAGCCGGAGCTTCATCGCGGAGAACACCTGTGCGGTCTCGTCGTGGAGCTCCCGGGCCAGGCGCCGGCGCTGGTCTTCGTGCTGCCGCATCAGCCGGACCGACAGCCGCTCGAGCTCCGCCGTCCGCGCCTTGAGCCCGCGATCGAGCTCGGCCCCTTCGAGCGCCGCTCCGATCTGCTGGCCCAGCGCCACCAGGAACTCCTCGTCGAGCGCGGCGAACGGGGCCCTGGTGGGACCCACGATCACCAGCGCCCCGTCGGTCGCGCCACTGCCCCGGAGTGGAAGCGCCGCCGCGAAGGCGAGCTCCGAGGCGCCGTTGCCCATCCCGAGCTGGGAGGCGTCGACCCGGACCGGGCGGCCGCTCTCGATCGCGCGCGTCATGGCGGCGGCCAGCGCACCGCCAGGAGCCTTGCCCAACCAGCTGGAGCAGGCGCCGATCGCGTGGCTGAAGCGACCGGTGGACGGTGCCGCCGGCCAGAGGGCGCTCCCGGTCACGCCGGCGATGCCGAGCGCCCGGTCGAGGAGGATCAGCGGGCCCCGCTCCGGGTCGCGAGCCTGGCGCATGTCGCCCGAGAGATCGGCCAGTGTGCTGAGCCCCCGCCTGAGCTCCTCCATCACCAGGGCGAGCACGCCGAAGGCCAGCCCCAGGATCAGGATCGTGTCGATGTAGTAGCTCCAGGGGGCGAGCAGGCCCTGAGCCCGGAGCAGGGGGTAGTCGAGGTGGTGCAGGCCCCAGAGGGCCAGGGTTCCCGCCACGAAGCCGGCGCTGGGCGAGCCGGTCCGCCGCCGGTAGCGGAAGAACACCCAGGCGGTCCAGAGCGTGGCCGAGCCGATCAGCACCACCGTGATCGAGGCGGCCAGAATGAAGTTGTCCAACACGAAGATCGTGAGGAACGACCAGGCGACGGGCACCAGGGCGGCCACCGCGTAGCCCTTCCGGAAGCCGTGCCCGCGCTCGAAGCTCTGCGCCGCGCCGAGGATCGCGATCGCCGTCCATCCGGTGACGACCTGATGGAGATAGAGCCAGATCTGGCTGTTCCGGGTGAGGAAGGTGATGATCAGCACCATCCGCACCGTGTAGAGCAGCCAGGCCCAGCTCCACCAGAGGAAGTGGGGCCGGCGATACCGCGAGTAGATCGTGGCGAACAGAGCCGCCAGGCCCAGGGTGACCCCGGCCTGGAGCAGCGCTGCCTCGAGCTCGACCACCGTCCGGGCCGTGTCCATGGCGGAGGATTGTCCCGGCAGCCGCCGGCCTCGTCAAGCCCGAGGGTTTGACCGGGCCGGGCCCACCGCCCATGTTTTGGCCGCTGGCGCCCGTAGCTCAGCTGGATAGAGCATCGGCCTTCTAAGCCGAGGGTCGCAGGTTCGAATCCTGCCGGGCGCGCTCCGTCGTCACTCTCCGGCCTTCCACCGACGGCATACGCCATGTCCGAGCGCGACGCCTTTCTCGCCGCCCGCGACCTGCTCCATCGTCACCGCGACGACTATCAGGCCGCCCGGAGCGCCTTTCACTGGCCCCGGCTGGAGCGATTCAACTGGGCGACCGACTACTTCGACCCCTTCGCCCGCGGCAACCGGCAGACGGCCCTCAGGGTGGTCCGCCCTGACGGCACCGAGCGGTCCCGGAGCTTCGCGGAGATGGCCGATCGCTCCACCCGGCTCGCCCGGGGCCTCGAGCGCCTGGGCGCCAGGCGCGGCGACCGGCTGGTGGTGATGCTGCCTAACACTCCGGAGCTCTGGGAGGTGATGCTCGCCGCGATGAAGCTCGGCGTCGTCATCATCCCCTCCACCCCCCAGCTCACCACCCGGGACCTCTCCGATCGCTTCGAGCGCGGCCAGGCCCGCCACATCGTCACCGACCAGGCCGGCCTCGAAAAGCTCGCCGACCTCGCTCCGTCGGGGGCCCGGGTCCTGATTGGCGGGGTGGCCCCGGGCTGGAGCCCGTACGAGTCCACCCTCGACGATGGCCCCGTGCCGACCTGGGGCGAAACCCGGGCCGACGACCCGCTGCTGCTCTACTTCACCTCCGGCACCACCGCCAAGCCCAAGCTGGTGCTCCACACCCACGCCAGCTATCCGGTCGGCCACCTGACCACCGTGTTCTGGCTCGGGCTCGAGCCGGGCGACCTCCACCTCAACATCAGCTCGCCCGGCTGGGCCAAGCACGCCTGGAGCAGTTTCTTCGCGCCCTGGACGGCGGGGGCCACGATCGTGATGTACGACGTCGCCAGGTTCGAGCCCGCGCCGCTCCTCGAGACCCTGGTCCGGGTCGGGGTCACCTCGCTCTGCGCCCCACCGACGGTCTGGCGCATGCTGGTCAACCAGGACCTCGCCTCCTACCCGGTCCGGCTGCGCGAGCTGATCAGCGCCGGCGAGCCGCTCAATCCGGAGGTGATCGAGCGGGTCCGAAAAGCCTGGGGCATCACCATCCGCGACGGGTACGGACAGACGGAGACCACCGCCCTCGTCGGCAACCCGCCCGGCGCCCCCGTCAAGCCCGGCTCCATGGGGCGGCCGCTGCCCGGCTACCGGATCGAGCTCCTCGACCCCCTGGGACAGCCGGCCGATGAAGGCGAGATCTCCGTGATGCTCGGCGACGACAGCCCGACCGGGTTGATGGCCGGCTATCTCGACCAGCTGGACCTCCTCGTCGCCGCCCGTGCCGCCGGAGCGTACCGCACCGGCGACGTCGCCACCAAAGACCCGGACGGGTACCTGACCTACGTCGGCCGGGCCGACGACGTCTTCAAGTCCTCGGACTACCGGATCAGCCCCTTCGAGTTGGAGAGCGTCCTGATCGAGCACCCGGCCGTCTCCGAGGCGGCGGTGGTCGAGAGTCCCGACCCGATCAGACTCTGCGTCCCCAAGGCCTTCGTCGTCCTCCGACCCGGCCATGAGCCATCGAAGGCGCTGGCGGGCGAGATCCTCGCCTTCGTTCGGGCCCGGGTCCCGGCCTACAAGCGAGTCCGCCGCCTGGCGTTCGCCGAGCTGCCGAAGACGGTCTCGGGCAAGATCCGGCGGGTCGAGCTGCGCGCGGCCGAGCAACGCCGTGGCGCCGACGCAACGGCTCCCGATGAGTTCCGTGAAGAGGATTTCCAGCAGGCCTGAGGCGGGGAGGGGTGGGCAGAGACTCGGCGCCGGACCATATTCAAGGCTGAACGGCACATTCGAAGAACGGAGGAGCTTCCCATGGGCACTCAAGCGCTGCCCGAGGCGCCGGGCACCGACGCCTTTCCGATCAACGGCACCGATTACATCGAGTTCTGGGTCGGGAACGCCAAGCAGGCGTCCCATTACTATCGCAACGCCTTCGGGTTCGACCTCGTCGGTTACAGCGGGCCTGAGACCGGTGTCCGCGACCGAGCCAGCTACCTCCTCACCCAGGACAAGCTTCGCTTCGTCCTGACCAGCCCGCTCGGGCCCGACCACGAGATCGCGCGGCACGTCACGCTTCACGGCGACGGGGTCCGGGACCTCGCCTTCTGGGTCGACGACGCGCGGGTGGCCTTCGAGGTCGCGGTCGAGCGCGGCGCCAAGCCGGTCCACGAGCCGCGGGTCGCCCGGGACGACCACGGCGAGGTCGTCACCGCCGCGATCCATACCTACGGCGACACCATTCACTCGATCGTCGAGCGCCGGAACTACGACGGGCTCTTCCGCCCGGGTTTCGTTCCGGTCAGCTCCGAGCTCGCCACCGAGTCGACCGGGCTGAAATACGTCGACCACTGCGTCGGCAACGTCGAGCTCGGCAAGATGAACGAGTGGGTCGGCTTCTACGAGCGCGTGCTCGGCTTCTACAACCTCCTCTCCTTCGACGACACGGACATCAGCACCGAGTACTCGGCCCTGATGTCCAAGGTGATGTCCAACGGCAACGGCCGGATCAAGTTCCCGATCAACGAGCCGGCCAGCGGGCGGAAGAAGTCGCAGATCGAGGAGTATCTCGACTTCTATCGAGGCCCCGGCGTCCAGCACATCGCGCTCGCCACGGACGACATCCTGACCACCGTGCGTTCGCTTCGGAGCCGCGGCGTCGAGTTCCTCAGCATTCCCCCGTCGTACTACGATACCGTGCTCGACCGGGTCGGTGACATCGACGAAGACATCCGTGCCCTCCGCGACCTCGGCATCCTGATCGACCGGGACGACGAGGGCTATCTGCTGCAGCTCTTCACCAAGCCGGTGCAGGACCGTCCGACGCTCTTCTACGAGATCATCCAGCGCAAGGGCGCCAAGAGCTTCGGCAAGGGCAACTTCAAGGCGCTCTTCGAATCGATCGAACGGGAGCAGGCGCTCCGAGGCAACCTCTAGATCTATGCCCGTCTATCATCGGCTGGGAGAGCTCCCCAAGAAGCGGCACCTCGCCTTCCGGGGCCCGAACGGCTCGCTCCGCGCGGAGCAGCTGATGGGCAACCAGGGCTTCACGGGGCCGGCCTCGCTCCTCTATCACATCCACCCTCCGACGACGGTGCTCTCGGTCGAGAAGGTGGCCGAGGTCGGCTACCGCGCCGACCCGGACACCACGCTCAAGCACCGCCACTTCAAGACGGCGGGGCTGCCGGTCGGCGGCAGCCCGACCCGTGATCGGGTACCGCTGCTGTTCAACGCCGACGTCGCGATGCTCTTCGCCCGACCGGACCGGAACGACGAGCACTTCTACCGCAACGCCCAGGCGGACGAGGTGGTCTACGTCGGCGAGGGCAGTGGCGTGCTGGAGTCGCAGTTCGGCAAGCTCCCCTACCGGCAGGGCGACTATCTGGTGATCCACCGGCACATCCTCCATCGCTACCGGATGGACGCCGTGCCGCACCGCCTGCTGGTGATGGAAAGCCGGGGCTACATCCGCACCCCGACCCGCTACCGGAACGACTACGGCCAGATCGTCGAAGGCGCGCCCTACAGCGAGCGCGACTTCCGGATCCCGATGGAGCTCGAGACCCACGACGAGAAGGGCGAGTTCCCGATCCTGATCAAGCAGCACGACGCGCTCCATCGCTACCTGCTCGACCATCACCCGCTCGACGTGGTGGGCTGGGACGGGATGTTCTATCCCTGGGCCTTCAACATCGACGACTTCGAGCCGATCGTCGGCACGGTCCACCTGCCGCCGCCGATCCATCAGACCTTCCAGGGCGACGGCTTCGTGATCTGCTCGTTCTGCCCCCGACCGTACGACTTCCACCCGGAGGCCGTGCCCGCGCCGTACAACCACAGCAACGTGGACTCGGACGAGGTGCTCTACTACGCCAGCAGCGAGTTCATGAGCCGGAAGGGCATCGAGTACGGCAGCGTCACGCTCCATCCCGACGGGATCCCCCACGGTCCGCATCCGGGGCGCGCCGAGGCGAGCATCGGCGCCGCGCGCACCGACGAGCTGGCCGTGATGATGGACACCTTCCGGCCGCTCAAGGTCGCCCTGCCGGCGCTCGAGGTGGAGGACAAAGCGTACTTCCGTTCCTGGGTCGAGGGCTCGACCGGGTTCGTGCCGCCCACCAGTTGAGGGGGAGGGGCGGGGGGCACGCTCCGCAATGGCGAGCGGCGCCTCCTCTCCTTGTTCTCTCAGGGCCCCGGCGGTGGGTCCGGCCTGGCGAACTGCGCCGTCGGCCCCAGCAGCTCGAGCGCGTCGTCGCAGCTCAGCTCGAGCCGGCCAGGCCCCAGCATCTCCGCGATTGACGACTCGGCGATCACCCGCCGAGGCTCCGGGGCGAGGTTCGGCGGTCTTGGGAGGGTTGGGTGGAAGCTAGGTGGCTGCCGAAGCGCCGGATTAGCCAAGGCGGGGTTGCGGGTGGCGGCTTATCGGTCTATTTTCGGCTCCCCGCATCAGTGGCGGCGTCGGAAGTTCCCAATCGACAGCGGTTTGGAGTGCCGATGGGGCTTGACGAACCGGGGCCTTCCTGGTAGGATAGAAGGCTCCCGCAGTTAGTGCTGTGGGACCGCTCTTTGACAAGTGATGGGAAGGGAATCGAGAGGAGTGCGGACCCTATGATCTTGGGCTGGCCCGAGAGCCGGTTCGAGGGATGGGTTTTCAAATTCTCGAATGTGATTCGGATAATCGAACCAGTATGTTCGGTCCGAACGAGCTATATCGAACTTTCTTGGAGAGTTTGATCCTGGCTCAGGACGAACGCTGGCGGCGTGCTTAACACATGCAAGTCGAACGGGGTGTAGAGGGCTTGCTCTTTACACTTAGTGGCGAACGGGTGCGTAACACGTGAGGAACGTATCCATCGGCGGGGGATAGCCGGCCCAACGGCCGGGTAATACCGCGTACGACCTTCGGGCGGCATCGTCTGGAGGTGAAAGCAGCAATGCACCGATGGGGCGCCTCGCGGCCTATCAGCTAGTTGGCGGGGTAATGGCCCACCAAGGCTACGACGGGTAGCTGGTCCGAGAGGATGACCAGCCACATTGGGACTGAGACACGGCCCAGACTCCTACGGGAGGCAGCAGTGGGGAATCTTGCGCAATGGGCGAAAGCCTGACGCAGCGACGCCGCGTGTGGGATGACGGCCTTCGGGTTGTAAACCACTGTCGGGAGGGACGAAGATCTGACGGTACCTCCAAAGGAAGCACCGGCTAACTCTGTGCCAGCAGCCGCGGTAATACAGAGGGTGCGAGCGTTGTCCGGAATCACTGGGCGTAAAGGGCGCGTAGGCGGCCTGGTAAGTAGGGGGTGAAATTCCGTGGCTCAACCGCGGAACTGCCTCCTAAACTGCTAGGCTCGAGCACGGTAGAGGCTGGTGGAATTCCCGGTGTAGCGGTGGAATGCGTAGAGATCGGGAGGAACATCGGTGGCGAAGGCGGCCTGCTGGGCCGTTGCTGACGCTGAGGCGCGAAAGCGTGGGGAGCAAACAGGATTAGATACCCTGG
>JBFXAS010000250.1:0-8159 GCA_050184075.1 Gemmatimonadales bacterium
CCAGCGCGGCCCGCCTGGGGCTGGCGATCGGCGCCGGTCTGGTGGCCGGGGCCTCGGCCGTCGCTCAACCAGCGCCGGGTCGGACTCGGCACTCGTTCTCGGGCCCGACCCTCGCTGTGGACGCTGGGTGGCAGAACCTGATCGGCGGGGCGCTGGTGGGCGGCGTCGACATGCTGCAGCAATCCCGGCGTCGGGTGGCCTCCGTGAGCGTGGGCCTCCGGTATCAGACGCCCATCGGCACGTTGATCGGCGGCGAGCTCGGCCGGGGCGTGGTCGACGGCGACCTCACCCTGCGGATGCCTTCCACGCCACTCACGATCGAGTACCGAAACCGAGCGCAGCGGCACTGGGGCCTGGTACTCGGTCAGGCGATCGGACCCGGTCGGCGCTGGCTGGCCTTCGGATACCTGTCGGAGGTCACCCGCCGCTTCGAGGTCGAGATCGAGGAGGACGCCAGCCGATACACTCAGCGGGACGAGCAGGGTCTGTTGCGATTCGGGGTCGGACTGGAGCGCGCCGTGGCGTCCCCGCTGTCCGTCCGGGTCACGCTGGGGACCTCGCGGGCCGACTTCGGCACTCGGGCGACCAACATCGTACCACGGAGGCTCCTCGAGGTCGGCGTCGGGATCGTGTTCAACCCGTGAGCTCGGTGTGTCGGGTCGCCCCGGGTGTTCCATTCAGCCGGAGGCAGCACCAAGGCGGCGATTGTCGGCTCCGGGCAGTCTGGCACCGAGGAGCCGAGCTGGCCCGCAGTGCGCGGGCCGAACGGAGGTCGGCGACCGCATGCCCGGAGGGCGCCGGCGGGGAGTCGACCTGGCGCTGGTGTGGAAAGGGCGGGTCCCGGTGTTCCGGTACAGCCCTGGCTCTGATGGCCGGGTGGTGTTTCCGGGCAGGGCGGCAACCCGTGGCCGGCACGGTTCTGCACGGTGCCAGGCGGCCGGTGGCCAAGCGGCCGGTGGCCAGGTGGCCGGTAGCCAGGTGGCCGGTAGCCAAGTTGGTCCGTAGCCGGAGTGGCCGGTAGCGTCCTGGAACAGGATCACCTCGCACGGCTGGCAGTCGGCAGGGCGATTGGCTAGTTTTTCTGGCTGACCAGAGGACAGCCAGATGCTATACGGTCTCATACTCACGCTGCTGATCATCGACGGCCTGCTCCTGGCCCTGGTGGTGCTTCTCCAGGCCGGCCAGGGCGGCGGCCTGGCCTCGCTCGGTGGTGGAACCACCGACATGGTGCTGGGCGGCCGGCAGGCGGTCACCGTGCTGCATACCGCGGCCTGGTGGACGGGCGGCATCTTCATGCTCCTCGCGCTGGTGCTCTCGCTGATGGCGAGCGGCTCCAGCATCGGGGCGAGCGAGGTGCAGCGGCGGCTCCAGAACAACCCGGCGCCGGTGGCCCCCGCGCCGCTCAACGAGGCGCCTCCGCTGGGCGAGACGCCGGCCCAGCAGCCGGCCACGCCGCCCGCGGCGCCTTCCACCCAGCAGTGACGCGGCTCGCGGCGGTCCGGGGCGGGGTGGTCCGATGACGGACCGCCCCGCCTTCGTGTTGCTGGAAGACGGTACCTGGTATCCGGGGGTCGCCCGCGCCGACTTCGATCCCGCGTTTGGCGAGGTGGTCTTCACGACCAGCCTGACCGGGTATCAGGAGACCTTCACCGACCCGAGCTATCTCGGCCAGATCGTCGTGATGACCGCGCCCATGATCGGGAACTACGGCGTCAACGACGCGGATCTCGAATCGGCGAAGCCGCAGGTCGCCGGGGTCGTGGTGCGCGAGCTGGCCCGGTCCTACTCGAATTGGCGCGCCACCGGGGCGCTCGACGCCTGGCTCCAGCGGGCCGGGAAGCCGGTGATCGAGGGCGTCGACACGCGTCGACTCACCCGCCATCTCCGCGAGCGGGGGGCGATGCGCGGATTGATCGCGCTCGGCGCCGAGCCGACCTCGGAGCTCAAGCAACGCCTCGAGGCGTCGCCGTCGATGGCGGGCCTCGATCTCGCGTCTCAAGCTGGAACTCGCGAGGTCTACACAGACGGGCCCCGAGGTAAGGGACCCCACGTGGTGGCGCTCGACTTCGGGATGAAGCGGAACATCGTTCGGATGTTCGTTGCGGCCGGATGTCGGGTGACGGTCGTGCCCTGTGCCACCGCTGTCGAGGAGATCCTTGCACTGGAGCCGGACGGGATCTTCCTCTCGAACGGTCCGGGCGATCCCGAGCCACTGCACGCCGCGATTGCCAACATCCGGGCGCTCGCGGAGCACGGTCTGCCGATCTTCGGTATCTGCCTGGGACATCAGCTGTTGGGCTGGGCGTTCGGGGGCCAGACCACGAAGCTCCTCTACGGTCACCGGGGAGGGAATCACCCGGTGAAGGACCTTGCCAGCGGCATGGTGTTGATCACTTCACAGAATCACGGCTTCGCGGTCGAGGGAACGGCGGAAGGGGTTCCGGGCGCGCCGGATCTCGAGGTCACTCACCTGAATCTGAACGACGGAACGGTCGAGGGGATCCGCCACCGGCGTCTGCCGGTGTTTGGGGTCCAGTATCATCCGGAGGCGTCGCCTGGGCCGCACGACGCGTATCCCCACTTTCAGGAGTTCCTCGATCTGATGGCCGCTGGCTGCGTTGCGGGGACGCAACCCCTTGACACATAAGGGTTAAGACCCTACTATCGGTGCCGAAGTGCGGCCGTCTCCCGCCGGAGGCGGCGCTCGTCTGGCCCTTTTAGGGGGGAGCATGACGAAGGCCGATCTCGTCGAGCAGGTCACTGCCGCCATGGCCCGAACGGCTGGCCCGCTGATTTCGAAGAAGGACTGCGCCAGGGTCGTCGACGCATTTCTGGACGCCATCAAAGTCGCACTGAAGGAGCAGCACAACATCGAGGTCCGCGGCTTCGGGACCTTCAAGATCAGGCACCGGAAGACCCGGATGGCCAGGAACCCGCGCACCGGCGAGCCGGTCGAGGTGGCGGCCCGGCCGGTGCCCGTCTTCAAGCCCAGCAAAGAGCTTCGGACCCTCGTGGCCGAGGACGGAGACGACCCCTCCTCCTCCAATGGCGGCGATTCCGACGACCACTGAGCCCGAGGGCCTGGCCGTCGGCTCGGGCGGGGTCCGGACGGACCCCGCCCGTTGTCTTGCTGGCCGGCCGGCTCCACGCGCATACTCCCAACCATGGCAGTGACTTCCGAGTCCCCGGTTCGGGTCCGGCTCTTCGCTAGGTACGCCGAGCTGCTCGGGTTCGAAGAGTTGACGCTCGCCCCTCCCAGGGCGACGTCGGTCGGCGCCGTGCTGGCTCATCTCCGTGCGCTGCCGGGTGGCGATCAGCTGCCCGACACGCCGATGGTGGCCGTGAACCTGGCCCACGTGCGCGGCGATACTCCCCTGGTCCCGGGCGACGAAGTGGCCCTGCTCCCGCCCCTCGCAGGTGGCTGACCGATGACCCACCTCACCCGCGAGCCGATCGAGCTGTCCCCCTTGATGGCCGAGGTGGCCGCGCCGGAACGCGGAGGCACGGCCGCGTTCGTCGGGACCGTGCGCGATCATCACGGCGGCCGTGCGGTGCTCGGTCTCGAGTATTCGGCCTACGAGCCGATGGCCGAGCGTGAGGCCGCCACGATCGTCGAGGAGGCGGGCGCCCGCTGGCCGGTGGCCGTCGCGATGCGGCACCGGCTGGGGAAGCTGGAGATCGGCGAGGTGGCCGTGGCGGTGGCGGCCGCGGGCGGACACCGCGACGAGGCCTTCGAGGCGTGTCGCTACGTGATCGAAGAGGTCAAGCGACGGGTCCCGATCTGGAAGCTCGAGCGCTATCGGGACGGCACGGAGGCCTGGGTCGATCCGACCCGACCCGGCGGCGTCGCCGGCGCCGAGCAGGCTCCATGATCCGCGACGCGCTCGACCGACCGCTCGGGAGTCTTCGGCTCTCGGTCACCGACCGCTGCAACATGCGGTGCCGCTACTGCATGCCCAACGAGAGCTACGTCTGGCTGCCTCGGGCCTCGCTCCTCACCTTCGAAGAGCTCGACCGGGTGGCCGATCTCTTCGGCGGACTCGGCGCGCGCCGTCTCCGGCTCACCGGCGGCGAGCCGTTGCTCCGCCAGGACCTGGCCCGTCTGATCGGGCTGTTGGCGGCGCACGACTGGCTCGACGACCTGGCGATGACCACGAACGGGATCCTGCTCGCGCCCCAGGCCGCCGAGCTGGTCGCGGCCGGGCTCAGGCGGGTCACCGTGAGTCTCGACACCCTGGTGCCGGAGCGCATGGAGCGCTTCGCCCGGTCCGCCCATCACGCCCGGGTGCTCGAGGGGATCGGGGCGGCGAAGGCCGCGGGGTTCGAATCAGTGAAGCTCAACTCGGTGGTGGTCCGCGGCTACAACGACGACGAGATCGAATCGCTGCTCGGCTTCGCCATCGAGCGCGGGCTCGAGCTCCGCTTCATCGAGTACATGGACGTCGGCGGCGCGTCGGAGTGGAGCGCGGGCGAGGTGGTCTCGCGCGAGGAGATCCTGGCTCGGGTCAGCGCCCGCTTCGGGTCGGTTCGGCCGCTCGACGTCGGGCGCGGTCCGGGGGGCGCCCCGCCGGCGGAGGCGTTCGAGCTCGAGAACGGCGCCCGCTTCGGGGTGATCGCGTCGACGACGGCTCCGTTCTGCCGCACCTGCGACCGCAGCCGGCTGACCGCGGACGGCACCTGGTACCACTGCCTCTACGCCGATCGGGGGATCGACCTCCGGGAGCCACTTCGCGCCGGCGCGGCCGACGAGCAGCTCCGCCAGCTGATCGCCGACGCCTGGCGACGGCGGATCGATCGGGGCGCCGAGCTCCGGGCGGCGGAGCCGGAGCGCGGGGTCCTCTATACGCTCGAGGGGCTCAAGGACGACCCCCGACGCGAAATGCACACCCGAGGGGGATGACCAGCGGATGGCGCTCCAGATCGCCCTGATCCAGCCGATGATCCCGCCCAACACGGGCAACATCGCCCGCCTCTGCGCCGCGACCGACACCAGTCTCCATCTGATCGAGCCGATGGGGTTCTCGCTCGACTCGGCGGAGCTCAAGCGTGCAGGTCTCGACTACTGGGATGCGGTCGACCTCTGGGTCCATCCCGACTGGTTCGCGTTTCGGGAGGCAATGGCGCGGGACCGCTGCCTCTACTTCTCGAGCCAGGGGACCCGGCCCTATTGGGAGGCGCCGGTGCGACCCAACTCCTGCCTGGTCTTCGGCAACGAAACGGACGGCATGCCGGCTCGGATCCTGGAGAAGCACCCGCGGTTTTGCTTCCAGATCCCGATGCCCTCCGGGCGAGTGCGAAGCCTCAACCTCGCCACGGCGGTCGGGATCGTGCTGTATGAAGGCATTCGTCAGCTTTCGGGCCCGAAGCCGCTTGGCCGGACTCGGGGCGGCCGTATAAGTTGACGTCGATCGCATCGCGGCCGCCCCGGGGGGAGGGGCGGTTGCCAACCTCAGACTCGGAATCAAGAACGCAATGCTGAACAAGATCACCGTCGTCGGTGCGGGCAACGTCGGGGCCACGGCCGCGCAACGGATCGCCGAAAAGCACCTGGCGCGGACCGTCGTAATGGTCGACGTCGTTGAAGGCGTTCCCCAGGGGAAGGGGCTGGACCAGTGGCAGTCGGGCCCGGTCGAGGGCTTCGATGCCCGGGTGGTGGGGGCGAACGACTACGAGGCGGCCGCGGGCTCCGAGATCTTCGTCGTCACGGCCGGGATCGCGCGGAAGCCCGGGATGAGTCGCGACGACCTGGTCAAGACCAACGCCGGCATCGTGCGCTCGGTGTGCGAGCAGATCAACCGGGTCGCCCCCGAGTCGATCATCATCGTCGTCTCGAATCCGCTCGACGTGATGTGCTACGTGGCGATGAAGGCCAGCGGCTTTCCGCGGGAGCGGGTGCTCGGCATGGCGGGCGTGCTCGACACGGCGCGCTACCGGACCTTCCTCGCGGAGGCGATGCAGGTCTCGGTCGAAGACATCCAGGCCATGGTGCTCGGCGGCCACGGCGACACGATGGTGCCGCTGGTGTCCTACACCACGGTCGCCGGGATTCCGGTCACCCAGATGCTGGCCCAGGACAAGCTCGACGCGATCGTGACCCGGACCCGCAACGGGGGCGCCGAGATCGTGGCCCATCTGAAGACCGGGTCCGCCTATTACGCGCCGAGCGCCGCGGCCGTCCAGATGGTCGAAGCGATCGTGCTCGACAAGAAGCGGGTGTTGCCCTGCGCCGCCTGGCTCACCGGCGAGTACGGCCTCGACAAGGTCTATTGCGGCGTGCCCGCCAAGCTCGGGAAGGGTGGCCTCGAGCAGATCATCGAGGTGACCCTGACCGACGCGGAGCGGACGGCGCTCCACGCCTCCGCGGAGGCGGTGCGCGTGGTCCAGAAGCTGGTGGACACGCTCTAGTCGCCGTGGCGACCGCGAGCGCCGACACGGCCGGAGCGCCAGCCGCCGGGTCCGCAGGGACCGAGCGCGGCTGGCTCGGTCGTCTCTACGGCTCCGCCATCGGCAAGAAGGTCGCGATGGCGCTCACCGGCGTCATCCTGGTCGGGTTCATCGCGGGCCACATGAGCGGCAACCTGCTCGCCTTCCGCGGCGCCGAGTCGCTCAACCAGTACGCCCACTTCCTGCAGAGCAGCCTCCCACTCCTCTGGACGGTCCGGATCGTGGTGCTGCTCTCGGTGCTGATCCACGTCCATGCCGCGTTCTCCCTGACCCGCGCGGCGCGGGCCGCCCGTCCGTCGCGCTACGCCGTGGCCGTTCGGCAGTCGTCGACCTGGTCGGGCCGGCTGATGCGGATCGGGGGCGTGCTGCTGCTGGTCTTTCTGGTCTTCCACATCCTGCACTTCACGACCGGGACGGTGCTCGCCTCGCGCTTCGTGAAGGGCGACGTCTACGGCAACGTCGTGCGGAGCTTCTCGCTCGCCCCGGTGGCCTGGTTCTACGCGCTCGCGATGCTCGCGCTGGCGTTGCATCTCCGTCATGGGGTCTGGAGTCTGTTTCAGACGCTGGGGGTGGTCCATCCGCACGTCGGGGCGCTCCGTCGCGGGCTGGCCTGGGTCCTCGCCATCGCGATCCCGATCGGGTTCGTCGCCGTGCCGCTCGGCGTCGTCCTCGGCCTTTTGTCCTAGGACGCGTCGTGGAGCTCAACGCCAGGATCCCGCACGGACCGCTCGAGCAGAAGTGGCAGCGGCACAAGTTCGAGCTCAAGCTGGTGAACCCGGCCAACAAGCGGAAGCACCGGGTGATCGTGGTCGGGGCGGGGCTCGCCGGCGCCTCGGCGGCCGCGTCGCTCGGCGAGCTGGGCTATCACGTCACCTGCGTCACCTTCCACGATTCGCCCCGGCGGGCGCACAGCATCGCCGCGCAGGGCGGGATCAACGCCGCGAAGAACTACCAGAACGACGGCGACAGCACCTTCCGCCTCTTCTACGACACGATCAAGGGTGGCGACTTCCGGGCGCGCGAGGCCAACGTGTACCGCCTCGCCGAGATTTCCAGCAGTATCATCGACCAGTGCGTCGCCCAGGGCGTTCCGTTCGCGCGGGAGTACGGTGGCCTGCTCGCCAACCGATCCTTCGGGGGCGCCCAGGTCTCGCGGACGTTCTACGCCCGCGGGCAGACGGGACAGCAGCTGCTGCTCGGCGCCTACAGCGCGCTCGAGCGGCAAGTGGCTGCCGGCACCGTCGAGATGGTGGTCCGGACCGAGATGCTCGACCTGATCGTGGTGGACGGTCATGCCAAGGGCATCGTCACGCGCGACCTGATCACCGGCCGAATCGGCTCGATCGTGGGCGACGCGGTGGTGCTGGCGACGGGCGGGTACGGCAACGTGTTCTACCTCTCGACCAACGCGAAGGCGTCGAACGTCACGGCCAGCTTCCGGGCTTACAAGCGCGGGGCGGCGTTCGCGAACCCGTGCTACACCCAGATTCACCCGACCTGCATTCCGGTGAGCGGCGACTACCAGTCGAAGCTCACCCTGATGAGCGAGTCGCTCCGGAACGACGGGCGGGTCTGGGTGCCCAAGTCCAAGGGCGATCGCCGGCGGCCGGGCGAGATCCCCGAGGCGGAACGGGACTACTACCTGGAGCGGAAGTACCCGAGCTTCGGCAATCTCGCCCCGCGCGACATCGCCTCGCGGAGCGCCAAGGAGGTCT
>JBFXAS010000251.1:0-8057 GCA_050184075.1 Gemmatimonadales bacterium
GTCTGCTTGATCACCCGCTGGCCGGCAAAGCCGATCACCGCGCCCGGCTCCGCGATGATCACGTCGCCCTGCATCGCGAAGCTGGCGGTGACGCCGCCGGTGGTCGGATTGGTGAGGATCGTGATGGAGGGAACGGCGGCGAGCTTGACTTGCGCGATGGCGGAGGAGGTCTTGGCCATCTGCATCAGGGAGAGCACCCCTTCCTGCATCCGGGCCCCTCCCGAGGTACAGACCAGCACCAGCGGAATCCGTTTCTCCGCCGAGCGCCTCGCCAACCGGGCGATCTTCTCGCCCACCACCGAGCCCATCGACCCGCCCATGTACGAGAAGTTCATCACCCCGAGGTGGAGCGGCATCCGGTCCAGCCGGCCAAGGCCGACGTACATGGCGTCCAGCTGACCGGTCTTCTGCTGGGCGATCTCGACCCGCTCGGCGTATTGCTCGAAGCCGAGCGGGTCGAGCGGCTTGAGCCCGCCGAAGAGCTCCCGCCAAGTGCCCGCGTCGGTCAGCAATTCGATGTACTCCTCGGCAAGGAAGCGGCGATGATGACCGCACTGCGGGCAGACGTTCAGATTCCGCTCGAACTTCTCCCGGATGTCGACGTGGTCGCACGCCTCGCACTTGTCCCAGGCGTCACGAGGGATCTCGAGACGAGCGCGTTGGGAAACCCGGGGCTTTTTTTCTTTGCGGAACCAGGCGGTCACAGCCATGGGCTCGTTGGGCAAGGGGGCTGATGCACAGCTGCCACAGAACCGAGTAGCAATCTGGAGCGGGAGCAGGCTTCGCGCCAGGCCTTGACACCTAAGTCGTTGTGGTTATTCACCATAGCCAGCCATCCGAGAGTCCCTCGCCACCCGGTAGCAGAGCCCGATCGCCAGCCCGCACGCCAGCACGAACGACCCCCCGTACGAGAAGAACGGCAGCGGAATTCCGGTGATCGGCATCAGGTTGATGGTCATCCCCACGTTTTCGAAGACGTGGGTAAAGAGCAGGCCAAGGACGCCGAAGACGACCAGACTGCTGAACGAATCCGTCGCGCGCCGCGCGATTCTGATCAAGGTGAGGCAGAGCGCGAAGAAGAGCACCAGCGCCACCACCACGCCGGCGAAGCCGAGCTCCTCACCGACCACCGAGAAGATGAAGTCGGTCGGCTGCTCCGGCAGAAACGCCAGGCGCTTCTGCGGTCCCTGGAGATAGCCGTTGCCGAACCAACCGCCGGATCCGATCGCCACCTTCGATTGAATCGCCTGATATCCCGAGGCCGCCGGGTCGGCCTCCGGGTTGACGAAGGAGAGCAGTCGCTGCTGCTGGTGGGGCTTGAGCCGATTCCAGAGCAGGATCGCGAGCACACCCATCGCCGAGTTGACGATCCAGATGAAGACCCCTTCCGTGACGTAGGTGCGCCAAAGGATCAGCAGCGCGGTGAGCGTCAGGATCCAGGCACCCCACCATCCGGTGTCGACCGCGAGCAGGAGGCTGATCAGCGGCGACGCGAGGAGCAGCAGCATCGAGGGCCGCACCCCGACCCAGAAGAGCATCGCGAAGAGGATGCCGATGAAGACCATCGCGCTGCCCAGGTCGGGCTGCGCCATGACCAGGAGGAACGGCACCCCCGTGATCACGCAGGGCGCCAGCAACTCCCGGAGGGTCTGCGGCGGCTGGCGCAAGGCGGAGAGATAGCGGGCCAGGTAGAGCACCGTGGCCAGCTTGGCCAGCTCGACTGGCTGGCCGAGCCGGATCCCGCCGATCGCGATCCAGCTCTTGGTGCTCGCCGCGGTCCCGGCCCCGGTGCCGGCGACGAGGAGCACGACCAACAAGCCGAGGCCGAGACCGTAGAGGCCCGGTGAGGCCCAGTCGAGGATCCGAAGCGAGAGCCGCGAGGTCACGACCCCCATCACGATCGCGAGGCTCATCCAGGTGAGCTGGCGGATCCACGCGTTCTCGGCGTACGACGGCACGTCCGTCTGCCCGGCCGAGTAGACCATCGCCACGCCGTAAGCAGCCAGCAGGGCGACGATCAGGAGCAGCCTGCGCTCGAGGCTCATCGGCTGGGAAAGGTCGAATCCGTGGTGAGCTCGCTCGCGGTGGTCGCCGAGTCGGGTTGGAGCAGGACCCGGATCTCCGCGTTCTTGAGCGACGGATCGGTCCCTTCCAGATAGCGCCGGATCACCTTGACCACGAACGGCGCGACGCTCGAGCCGTGGAGCGCGAACTCCATGATGCTTCCGACCACGATCCGGGGGTTGTCCGCAGGCGCGAACGCGATGAACCAGCCGTGGTCCGGGCCGTGGGGGTTCTGAGCGGTGCCGGTCTTGCCCGCCACCTGGAGGTCGCGCCCGCCGCTCGCAGCCGCGGTCCCGCGGCTGACAACCTCGCTCATCGCGCGGCGGAGCCCGGTTAGTTGCTCGGGCGTGAGGTCGAGCGAGGGCCCCATCTCGGGCGGGCGGTCGGCGAAGATCCTGGGCGTCGGAATCACGCCGTCACCAGCCATGGCCGCGTAGAAGCGGACCATGTTCGCCAGGGACTGGTCGTTCTCGCCCTGCCCCACCGCCAGCATCAAGGTCACCGCGCGGCTCCAGCCTCGGGGGCCGTACCGTCGATCGTAGTAGGCCTCCGAGGGCGGGAACACCGAGCTGCGCTCGGCCCCCAGGTCGAGCCCGCTCTTCCCGCCGAGGCCGAGCCGGGTGGCCTCCTCCAGCAGGGCCGGCAGGCCGATCTTGAGGCCGAGCTGGTAGAAATAGATGTTGCAGCTCGCCGTGATTGCGCCGGTCAGATCGAGCGAGCCGTGCCCGGCCCGTTTCCAGCAATGGAAGACCCGGTTGCCGAAGCGCAACCCTCCCGTGCACGCGACCGGCATCCGCGAATCGAAGTCGACCAGCCCGCGCTTCAGCGCGATCGCCGCGGTGACCAGCTTGAAGGGCGAGCCCGGTGAGAAGGCGCCCCGCATCACCCGATTGAGCAGCGGGGTGTCCTCGTCGTTGTTGAGCTGGCGCCAGCGTTGCGCCGAGATGCCGCCGATGAACTCGTTGGGATCGAAGGTCGGGTGCGAGTAGAGCGCGAGCACCTCGCCCGACGGGGTCATCGCGAGCAGGCCGCCGCGGGTACCGTGCCGTTCCGCCTCCCAGAGGCTGTCGACGTAGACCTGGAGGTCGAGATCGATCGTGGTCCGGATCTGCTCGCCAGCGACCGCACGGAGGGCCGGCGACTCGGTCTCGTCGCGCACCATCCGTCCGCGAGCGTCCACTTCGATGAAGCTCTCCCCCTCGATGCCCCGCACCATCGAATCGTACACCGCCTCGAGCCCGTCCTTGCCCACGAGCGTGCCTGGCCGGGCCCCCGGATAGCGGCCCTGCTCCAGCTCCGACGAGGAAACCTCGGCGACGTAGCCCACCAGATGCGCCACCGCCGTGCCGGCCCGGTAGAGCCGCCGGGGCTCGGTCCGGATCACCAGCCCGGGCAGCAGGTAGCGCCGCTCCTCGAGTCGGGCGACTGTCTCCAGCGGCGCGCTGGCGAAGACCAGGGCCGGTTGATAGGGCGCCAGCTCGAAGCGCCGAACCACCTGGTTGATCAGCTCGTCGTCGATCGGCGCGTAGGAGCGCATCCGCTCGAGCGTGGCGCGGAGCGAGTCCTTCGACCCGGCAATCACCTTCACGGCGAACCCTGGCGCGTTCTCGGCGATTGGCTGGCCATTCCGGTCGAGGATCAGCCCGCGCGGAGCGTCGAGCGTCAGTCGGCGGAGACGGTTCTGGTCCGACCGCCGCTGGAAGTCTTCCTGTCCGAGGATCTGGGCTCGGAAGAACGCGCCGATGATGACGAGAAACAGCAGCGAGACCGTGAGCGTCGCCGCGATGGCGCGCTCGCGCAGCCGGAATGGGGAAAACGCGACGCTCATTCTTCCAACCTGAGGGACAGCCACTCTCGAAACGTCAGCACCACGACCACGCCCGCGAACGCGGTCAACACCGCCTGGATCGGAGACCAGATCGCGATCGTGTTGAGCAGCTCACCCGCGGCGACGCCGCTCGCTACCAGCACGATAAGGGTGCGGAGCCAGGTTCCCAAGGCGAAGAGGCCCGCGTTGACCAGGAGGTTGTCCGGAAAGAAGACGGCCCGGCCCCAGGCGGCGAGATAGCCGACCAGGGTGTGGGCCAGCGCGCCCGCCCCGAACCGAGCCGGGCTGAGCACGTCGGTCACCAACCCGACGACGAACCCGGCCACCGCCGCGGCCCCCGGCCGCGAGCGGATCGCGAAGAGCAGCAGCGCCAGCAACAGAAAATCGGGAGCCGTCCGGTCGTCCCAGAGCCGGGGCCGGACGTAGAAGTGCGCTACCACGAGCAGGAGGAGCACCAGCGCCACGGGCCCCCGGCGGCGGCGATGGGCTGCCGTCACTGGCGGGCGGGCGGGGCCGAGTCCCCGGAGCGCGTGTAGATCAGAACGTGGCTGACGTGTCCTGGATTGGCGAGCGGGCGGAGTCGGTAGACCCGCTCCCAGCCGGCCTCCTCGCGCCGGATTCCAGCCACCCGGCCCACCGGAATGCCCTTGGGGTACACCCCCGTGAGCCCCGAGGTGATCACCATGGTGCCGACGCTGACGGTGTCTCGGTAAGGCACGCCGCGGAGCTCCAGGAACGACTGGCTCGCCTCGATGCCGGCCGCCGGGGCCACGATGCCCAGCGCCGAGCCGTCCTCGGTAGTGCCGCTCGCGCGGAAGTCGGGATGGGCCCAGGTCATCGCCACGGCCGAGCTGGCGCCGGCGCTCACCACCAGGCCGACCAACCCCTCGGGCGAGACCACCGCATTCCCGACCCGCACCCCGTCGTCCCGGCCGGCTCCGAGGAGGAGGGTCCGGCCCTCGGTGGCCGTGAGCTGGCGGAGGACCGGTGCCGCGATGGTGGGCGCCCGCTCGCTCTGTTTGAGGGCGAGCAGGCTCCGGAGCTCGGCGTTCTCCGCCTTGAGCTCCGGCAGCGACTGCGCGGCGAGCGCGATCGAGTCCCGCGCGGCCTCGACCGCTCGGAACCGAGCCCGGCTGGTCTTCTGCTCTTCGGCGGTTCGCTGGAGCCAGAGCAGCGGGCTCAGCGCCGTCTCGCGCACGGCGGTGGCGAAGCGGAGCGACCAGGTCGGCGGCAGGACCAGCGCGCCGAGGGACAGGAGCAGACAGGCGACCAGGAGCAGGGTATCGCGGCGGGAGATGGCGCGCGCCAGACCCGGTCTCATGTCACCTGGTCAGCACGGTGCGATACTTGTCGTATTCGTCGAGGATCCGGCCGGTGCCGCGGACCACGCAGGTGAGCGGGTCTTCGTCGACGTGGATCGGGAGACCGGTTTCCTGGGCGAGCAGCAGGTCGAGCCCGCGGATCAGCGCGCCGCCGCCCGTCATCACGATGCCGCGATCGACGATGTCGCTCGCGAGCTCGGGCGGTGTGATCTCGAGCGCGCGGCGCACCGCGTCGACGATCTGCTGGATGGGCTCCTGCACCGCCTCGCGCACTTCGGTCGAGTGGACCCGCACCGTCTTCGGGATCCCCGACACGAGGTCGCGTCCCTTCACTTCCATCTCGCGCTCGTCGCCCGTCGGGTACGCCGAGCCGATCTTGATCTTGATCGCCTCCGCGGTCGGCTCGCCGACCAGGAGGTTGTAGTTCTTGCGCATGAACTGGACGATCGCCTGATCGAGCTCGTCGCCGCCGGTTCGGATCGAGGTGTCGCAGACGATGCCCGAGAGCGCGATCACGGCGATCTCGGTGGTACCGCCCCCGATGTCGATCACCATGTTGCCGGTCGGCGTCTCCACCGGCAGCCCGACGCCAATCGCCGCCGCCATCGGCTCGGCCACCATCCACACCTCTTTGGCGCCCGCCGTCTCGGCCGAGTCGCGCACCGCGCGCCGCTCCACCTCGGTGATCCCGCTCGGCACGCAGACGATCACCTTCGGCTTCACCCGGAAGACGTGCTTGTCGATGATCGTCTTCAAGAAGTGACGCAACATCCGCTCGGTCACTTCGAAGTCGGCGATCACGCCGTCCTTGAGCGGCCGCACCGCGATGATCCCTTCGGGCGTGCGGCCCAGCATCCGCTTCGCATCGAGCCCATACGCCTTCGGCTGCGAGCTCGAGCGATCCATCGCCACCACGCTCGGCTCGTTGAGGACGATCCCTTCGCCCTTGACGTAGATCAGCGTATTGGCCGTGCCGAGATCCACCGCGATCTCGTTCGCGGGAAACAAGGAGTCGAATTTGAAGAACGGGAACTTCATCGGTGAAATGGCCCCCAGGCGAGCCCTAACGTAATGGGGCTCAAGGGGATGGACAAGGACACCTCGTCCCGAGTCTAGCTGCCAGACCGGCGGCGGGCCGCTGCTACAGCCCGGTGCTGCCGAATCCGCCGGCCCCCCGGTCGGTCGGCGGGAGCTCGGCCACGACCGCGAAGCGGATCGGCTCCACCCGAGCCAGCACCAGCTGGGCGATCCGCATCCCCCGGGTCACCTGGAACGGCTCGCTGCCCAGGTTGACCAGGCCGATCTTGAGCTCGCCGCGGTAGTCGCTGTCGATGGTCGCGGGCGTGTTGGGCAGGGTGATCCCGTGCTTGATCGCGAGCCCGGACCGCGGCCGGATCTGGATCTCGAAACCTGCGGGGATCGCGACCGCGAAGCCGGTCGAGAAGAGGCGTCGCTCCATCGGCTTGAGCTCGGCCTCTTCGGCGCTGGCCACGTCCGCGCCAGCCGACCCCTCGGTTTGAGGAGCCGGCACCGGGAGCCCTTCGCCATGCGGCAGCTGACGGAGCAGGACCGTGGCGGGCCCGCTCACAGCACCGAGTCGACGTCGACCAGGGGCAGGTCGAAGGCCTCGGCCACGCCCGGATACACCACCTTGCCCTCGACCACGTTGAGCCCGAGCTTGAGCGACTCGTCCCGGCGACAGGCCTCCCGCCAGCCCAGCTTGGCCAGCCGAACCCCGTAGGGCAGCGTGGCGTTGGTCAGGGCCAGCGTCGAGGTGCGCGGCACGCCGCCCGGCATGTTGGCCACCGCGTAGTGGAGGACCTCGTCGACGAAGTAGATCGGGTTCTCATGGGTGGTGGGCTTGATGGTCTCCACACACCCGCCCTGATCCACCGCCACGTCGACGATGACGGCGCCGGGCTTCATCACCTTCAGGTCCTCGCGCCGGACCAGGCGCGGCGCCTTGGCGCCGGGCAGCAGCACGGCGCCGACCACGAGGTCGGCCCGGCTGATCGCGCCGAGGATGTTGTGGCGGTTCGAGTAGAGGGTGGTAACGTTGGCCGGGAGGACGTCGTCGAGATAGCGCATCCGCTCGAGCGACAGGTCGAGGATGGTGACGTTGGCGCCCATGCCCGCCGCCATCTTGGCGGCGTTGATGCCGACCACGCCGCCGCCGATGATCGCCACGTCGGCCGGGGCCACGCCGGGCACCCCGCCCAGCAGCACGCCCCGCCCGCCGTGCACCTTCTCCAGGTACTTGGCCCCTTCCTGGACGGCCATCCGCCCCGCCACCTCGGACATCGGGGTGAGGAGCGGCAGCTCGCCCGACTCCAGCTGCACCGTCTCGTAGGCGATGGCGATCGCGCCCGAGTCGATCACCGCCCGGGTCAGCTCTTCCGAGGCCGCGAAGTGGAAATAGGTGTAGATGACCTGGCCGGCCCGCATCCGCGGCCACTCCGGCGCGATCGGCTCCTTCACCTTCACGATCATCTCGGCCTTGGCCCAGACCTCGTCGGCGGTGTCGACCAGCGTGCCACCGGCGTCGACGTATGCCTCGTCCGGGAAGCCGCTGCCCTGCCCGGCCCCGCGCTCGACCAGGACCTGATGTCCGGCATCGACCAGGAGCTCCGTGCCGGCCGGCACCAGCGCCACCCGGTTCTCGTTGGTCTTGATCTCTTTCGGCACTCCGATGATCATCGCGTCTCCTCGGTGCTGCGTAAATATCCCCCGGCAAAGCCGGGGGCATTAGGGATTGAGCCGCTCAAAGCGGCTGGGCGGGGGCGCGAAGGCGCCCCCACGGGTGTGAGCCACCAGTAGGTGGCAATCAGCTCCGCCAGAGGTGC
>JBFXAS010000252.1:0-7989 GCA_050184075.1 Gemmatimonadales bacterium
TCGAGATCAGCATGTCGCGATTCTTGATGTGGGCCAGCTCGTGCGCGATCACGCCCTCGAGCTCCGCCGCCGGCATCGACTGGAGCAGCCCGGTCGTGACGGCCACCACCGCCTTCGACGGGCTCCGGCCGGTGGCGAAGGCGTTCGGCTGGGGCTGGTTGGTCACCGCCAGCGTCGGCATCGGCAGTCCGGCGCGCTGCCGGAGCCGATCCACCATCCGATAGAGCTCGGGCGCCTCCTGCTCGGTCACGATCCGGGCCCCGTACATCTTGAGCACCAGCTTGTCCGAGAAGAAGAACATCCCGAGGTTGAAGAGCGAGCCCATCACCAGGGCGAGCACCAGCCCCTGGTTGCCGCCCACCAGCTGGCCGATCGCCAGGAACAGGGCCATCAGCCCCGCCATCAGCACCGCCGTCTTCATGTTGTTCATCTGCGTCCTCCGAACGCACGTATCCCTTGCACGAAAAAGACCCCCGCCGACCGACCCGCCGAGCGGCAGGTCGAGGCGAAGGTCTTGCCGTAACGGTCTCCCGTTCCCACCCGACCGTGCCGGTCGTTGACCGACAGTCTTGACGATCGAGCGGTCCGCCCTCACCTGCGGCGGATGGGCTACTCCCCTTCTGGTCCGGAAAGCTAAAAGCCGACTATTTTGGTGTCAATTGGGCGCCGGCCTGCGCCGGCCACCCGAGCCGACAAATCGACCGCTTCCCGAATTCGGAGGTACCCGACGTGCGCATTCTCCTTGGAACTCTCACACTCGCCATTGCGGCCGGCATCAGCCTGGTCGATCGCGCCGAGGCGCAGGCCTCGCCGCGCGACACCACGCGGGCCGTTGTCGCCGGCGCCAACGTGCTGGTGGACTATGGCCGTCCGTCCAAGCGCGGCCGTGAGATCTTCGGCGGGCTGGTGCCCTACGGTCGCGTCTGGCGCACCGGAGCCAACGAGGCGACCCATCTGGTCACCGACAAGCCGCTGATGTTCGGCTCCACCATGGTGCCGGCCGGTACCTACACCCTCTACACCCTGCCCGCCGCCGACGGTTGGCAGCTGATCATCAACAAGCAGACCGGTCAGTGGGGCACCAGCTACGACGAGTCCCAGGACCACGCCCGCGTGCCGATGCGGGTCGCGAGCCTGCCCGAGGTCGTGGAGCAGTTCACGATCAAGATCGAGCCAGGCTCCGGCGGCGGAGTGCTGAAGCTGGAGTGGGACCGGACCGTCGCCTCAATTCCCTTCATGGTGCACTAGAACTGCCTCGCGCGCGGGCGGTGCGGCCGGCGAGCCGCCCGCCCGCGTTCCGTGGTACATTGGCCGAGCCAACTCGAACGGAGCGTGCCAGTGATTCCCAGCAACGAAGCCGAGGCGATCTCCACTGTGGCGTTGATCGCCGCGCTCGCCGATGGGCGCCGGCAGGCCGAAGAGCGGGCGAGGCTGGCCGACCTCGCGGCGTCCCTCGGGACGGAGGAGCACGGCGTGCTCACCCGGAAGATCCTCGCGGGTCAGGTTCGCTTGTCCGACGCGATCGGCAGGATCGGCTCGGAGGAGGGCCGCCGCGCGGCCTTCGAGCTCGCGGTCTCGGTCTGCAATGCCGACGGCATCGCCACCACCGAGGAGCAGGAGTTCCTGGACGACCTGGCCAGCTCGCTTCGGCTCGACGAGGCCTTCGCCAAGGCGGTCAGGAAGGCCGGCGAGAACGTCGCCCGCACCCCGCCCGCCGCGCCGACGCTCGACGCTCCCGACCTGCCGCTCGTCGAGACCGCCGGCGGTCGCCCCTCCCAGGCGGGTCTGCCGGCGCTGGATCCGGAGGCTGCGCTCGACGGCTTGATCGAGCGCTCGGCAATGCTGGCAGGTGCCCTGGAGCTCTTGCCCCAGGCCCTCGCCGGGCTGCTGGTCGTCGCGGTGCAGGGGCGGATGGTGCACCGGATCGGCGCCGACTTCGGTGACCGGCCGGGCGCGGAGCAGGTTCGCGACCTGGCCAAGGCCGTCGGAATCGGCGCCGCCGCGCAGGTGCTCGAGGGCGGCGCCCGACGGGCCCTCGGTGGTCTGCTCGGACGCACCGTCGGTGGCGCGGCGGGCACCGTGACGGGCGCCGCCTTCGCCTTCGCCACGACCTACGCGCTCGGCCACGTGGCCAAGCGCTACTACGCACAGGGCCGGGAGCTTTCGGGCCAGGACCTCCGCGCGATGTTCGAGGAGCTTCGAGCGGAAGGGCGGGCCAGGTTCCCCGCGCTCGAGGAGCGGATCAAGGCCCAGGCCGACTCGCTCAGCCTGCCGGCCCTGCTCGACAAGCTGGGCTAGTCGGAGCCGAGCGCGCGGATCGGATCGATCGTGGAGGCGCGCCAGGCCGGGTACCAGGTGGCCAGGAGCGCAGTGGCGAGGAGGACCAGCGCCGCCAATCCGAAGGTGGTTGGATCGAGCGGCGCCACCCGGTAGAGGCGGCTCGCCAGCGAGTGGGTCACCGCCACCGATCCGGCGAGACCCAGCGCGATCCCGGTCGCGGCCAGCGCGGCTCCCTGCCGCAGGACCATCGCGAGAACCCGACCCCGTCCGGCCCCGAAAGCCATCCGGACCCCGATCTCGCGGGTGCGATCGCTGATCCGGTAGCTCATCAGTCCGAAGAGCCCGGCGGCTGCCAACCCGAGCGCGAGCGTGGCGAAGCCCGCCAGGATAGCGAGCAGAAAGCTCCGATCCTGCACCGAGGCGCCGACCAGCTCGGCCATGGTGGCCTCGTGGTAGACGGGGATCGCCGGATTCACGGCGTGGAGGATCCGCTTCCCAGCCGTGAGGAGAGCCATCGGGTCTCCCTCGCCGCGGATCACGAACGCGTTGGCCCCGGTGGGCGCTTGTGCGAGCGGCAGATACACGGTGGGCAACGGGGCCTCCGAGAGCGCCAGCCGCCGCACGTCGCCGACCACGCCGACGATCTCGCGCCGGGTTGGCGGGGTGCCGCCCCGCAGTACGCCGACGGCGATCCGCTTGCCGATCGGGTCGAGCTCCCCGAAGTACCGGGCGACAAACGCCTGATTCACCAGCGCCACCGGCAGAGCGTCGGCCCGGTCTCGGGCCTCGAGACCGCGGCCCGCCGTGACGGGAACCGCCAGCGCCTCGAGCGCCCCGGGCGTGGCGGCCACGTAATGCACCTGACGCTGCGCGCCGTTCGGCTCGGTCGCCTCGAGCCCGTCGACGGCGAGCGCCGTGTGCTCAGCCCCGATGCTGGCGGCGAGCGGCACGGCGGACAGCATGCCGGCGGCGCGCACTCCCGGCGTCGAGCGCAGCCGATCGAGCACCTCGCCCACGAACCGCACCCGCGCCGCCGGGGCGTCGTAATAGCTCCAGCTCTGCACCGTAAAGGTCACGGTGCCCGCGACTCGGAAGCCCCGATCCTCGCGGAGCAGGGTAAGAAAGCTCCGGGTGAGGAGTCCCGCCCCGATCAGCAGCACCAGCGAGAAGCCGACCTGCAGCACGACCAGCCCACCGTGCGCTCGTCCGAGCCGCGGGCCGCCGGTCGTCCGACCGCCACTGCCCATCGAGTCGTGGAGCCGAATCCCGGTGGCCACCCGCGCGGGCCAGACCCCGGCGCTCAGGACCACGATCGCGCTCACCAGGCCGGCGAAGAGCAGCACGTGGCCGTCGGCGGTGAGCTGGTCGAGCCGAGGGAATCCGGCGGGCGCGAGCGACCGGATTCCGGCCAGCGCGGCGCGGGCCACCGCGAAGCCCAGCACGGTGGCGAGCCCGGCGAGGAGCAGGTTCTCGGTCACCAGCTGGCGGATCACCCGCCTCCGTCCCGCGCCGAGCGCTCCGCGGAGCGCGAACTCGCGCGCGCGTCCGGCGGCGCGGGCGAGCTGCAGGCTGCCCACGTTCGCCATCACCACCAGGAGCACCAGTCCGACGGCCCCGAGCAGCAACAGCATCGCGTCGCGGGCCTCGCCCACCACCTGGATCGGCAGGGGCACCGCGACGAGACCGAGTCCGGCGTTGATCCGGGGATGCTCCAGCCGGAGCGATGCCGCCAGCGTTTCGAGCTCGGCGGCGGCCGTCTCCGGCGTGGCGTGATCAGCGAGCCGGCCGAAGACCGTGTAGAAGGTGTTGGACCTGGCTTGTCGCTCCCATCCCGTCACGAGCTTCGGAGCCCACACCACGTCGGCTCTCGGCATCGCGAACTCGGGAGGCATCACCGCGACCACGGTTCGCGCCAGCCCGTCCATCTGGTAGGCCCGCCCGATCACGCCGGAGTCGGCCCCGAACCACCGCTGCCACGCGCCGTGGCCGAGCACCACGACGGGCGTGGCCCCCTCGTCGTACTCGTCGGGACGCGGCAGGCGGCCGAGCGACGGCCTCATCCCGAAGGTCTCGAAGAAATCCCGGTAGACGAGCCAGCTCGGGAGGTAGATCGGCCCTTCGTCGCCCTGCAGATCGAAGCCGAACGGCTCCATCGCGGTGAGGCTGCGGAACGACCGGGTCCGGTCGCGCAGGTCGAGGAAGTTGGCCGGCGAGGGCTCGAGCCGCTCGAGTCCCTTCGCGAGATCGGTCTGCCAGATCCCCATTACTCGCTCGGGGGCCGGATAAGGAAGCGGGGTGAGGAGGATCCCGTCCACGGCGCCATAGATCGCGGCCGAGCCCCCGACGCCGGCACCGAGCGTGAGCAGCACCACCACGGCATAGCCCGGCCGGCGTCGGAGGCCTCGCGCTCCATGGCGCAGGTCGCGGAGCAGATCGTCGAGGGCCCCGAGCCCACGGGCGTCACGGGTCGCCTCGCGATGATCCTGAACCGCGCCGAAGGCGAGCCTGGCGCGACGCCGCGCCTCGGCCGGCTCGAGTCCGTCGGCCAGGTAGCGCTCGACCTCCATCGCGAGATGAAAGGCCAGCTCGTCGTCGAGCTCGTCGTCGAGCCTCCGCCGGCGCACCAGCGCCCGGAGTCGACGGAGCAGCTTCCGGCCGACCGACGGCACAGCCTCAGCCCTGTCGGAGCACGCGGGTGACCGCGGCGGCGAAGCTCTCCCAGCTGGCCCGCTCCCGCTCGAGCTGGCGTCGGCCTCGGGTCGTGAGGCGATAGAAGCGCGCCCGGCGCCCGGCCTCGCTCACCCCCCAATCGGCGTCGACGTACCCATCGTTTTCGAGCCGGTGGAGCGCCGGGTAGAGCGAGCCCTGCCCGATCTGGAAAACGTCGCGCGAGAGCTGCTCCAACCGGTGCGCGATGGCCCAGCCATGGAGCGGATCGCCGCCGGCGAGGGTCTGGAGGATCAGGAGGTCGAGGGTGCCCTGCAGTCGATCGGTGCGAGCGGGACTCATGCGCCTGGCTTGTTGACGACTGTCGACAATATGAAGATCATGATGTCGACTGTCAACAACAAGCCGGCCCGGCCGCGGGTCGGCTCAGGGCGGGGTGCCGTCGACTCCCAAGTAGGCGACCCGGCCGTCGTCGAAGACCCGGAAGCGCCAGAAGCGACGATGGAGGCAGCCCGCCGGGCAGTCTCCCGAGCCGACCGAGTAGGCGAGCACCACCGCGTCCGCCTCGCGCGTCGCCGCGAGATCGTTGCCGTCGCCCACCAGCCCGTTCGGCTCGGCGTAGCGCACCCGATCGAGCGGTGCGAAGAGCCGGGCCAGCCCGGGCACGAACACGGGGCGATCCGTCGTCAGGGCGCAGCTGGTGTATTCGACCGAGGCGAAGGCGTAGCAGCGATCCACGGTGATCCCGAACCGGCGCACCAGCTCGTCGACCGGGGCCAGACCGGTGAGCGGCTGCCCGCCGCGCCAGGCGTCGATCCACCCGGCGTCCCGGTCGACACCCACCGCGAGCGAGCGCACGGCGGGCCGGAGCGGGGCGATGGCGTAGACCTCGACCACCGTGTCGCGGGCGGGGAGCTCGTGGGCGTTGTCGACCAGCACCAGTCGGGCGTAGAAGCTCTCGACCAGGGCGGCTGGCAGCTCCGGCCCCGCGTCCGGCGGGAGCTCCCGCGCGGCGAGTCGGCTGGCCGCCTCGCGATAGCGCTCCCTGCGGAGCTCCGGAATGGCCGAGTCGTCGGCAGGCGGTACTACAACGGCAAGCCGATCGCAGCCGGCAGCCAGGAGCAGCAGGACGAGGGTGAGACGGGGCATGCGGACTCCGGGTTGGCTCGCTCCGAGCGTTGACCCCGGTTGGAGCCGTCGTGTCACCGCGGCGTCAGAACGGCGGCTCGGCCGCGGACTCGGTCGCCTCCCTGACGATCGCGGTCAGGATTTCGCCGGGCGCGGTGTCGTGCTTGCCCTCGGGCACCACCAGGAGCGCGTTCGCGGCCACCATCGAGGTCAGGATGCCCGATCCCTGGGGTCCGGTGAGCCGGGCCTCGAGACCCTGCTCGCCAGGACCGACCACCGCGCGGAGGAAATGCTGCAGCTTGGGGCCGAGTCGGATCGGCTCGGCCACCCTCACCGGGGTTCCGGCGCGGAAGGGGAGGACGTGCCCCGCCATCTTGCGAATCGCCGGGCGGCAGAAGAGCTCGAAGGTGACCATCGTGCTGACCGGGTTTCCGGGAAGCCCGATCCAGGGCAAGGGCCCCAGACTGCCGAAGCCGACCGGCGCGCCGGGTCGCATTCGGAGCTTCCAGAAATGAATCGTGCCGCCAAGCGACTCGAGCACGTCGCGGAGATGGTCGTGCTCGCCCACGCTGATCCCGGCGGTGGAGATCAGCAGGTCGCACTCCTGGCCGGCCTGGAGGTGTGCCCGCAGACTCTCGGGCGTGTCCCTCGCGATGCCGAGGTTGACCGGCTCGGCCCCTTCCCGCCGGATCAGCGCGGTGAGGGTGTGGGTGTTGGAGCTGGCGACCTTGGCGCCCGAGAGGATCTCATCGGGCTGGTCGACGTCGACGATCTCGTCTCCGCTCGCCAGGATCCCCACCCGGGGTCGGCGCACCACCAACGGGTGGCTCACCGCCAGCGACGCCAGCACGCCGAGCTCGGCCGGGCCCAGCAGGGTGCTGGCCTCGAGCACCCGGCTGCCGCGGGCGATATCCTCGCCGGCCCGGCGCCAATTGATGCCTGCGTCCCGGTCCTTGTGGATGGTGACCACCCGCTCGCCCTGGTCGGTGTCCTCCTGCCGGACCACGGAGTCGGCCCCCTCAGGGAGCGGCGCGCCGGTGAAGATCCGGGCGCACTGGCCTGGTCCGATCGACCGGCTTGCCCGGCCGCCGGCCGGAATCCGATCGATCACCTCGAGTCGGACCGGGTGGGCCTGGCTGGCGCCGCGCACGTCGTCCGCGCGGGCGGCGTAGCCGTCCATCGCCGAGTTGGTGAAGAAGGGGACGTCGATCGGACTCACCACGGGCTCGGCCAGCACGGCGCCGAGCGCGTCGTCGAGCGGGATCCTCAGGTTGGGCTGGCGGGCGACCCTGCCGACGATCTCCAGCGCCGCCTCCCTGGCGGAGAGGCCGGTGCGCACCTGGCTAGGCGCCGGGGTCGAGCGCCCGCTCCAGCGCGAGCGAGGCGAGGAGCTGGAGCCACATGGTGTCGGTGAACCGGAGCACGGGGCAGGGCGCCTCGGCCACGGGCCTGTCGGTGGCGAGCGCGATCCAGGGTCCCGGGATCGAAGGGTCGAGGGCGAGCGGGCTCGGGCCCACCCCGCTCCGGTAGACCTCGATCTTGGGGAGGGGGGAGCGCTTGAAGCCCTCGACGATCACCAGGTCGCGATCCGCGAAGTGCTCGAGCGCCAGGGCGATCGGACCGGTGTCGTCGGGCCGGCGCTCCAGGACCACGCGGAGGTTGGGCGCGGCGATCAGGACGCCGTCGGCCATGCCCTCGTGCAGGTGCCGCCAGCTGTCGGTGCCCTTGCGATCGATGTCGACGGGCTCCGACGCGTGCTTGATGGTGGCGACCCGATGCCCCCGCCGGCCGAGCTCCTTGGCGAGCACGACCAGGAGGGTGGTCTTCCCGGCGTTCTTGTGGCCGACGATGGAGAACAGTCGCATTACGGCTCGGCGTTGGCGGTCCGAAGATCGTCGACGGTGTTGACGTTGA
>JBFXAS010000253.1:0-7982 GCA_050184075.1 Gemmatimonadales bacterium
TTCGCTTCATTGTACGAAATCTTTCGTATGCGACCGGCTTCGCCGCTCCCCTCACGGCCCAGACCCCCGCAACCGGGCCGCGGGCCCGCGAGGTGGCGCGCGTGATCGGGGCGCTGGTGGCCGATGGTCCCACCCTCGGGCCGGCGATCTGGCCCGACTACCGGCCGGACAGCATCCCCATGCTGGTGCGATTCGGCGACGACGGCGCCCTGCTCTTCGGCTGGCGGGGCCGGCCGCCGACCGGCTTCGAGGCCTCGCCCTTCCCGGGCGCGCTCCATCGCGCAGGCAACGACCCGAGCGCCGCCAACACGAGCATCGAGCTCGATCACCGCCAGGTCGCCCAATTCGCTGCCGGCTCGCTCGACTCGGCCGCCCTCCGTGGGCTCGCCGCCCACGAAGCGTTCCACGCGTTCCAGCGGACCGTGGCCAAGGTCGGGCGGCGCTTCGGACAGGGCGAGAACGCTTTCCTGGTCACCCAGTACCCGGTCTTCGACACCGACAACGATGCGGGCTTCTTTCTCGAGCTCGCGCTGCTTCGCGACGCGTTGCTCGCTCCTGGCCGGGAAGACGCGGCTCGCTTCGCGCGCGAGTACGTCGCGGCGCGCGAGTGGCGCCATCGGCGACTCGAGGCGCGGCTCGCCGAGTTCGAGCAGCAGGCGGAGCTCAACGAGGGTCTGGCGGAGTACGCGCTGGTGCGCGCGCGGTACGCGGACCCGGCCGAGGGAGCGAAGCGGTTGGCGGAGCGACTGGTCGAGCTGCCGAGCCAGGTCGAGCGCTCGATCCGGCTCCGGTACTACGTGACCGGGGCGGCGAGCGCCCTCCTGCTGGACCGGCTCGCCAGCCCCGGGTGGAAGGCCGCGCTGGTTCGGGAGAACCGGACCCTCCAGGACGCTTTGGCCGAGGCCACCGGCTTCCGTGCGGCCGAGCGGGAGCTGCTCGCCCGGGCGGGGAGCCGCCACGGCCCTGAGGATCTCGCGGAGCGGGCCCGCGAGGGCATCGATCGGCTCCGATCCAGCCGGCGGGCCGTCGCCGACAGCCTGCTCGCACAACCCGGCCTTCGGCTGGTGCTGGCTTTCGGTGAGCGCTGGACGGGCCTCTGTGGAATCGATCCGCAGAACCTGCTCCCGGCTGGCGCCGGACGCTTCCTCCATACCCGATGGGTTCACCTCTGCTCGGGCGACCGGATCGACGGCGAGTTCACGACCGGGTCGGTCGAGGACCGCCAGGCGGGCACCTGGACTGCGGTGATCGGCCCGGCGTCCGACGTGACCCTCCGATCGGCCGGCGAGCGGGTGGAGCCCGGCGCCGAGCCGGTTGGGCTCGAGCGAGTCGAGTTGGCGTCTGCTCTGGCCTCGTTCCGCTTCGCCGCGGCTCGGGTCTCCGCGTCGGGCGGCGAGCTTCGGATCGAGCTGCCCTGAGTCATGGGGCCTGGCGAATCAGCCGGGCCTCGGCGAGACTTGGGCGACCGAGTTCCCGAATTCAACCGCGGTACCGAGGCCCCAATGCACACACTCACCCCGACAGAGTGGATCTGGAAGAACGGCTCGTTCATTCCGTGGGACGACACCCGGGTCCACCTGCTCGCGCACTCGATGCAATACGGCTCGGCAATCTTCGAGGGCATCCGCTGCTACGAGACCCCGGACGGGCCCGCCATCTTCCGGCTGGACCACCATCTCGAGCGGCTGCTCGGCTCCTGCAAGATCTATCGGATGGAGGTCTCCTATTCCGTGGAGGATCTGGTCCGCGCCTGCTCCGAGCTGATCGAGAAGAACGGCCTCAACTCCGCCTACCTCCGCCCGATGGTGATCCGAGGCTACGGCGCGGCGAGCATGGTGCCGTTCGCGAGCCCGGTGGAGGTGGACCTGCCCTGATGGCCGTGGGGCGCCTACCTCGGCGACGGGGCAATCGAGCAGGGCGTGGACGTCTGCGTGTCCACTTGGAACCGGGTCGCGCCCAACACGCTGCCCACGATGGCCAAGATCGCGGGCAACTACCTGAGCGGAATGCTGATCAAGATGGAGGCGTTGGCCAACGGCTTCGCCGAGGGCATCGCGCTCGGGCCCGACGGGATGCTGAGCGAGGGGTCGGGACAAAACGTCTTCCTGGTGCGCGGTGGCGTGCTCTACACCACGCCGGTGAGCGCCTCGATCCTCCAGGGCATCACCCGCGACGCGATCATCGCGCTTGCTCGCGAGGCCGGCCTCGAGGTGCGGATCGAAGCCATGCCGCGGGAGATGCTCTACCTGGCCGACGAGGTCTTCTTCTGCGGGACCGCGTCCGAGGTCACGCCGGTTCGGAGCGTCGACAAACGGCCGGTGGGCAACGGCATGCCGGGCCCCATCACCCGCGATCTGCAGCGGCGCTTCCTCGACGCGGTGCACGGTCGGGTGCCCGACATTCACGGGTGGCTGACCTACACTCGGGACAACGGGGGGAGCGCCCGCGGAGCCCGGGCAACCGCCCGGTCGGTGGCGACACCCGCCGCGGCTCCCTGACAGCCCAGTCGATGCCTTGCAGCAATCAACAGTCCGCCGCACGCGACCCTGCGGGCGGCGGCCTTGGTGCCACGGCTTGCACTCCACGGCGGCCCGCCTTCACTCGCCAACCCGGTGAGCAAAGAGCACGAGCGGCAATCGTTTGCAGCTCAGGGGTCGGCGCCGGATCGGCATAGTTCTTGTCACGGCCCGGGTCATCCACCCAACCCGGAGCGATCCACCCATGACCTTTCGCCACAAGCTCTCGCGTCGGCTCGCCGGCCTCTGCGCCGCGATCCCCCCGCTCGTCGCCGCCTGCGGTTCGGAACCGACCGGCCCCGCCGGGTCGCCGAGCCTGATTGTCTTCCCCGGCGGCGACAACTCGCCGCCGGCGGTCACCATCACCACTCCGATCGACGGCCAGCTGGTGGCGATGTCAGGTGGCGTGGCCACGGTGCACCTGGCCGCGGACCTCACCGATCCCGACGTCTTCGACACCCACACCTGCGACATCGACTGGGAGGCCGGAACCACCGCCGGCCTCGTTGAGGAGGCTGACGGCGCCGGGATCTGCACGGGGAACTTTGACTACACGACGCCCGGGGTCTACACAATCGGGGTGACCGTCACCGACCCATTGGGCGAGACCGCCACGGATCAGGTTTTCGTGGTGGTCTACGATCCGACCGGCGGCTTTGTGACCGGCGGCGGATGGATCGACGCCGCGCCGGGCTCATACCCGCTCGACCCGAGCCTGGCGGGCAAAGCGACCTTCGGCTTCGTCGCCAAGTACAAGCGGGGTGCGTCGACGCCAGACGGCAACACCGAGTTCCAGTTCCACGCGGCAGGAATGAACTTCCACTCCATCGCCTACGATTGGCTGATCGTGGCCGGCGGCAAGGCCATGTACAAAGGCACCGGCACCGTCAACGGGACGGGCAGCTACCAGTTCATGATGTCGGCCATCGACGGCTCACCGGATCGTCTTCGGATGCGCATCTGGAGCGACGCCGGCGTGCTGTTCGACAACCAGGTTGGCGATACCGACGACGCCGACCCGCTCACGGCGCTGAGCGGCGGCAGCATTGTGATTCACGGGCACTAATCCAGCTTTCAGACCCACCGTCCTCGGCCGCCGGTCGGGGACGGTGGGGTCCGAATCTTCACCCCCGCTTCAAGGCCGCTTCACCCCGCCAGGCTCACTCCTTGAAGCCATCGGCGCGCGATGCGGCGGCGCCGGGTCTCGAGGAGGCGAGTGATGGCGTTTCGGCGGGGCATCTACATCGTGCCCACCTCGGACTGGTACATCGAGCGCACGGTCTGGCTGATCGCCGGCATCGTGCTGCTGGCGGGCACTGGGCTCGCCCTCTGGGCGGACCCCTGGTGGGTCCTTCTGGTGATCGCAACCGGCGTAGCCTCAGTGGGCGTTTCGCTGACCGGCTTCTGCCCGGTGGGGAACGTGCTGTACCGGCTGGGCGTCCGCCCCGCGCTCGGCCGCGACGAGCCCGGCAGCCGCTGGTATCGGATGCAGACCGACCGCTGGTACCTCGAGCGGCGGATCTACCTGGCGGTCGGGATCAACATCTCCGTCGCCTCGGCGCTCTCGCTGGTCCACAGCCCCTGGTGGCTCGCCTTCACGGGCTTCGTCGGCGTGGCCATGGTCTGGTTCGCGGCCACTGGCTTCTGCATCATGGCCAACGGCCTCTACTGGCTCGGCGCCGTGCCGCGGCTGGCGCCGCTCCGGCGCGCTGAGTCGCGCGCCGAAGATGGCGCGCCGAGCCCCGCCGCCGCACGCTAGGCTACCGCCCGGGCCAGACCTCCGTCAGGGTGTCGTCGTCATAGAGGATGCCACCCTTCATCACGTAGGCGATGTCGGCACTGTTCTCGAGCCGCTCGAGCGGATCGGCGTTCAAGACCACCAGGTCGGCGAGCTTGCCCGCGGTGATCGAGCCCAGCTCGTGGTCGAGGCCGATGAAGTAGGCGCCGTGCAACGTCCCCACCGTCAGCGCTTCGAGCGGCGTGAGGGCTTCGCCGTAGCTCCAGAGCTCCCAGTGGGTCCCGATGCCCTGCTGCTCGCCGTGCTCACCCAGCGCGCCCCGTCCGCCCGAGCGAACGATGTCCGCCAGTCCCTCGGCGATGATCGGGTAGGAGAGACTCGACTTCGGGACCATCGCGTCACCCGCGGTACGGCCCCGGATCTGCCACTCGGGCATGTAGCGCCGATACTTGGCGTCGCCCATCAGGTCGTGGCGAGGACGATACCAGTGCATCGAGCCGAGCACGTGCCCCGCGACGATCACGGTCGGTGAGTAGACCGCGCCCGCCTGCCCGAAGAAGCGGGCCGCATCCGCGTAGATCGGCAGATTGGCGATCAGGTGCTCCCAGCCCGTCTGGCCATCCATGATCAGACCGACGTCGAAGTAGAGGGGGCCTCCCTCGCTGGTCATCGTGATCGGCCGGCGTCGAGCCGCCGCCAGCAGCATCTGATGCTGCCAGCGCCCGGTCTGGCGGTAGTTCTTGAGGCTGATCGCTCCCCAATCGGCTCGCCGATCGATCTCCCAGTTGGCCTGTTCCTGCGTGCGGACGATCCGTTCGTCACCCCAGGCCACGCCGGGGTGGATCAGCAGCTCGGCCACGCTGTAGGTCCGCGGCCCGAGCAGGCCGCCCGCCGCGATCAGCTCCGCCAGCGGGAAAGCCGAGCGCGAGTCGCCCGCGGGATCGAGAATCGTGGTGACGCCGTAGGCGAGGTCGATCCGCGAGCGCCAGCGATCGGCCGTGATCACCCCGCTCTCGTCGCCCGTGTGATGGGCGTGGAGGTCGAAGAGACCGGGAATGATGGTCTTGCCAGAGAGATCGACGACCCGATCCACGCCGGTGGTGTCGCAGCTCCCGACGCACGCGATCCGACTCCCGCGCACCACCACGGTCCCGCGATCGATCACCCGCCCGCTGTCGATCGTGACGATCTTGGCGTTGGTGAGCGCGATGGCGCCCGTCGGGTGGGGGCGCGGGATCTCGAGCTCGATGTCGACGGTGGAGAGCGCCCCGGTGGCCACGTTGTAGGTGACGTACCGCGGGCCCGACGCATACTGCAGCGTGACGCTGTCGCGCCAGCTCTGATAGATCCCGCCCCGCGGATCGACGAACCGCCGCCCCGGCACCTCGCGGTTCTGGTCGGGATCGATCTCGGGCACCTCGCCCTGGGCGCGGATCGGGTCCAGGTAGAGGAACCGACCGGCCTGGAACGCCACCCAGTCGCCCTTGGGCGAGAGCACCGGCTCGTTGCCGAGCGACCAGCGCGCCGGAAAGACCGCGTGAACCTGCGGCGTGCCGCCCGCCGGCTCGACCGAGCGCACCGTGATGGTGAGCGCCAGCCCCGAGTCCGTCGGGAACGGGTAATAGAGGATCGCCTGGGTCCTGTCGGTCCGGTCCTGGTACTGATAGTAGAGGCGGCCGCCCGGGCCGAAGTAGGTCGGCACCGGGGCGTTGATCGTGGCGACGAACGACGGCGCGCCCCCCGATCGGCCGACCCGCACCGCGCTCCAACCCTCTCGCCGGTCCCAGACCCCGCCCCAGCCGTCGTTGGGCTGGGTCGGACCGCGGCTCGCGTAAACCCACTCGCCGTCCGGCGACCAGTGGGGGTAGAGGTACTCGCCCGGCGTGGTGGTGAGCCGGCGCCAGCCTCCGCCGGCGGTCGCGGCAATCCGAATCTCACCGCGGTCCTCGGTGCTCCAGACGGCGTAAGCGATCGAATCGCCCGCCGGAGACCAGGCGGGCGTCAGCTGCACCACACCCGGCGTCGGCGCGGTGAGCGGCGTGGGCGTTCCGGACGGCAGCGGCATCACCCAGACCCGCCCGGCGGCGACGAATGCCAGCTTGCTCCCGTCCGGCGAGGCGCTCGGCCACTGGATCGCGCGGGCCCGGAAGCTCGAGTCGACGATCGTCACCCGGCTCCGGGTCGCCTCGGAGATCACGCGATGCACCTTGGCCGTGAACGGAATCGTCGAGACCTCGCCCGTCGCGAGCGTGACCCGGCGGAGCTTGCCGCCCTCGGCCGCGACCACCGACTGGCCGTCCGGCATCCAGGCGAACCGCGGAAACGCCCCGTAGCCGTACTGGGCGTTGACCATGGTGAGGTCCTTGGTGGCCGGCGCAAGCAGGGTCGTCTCCTCGCCGGTGGCGAGGTTGCGGGTCACGATGCCCGTGCTGGGCGCGTACTCGTGGCCGCGATAGCTGAACGCCGTGTCGCGCCGCTCGAGCGCGAAGGCCACCACGCTGCCGTCCGGCGACGGCTCCGGCGCGAGCGCGGCCGGAGGATCGATCGCATTGTCCGCGGCCCAGCCGGTCCGGCGGAGCGCCTCGACGTACGCGGGGCTCAGCTCCGCGGGCTCGGACGAGCGCACGTTCTCGACCTTGCCCGTGGCGAGATCGAGCCGCTGGATCCGATGCCCGGCGAACAGCATGCCGAGCCCCTCGCCGGTCGAGTAGGAGACCTGGAAGTAGAGATACTTGCCGTCCCGCGAGTAGCGCGGCGAGTCGTACTGGGTGAGCTTGTCACCCAGCAGCCGCTTCGGCGTGCCGCCGTCGAGCGGCAGCTCCCAGAGCTCGGCAATCTGCCGGTGCCAGCCGCGCCCCGGCGTCGGATAGACCCGCACCGCCGCGATCCGGCTCATGTCTGGCGCCCAGGTCGGCGCCATGAACCGGGTCTCGAGATCGATGAACACCGGCCGCGGATCCGAGCCGTCCGGCGCGATGGTCCAGACGTTGTTCTGCCCCTGGCGATCGGAGATGAAGGCGATCCGCCGCCCGTCGGGCGAGACGGCCGGGTGGAAGTTGAGCGCCGTCCCGCTGTTCGCGGTCAGCGGCGTCGCCTCGCCGCCCGCGAGCGGCAGGCGATAGAGCTGGGCGAGGAGATCGAACACCAGCCACTCGCCGTCCGGCGCGACCGACACCGACATCCACGTGCCTTCGTCGGTGGTGAAGTCGATCACCCGAGTGTTGCCCTGTGGGGGCATCAGGGTGACACTCGGATCGACCTCCGCCGGCTCAGCGCAGGAACATGCGAGGAGCGCGGCGGCGATGGCGGCCGTCGGGTTCTTCAGGCGCATCCTTCCCCCTCCTTGCCGGCTCGGCGCCGGGTGAGCTACCGGGCGGTCTTCCCCGGTCCGTAGAGCACCTTGCCCGGCCTGGCGCCGGTGTGCTTGCCGTGGTCGGCCACGATCGTCCCGTTGACGATCACGTAGTCGATCCCGGCCGGGAACTCGACCGGCGACTGATAGGTCGCGCGATCCTGGATCGTCTCGTAGTCGAAGATCACGATGTCGGCCCAGAAGCCCGCCCGAAGAAACCCCCGCTCGGCAAGCCGCATCCGGGTGGCGGGCCAGCCGCTCATCTTCCGAATCGCCTCCGAGAGCGTGATCGCCCCATCCTCCCGGACGTACTTGGCGATCACCCTGGGGAAGGTACCGTAGCTCCGCGGATGCGGGAGACCGAGCAGGTCGGCCT
>JBFXAS010000254.1:0-7860 GCA_050184075.1 Gemmatimonadales bacterium
CGACCGGGGGGTCGGGGGCGTACGACGCGGCCGGGCTGCGGCAGCTGGGGATCGATCCCCAGCTCCTCTCCGCGGCGATCCGCGACGCGCGGATGGTCCAGGCCCTCGGCGAAGAACGGCGCGGCTCGAGCGTGATCACGGTGTCGCTCCGGGACCAGCCGAGCGCGCTGACCGACCTGGAGCAGCTGCCGATCCGCGCCAGGAGCGGCCGGGTCTTCCGGCTGGGCGAGCTGGCCTCGGTCAGGCCCGAGGAGGACGCCGGCGGCCGCTTCTACCGACTGAACGGTGTCACGGCGGTCGGGCTGATCGTCTATCGGCTGCCCGGCGCCGACGCGATCCACACCGCGCGGCGGGTGCGGCAGGCGATGGTCGAAGCCGCGGCCGGACTGCCGCCCGGCGTCGCCTTCCGGCTCGAGAACGACGAGAGCGTCGAGCTGGCCAAGCAGCTCCGCGAGCTGGTGATCCGCGGCGCGGTGGCGTTCCTCGCGGTGATCGTGGTGCTGGCCCTCGTGCTCCGCAACTTCACCTCGATCTGGCTGGTGGTCGGAAGCGCCGCCGTGGCGATCGCGGGCACCGCGCTCGGCCTCTATCTGCTCGAGATCCCGGCAAACCTCCTGACCCTGGCCGGGCTCGGCATGGGGATCGGCGTGCTGGTCCAGAACGGGATCGTGGTGGTGGAGCGGCTCCGGCATGCGCCCGACACCCCGGACGGGCGCGCGGCGGCCGGCCGGCAGATCACCCCGGCGGTGCTGGGCTCGACCCTGACCACCGCGGTGGTGCTCTTCCCCTTCCTCTACCTCCAGGGCGACGCGCGGGCCGCATTCCTCCCCTTCGCCGCCGCCTTCCTGCTCGGCCTGGGATGGTCGGTGGCCGCGTCGGTGATCATGATCCCCGCGGTGGGCGCGGGCCACGGTCTCGCCAGGCGACAGTGGCGTCCGCTCCACCGCGGCTACACCAGGCTCCTGATCCGACTGCTCCGCTGGCGCTGGGCCACCATCGTCGTGTCGCTCGGGCTGTTGATCGCGGCCGGATACGGGTTCGCGAAGAAGGTGCCCCGGTCTTCCTTCGGCGACTGGTTCGGCCAGCGGACCACGCTCAACGTGAGCGTCGGCTTCCCGCGGGGCTCCGACCCCGAGAGCCTCGACCGGGTGATGCGCGAGTTCGAGCAGATCGCCGTCGGGCAGGGCGGGGTGCAGAGCGTGGTGACCCAGGGCTTCACCGGCCGCGGGATGCTGCAGGTGACCTTTGAGCGCGAGGCCGGTCTCACGGCGCTGCCGCTGGTGATGCAGGAGGAGATGACCCAGCGGGCCGTGTTCGTCGGCGGCGCGACGATCAGCGTGTTCGGCCGGGGCCCGATCTTCTCGAGCGGCGGCGGCTCCGCTTCGGTGAGCTTCCGGATCAAGGTGCTGGGATACTCGTACTCCGGGGTCGAGCAGGTGGCGCGCGATCTCCAGGCGCGGCTGGAGCGGATTCCCCGGGTGCGCGACGTGAACATCAACGCCGGGAGCTTCTTCCGCTCCGAGCGCGCGATGAGCGTGACCCTCACGCCGGACCGCGCCGCACTCTCCCGAGTGGGCGTCACCGTGAGCGACTTCGCGGGCGCGGTGGCCCGCGAGATCAGCGGGGCGGTGGGCGGCCAGCGGCTCGAGCTCGACGGCGAGGAAGTGCTCGTCAACCTCAAGGCCGAGGGCGCCCGGGAGCGCTCGCTCGACGAGCTCCGCCGCGCGATCGTGCCCACCCCGGCCGAGGCGCCGGCCAAGGTGGCCGACCTGTCCGAGCTGGGCGAGCGCGAAGGCCTGGCCGCGATCAGCCGCGAGGATCAGCAGTACGTGCGGATCGTGAGCTACGATTTCCGCGGCCCGCCCCGGCTCGCCAACCGGACCCACGAGGCCTTCATGGCATCGATCGTGGCGCCGCCCGGCTACTCGGTCGACGACGAGCGCTTCGAGTGGCAGACCGACGACAGCGCCAAGGGGCTCTGGCTGGTGTTCGCGCTCGGCGTGACCCTGGTGGTGCTGGCCGTGGCGCTGGTGTTCGACTCGACCTGGGCCGCCCTGATGGTGCTCGCCAGCCTGCCCGTGGCGCTCGCCGGGGTGGCCGCGATCTTCTGGGCCACGGGCACGTCGTTCGGACGGGAGGCGGCAGTCGGGGTGATCGTGGTGGTGGGTCTGGCTGTGAACCAGGCGATCCTGCTGGTGCACGGCACGCTGGAGCGCCGGCGGGCGCGAGCCGCGCGGGAGCAGCTGATCGGCGGGGCGAGCGAGAAGGCGATCGGCGCGGCGCAGGTGGTCTACGCGGCGCGGGATCGCGCGGGGATGATCACCCTGGTCACCCTCACCACGCTCGCGAGTCTGATCCCACTCGCGGTCGGCACCAGGGTGGACAGTCTCTTTGGATCGATCGCGCTCGCGACGGCCGGCGGGACCCTGGCGGGCACGATCGGCGCGTTGCTGATCGTGCCGTCGCTGCTGTTCCGGCGCACCGGGCCGAAACGCAGGCGCCCTTCCAGACCGGGGCGGCGCTGGCTCCGCCGGCGCGGATCGCTGCCGGCCCCAGCGACCGGAGCGGCTTGAGCCATCGGCGACCCGAACGTCTCGGGCCGCCAACCACCGCGCAGCGAGTGGGTGAGGGCACCCTCCGCCGGCCCGCCAGGGCGTCAGTAGCGCGGCCGGGGAGCGACCCCTTTATTGGGGCGATGACCGATCGATTGGGGCGATGACCGAGCCCGAGCACACCGAGCTGGTGAGGCGCCGGCTCCGAGCGATCCTCGACGCACCCGTCGGCTCGCGGCTCGAGATCCTGGAGCGGCTCCAGGCCGAAGACGCCGAGCTCGCGCTCGAGGTGCGCTCGCTGATCGCGGCGGAAGGCGACGGGTCCCTCCACCACGCCGCGACGACCGCGCACGGCGCGCGGACGGAGCGCGTCGGTCCGTTCCGCCTTCTCCACCGGCTCGGCGAGGGCGGAATGGGGACCGTCTACCTCGCGGAACGGCAGGAGGCCGGCTTCCGACAGCGGGTCGCGCTCAAGCTCCTCCGCCCCGGCTTCTTCGACTCTCAGCTGGCCGAGCACGTGGCGCACGAGCGGCGGGTGCTGGCGCGGCTCGAACATCCCAACATCGCCCGGCTGATCGACGGCGGCAGCACACCCGCGGGGCAGCCGTACCTCGCGATGGAGTACGTCGAGGGCACCACGCTGCTCGAGCACGCCGAGTCGACCGGCAGCACCACGAGCGAGCGCGTCCGACTGATGGCGGAGGTCGCCGACGCGGTCCACTACGCCCACCAGCAGCTGGTGATCCATCGCGACCTCAAGCCGAGCAACGTGATGGTCGGAGCGGACGGGCGCCCCCGTCTGCTCGACTTCGGCGTCTCGAAGCTGCTCGACGCGGAGGCGTCGAGCGCCGGGACCCGAAGCGCGCCCTGGCTCACCCCGGCCTACGCGAGCCCGGAGCAGGTGCGGGGCGCCGGCGTGGGCACCCTGTCGGACGTGTACGCGCTCGGCGTGATCCTCTACGAGCTGCTGTCGGGCGCCCGGCCGTATCGGCTCGAGGGATGCTCGCCCGCGGAGATGGAGCGCTCGATCTGCGAGCTCGAGCCGCCCAAGCCGAGCGAGAGCTGCGCCGACACGATGCGGGCGCGGGAGCTTCAGGGGGATCTCGACACGATCGTCCTGAAGGCGATGGCCAAGGAGCCGGCCCGTCGCTATCAGTCGGCCGAGCGGCTGGCCCAGGACCTCCGCCGGCATCTCGACGGGCTCCCGGTCACGGCTCGACCCGACACCCTGCGGTACCGAGTCGGCAAATTCGTGCGACGAAACCGGACCGCCGTGGCGGTGGCGGCGCTCGCCGCGCTGCTCGCGATCGTGGGCGTCGCGGCCGTCGCCTGGCAGTCGGCGATCGCCCGGCGGGAACGGGATCGTGCGGAGCAGGCGCGCGCCGAATCCGAGGAAGTCACCACCTTCGTGATCGGGCTCTTCGAGGCGACGAGTCCCGCCGCGGGTCCGGTCGATACCACGGTCGCCCGGGCCTTGCTTCGACAGGGCGTCCGCGAGGCCGAGGCGCTCTCCCACCAGCCCCTCCTTCAGGCCAGCATGCTCGATGCGCTCGGGATGGTGTTCGTCAACCTCGGGCAATACGAACGGGCGCTGGAGCTGATCGAGCGGGCGTACCGACTCCGCGTCGCACAGCTGCCGGGCGACCATCGCGACCTGGCCACGAGCCTCGCGCACATTGGACGAGTCCAGCGCTCGCTCTCGCGCTACGGGGACGCCAAAGCGCGCTACGAAGAGGCGCTGGCGATGCAGCTCCGCGCCCACGGGCGCTCGCATCCCGCGGTCGCCGCCAGCCTCCGCGATCTCGGCTTCCTGATGCCCTATCTCGGTCAGAACGAAGAGGCGCTCCGCTACTACCGCGAGGCCCTCGAGATCGATCGCGCGGTGCTCGGCGATGCCGACCCGGTGACCGCGCAGGATGTGGCGCTGGTGGGCCTCATGCTCAACCGGCTCGGGCGCTCGGCCGAAGGTCTGGCCGCGCTCGAGGAGGCGCTCGGAATGAAGATCCGAAGTCTCGGCGAAGACGACCCCGAGACCGCGCGGCACAAGTTCCACGTCGCCGACGTGCTGGTCGACAACGGGCGGCTCGAGGACGCCGAGCGTCGCTATCGCGAGGGGATCGAGACCCGCCGTCGCGTCCTGGGCGCCGACGACATCGGCCTGGTTCATGGCCTCGAGAACCTCGCGGAGCTCCTGGGTGGGGCAAATCGGGGCGAAGAGGCCGAGGCGTTGCTCCGCGAGGCGGCCCGGATTCGCGCAAGCCAGCTGGGCACCGAATCCACGGGCTACGCGTCCTCACTCGAGCACCTCGCCGACGAGCTGGCGCGTCAGGGTCGGCTGGACGAGGCGTTGGCGCTCCGGCGCGAGGGACTCACGATCCGGCGGAGCGCGCTCGGGCCCGAGACCAGCGCGACCGCGGGCAGCATGATGGCCCTCGCGCGACTGCTCAACCGGACCGGCGGCCTGGCCGAGGCGGAGTCCCTGGCGCGAGCCGGCATCGCGGTGCGGAGTCGACTCCATGGCGAGCGGCACGCCCTGGTCGGCAAGGACAAGATCGCCCTGGCCTCCATTCTGCTCTCGCGGGGAAAGCTCGCGGACGCGGAGCGGATCGGACACCAAGCGCTCGAGGTCCTGGCGGAGCAGCAGGCGCCCGCTCATCCGGACCGGCGTGAAGCGCACGCGTTCCTCGCGGAGCTCTATCGGGCGCTGGGGCGGCCGCGAGAAGCCGCCGAGCAACTCACCCTGAGCGGCCGCGGGTCCGGCGACGGTCCGAGCACGGACCCGGCGGCGCGCTGAGCGGGTCGCACCGCACCCCGAATTGGATACAACGTTTCCGCCGCGGTTCTTCCGCCACGGCACGACCGGGATACCAAGACCGCCGCGTGGGGTGGCGGAACCGTTCCGGATCGGGCATACTCTCGGAACCCCCACCGAGGACCGCGCGTGGCACCGAGCCTGATCCGCGAAGCGAGGCTTCGACCCGAGGTCGCCCACCTCTACCCCGGAGTACCCGCCGGGATCTGGCTGCCGGCGTCGGAGGTGGGGGCCACGCTGCTGATGCAGCACCTCCGCGCGCGGTCCGCGCCGTCGCTCGGCAACCGGCTCCTCGATGAAGCGCACTTCGAGTTCCGCGGCGGGCTGATGCGAGGCGGCGTGTCACGGTTCCGCACCCGCTACGGTGAGAACGGGGCGACTCGACCGGTCTCCTAGCTCGGCGGCAGCAATCAGAGCCCGAGCGGCAGTCTCCCCTGCACCGCGCCGCGCTCGAGATCGAGCAGAATCTGTTTCCGCCAGAGGCCGCCGCCGTAACCACCGAGGGCCCCGCCCTTGTTCACCACCCGGTGACAGGGAATCACGATCGCAATTCGATTCTGGCCGTTGGCGTGCCCGACCGCCCGCTGCGCCCCGGGGCGACCCACCCGAGTGGCCAGCTCCTCATAGCTGATCGTCTGGCCGTAGGGAATCCGCTGGAGCTCGTCCCAGACGGACACCTGAAACTCGCTCCCGGGATAGAGGAGCGGCACGGTGAACTCGCGACGCTCGCCCCGGAAGTACTCGGCCAACTCGCGCTCGAGCCGGATCAGGTGGGAGTTGCCGCCCGGCACGAGCGGCCGGCCGAGACGGCGCCGAAGGGTCTCGAGCTGTTCCTCGAGACGACGGCGGTCGGAGAACTCGAGCAGGCAGATCCCCGCTTCGGTGGCGCCGGCAACCAGCGGCCCGACCGGGCTCTCGACCCAGCTGATGGCCACCGGGTCGGCCTCCTCCGCCTGACCGGGCGGAGTGCCGAAGGCCTTCTGGAACGCCTCGCGGAACCCGGAGAGCGATTCGAAGCCGTGCTCGAACGCCACTTGATCGGCGCCCGCCCCGTTCTTGAGCTGCTCGAACGCGCGATTCATGCGGCGTCCCCTCGCGTAGGCGTGGAAGGTCATCCCGTAGTGCTCCTGGAACCAGCGCCGAACCCGCACCGGCTCAACGCCCCGCGCGCGAAGGTCGTCGTCGGTGATCCGGACCGTCGGATCGGCCTCGATCCGATCGAGGAGCGACTGCACCCAAGCCGGCGCTCGACCCTTGGTCTCGAGGGGCCGGCATCGCCTGCAGGGCCGGAAACCGGCGCCCAACGCGTCGGCGACCGTCGGGAAGTACGAGACGTTCTCGGGCTTCGGGGTGCGGGCCGTGCACGAAGGCCGGCAGAAGATCCCGGTGGTTCGGACGGCGACGAAGAAGACCCCGTCGTACGACGGGTCGCGGTCGAGACGGGCCCGCTCCATCTCGGTCGGCGGCGGCATGGTGATCATGTCGGCCAAGCTACCGACGGCCCGTGGCTCAGTCCACCGAAAAACGGGCGCGCAATCTCGCAACCGGCCGGCGCCCGGATTCTGGGCATGGCTCCGTTGCGTCAGGGGGGCGGCGACGGCAAACTAGGCCAAGGGGGCGTGGCCCCCTCTCGCCCCCGGCGACGCCGATCGCTCCCGGCTTTGAGGGCCGGGCCGCCTTTTTGTCGCCCATAGAGCACCGGAACCCGAAGCGACGGACCGATGACGACTCGCCAGAGCTACGACAGCCAGCGCGACGGCCCGAGCGCCGTCAGCGCCGCGGTCTCGATACCCAAACCGCGACAGGACAACGACTTGGAGGCCAGGCTCGAGCTGCCGAGCGGGCGGACCATCGTCTGCAGCGACGCCCCGGGCGGGGGCGAGCTGGTGACCATCCGCGGGGCGGCGGGCGCCGTCGAGCTCGAGGTGCGGCTCACCGAAAAGGGCCCGGTGCTCCGCTTCGAGGCCGCCGGCATCGAGCTGGTGACGGAGGGCGCGCTCCAGGCCCGTTGCGGGAGCTTCGAGGTCCATGCCGCGGGCGACATCGTCGAGCGGGCCGGCGGCACCCACTCGACCCAAGCGCACAGCACCACGATCACGTCGACTCGCGGCGACGTCGCCATCAAGGCGAACGACGACGTCCGCCTCAACGGGGAGCGCGTCAAGCTCAACTGCTAGACGCGACACGATCATCGAATTCGTCAACCTGGTTCCCTTCGGGGCTCGCTTCCTCAACACCGCGTTCGGCGAGGACACGCTGCTCGGCGCGGTGATCGCCCGGCCGGCGTTCACCGTCGACCAGGAGCGGCTCTCGCTCGACCACGAGCACCCGTGGCCGATCGAAGGCGAGCCGATGGAGACCGAGCACGGCGCCTTTCCGCCCGACACGCCGTTTCTCTCGGGCGGGGTCGATCTCTTCGTGATGGGAAAAGCTCACGCGCCGAACGGCAATCCGACCAGCGAGGTCCGGGTCGACATCCGGGCGGGCTCGCGCTTT
>JBFXAS010000255.1:0-7860 GCA_050184075.1 Gemmatimonadales bacterium
ATGCATCATCCCGCTCGGGTTGGGCTTCCAGAGCCAGACGTGGAGGTCCCAGTGGTGGAGCTCCACCGGCAGGATTGGCGCGTGGCCCTCCATCGGGCCGCTGCTCGACAAGTCCTTCTCGAGCCGGTACCCTAACGGAACCCCGATTCGCGCCAAGAGGAGCCGCCCCAATGCCGCACCTGCTCAAGCCGTTCACGCCGATCCGTTCCCTGCCCCTGATTGTCGCTCTGCTGGCCTTTGCCGCCTGCGGCGGGGAGACCGGCGCGCCGCCGACCGAGAGGATCTCGGAGTTCGGTCGCTACGAGGGCTATTCGGAGGAGCGCTTCCCGGAATGGGTCAACACCTCCCGCTATGTCGAGATGCGGGACGGCGTCAAGCTCGCGGTGGACATCACCCGGCCCGCGGTGAACGGCGAGGCGGTCGACGAGAAGTTCCCGGTCGTCTGGACCCACTCGCGCTATCACCGCAACCCCGGCGCGCTGCGACGCTTCTTCGCCGGTCCGGCGGCGGATTCGCTCCCACCGATCAACTCCCAGGTCGACGCCGACCCGGGGCTCCAGCGTCTGGTCAAGCACGGCTACGTCGTGGCGGCGGTGCAGGTCCGGGGCGGCGGCGCCTCGTTCGGCCGCTACCAGGGGCTCTTCTCGGAGGCCGAGACCAAGGACGCGGCCGAGATCATCAACTGGCTCGCGACCCAGCCCTGGAGCGACGGCAACGTCGGGATGTACGGCGGCTCGTATCTCGGCATCACCCAGTACATGGCGGCCTCCGAGCAGCCGCCGGCGCTCAAGGCGATCTTCCCGAACGTCGCGGCGCTCGACATGTACGACGTGCTCTACCCGGGGGGCGTCTACCGCAAGGACATGATCGACCACTGGGGCGGGTTGACCAAGAACCTCGATCTGACCTGGAAGGCGCCCAAGGTCGCGACCGACATCGAGGGCACTCAGCTCGAGGACGCCATCGAAGAGCACAAGCAGAATTGGGACGTGCAGGTCGAGTACGCCGCGGGCAAGCTCCGCGACTACGAGGCGCCCGAGATGAGCTGGTCCCACCACGGCCCCTCGGGGGTGCTGGACAAGATCAATCAGGCCAAGGTGCCGGCGTATCACTGGAACGGCTGGTACGACATCTTCGTGCTCGACGCCGCCCTGCTGTTCAACAACTACCAGGGCCCCGACAAGCTCGGCATCGGAGCCTGGTCGCACGGCGGCATGCCCGATAGCGCGCTGATGGTCGAGCGGGCCCGGCTCACCGCGATCGAGCAGCACCGCTGGTTCGACTACTGGCTCAAGGGCATCGACAACGGGATCATGAACGAGCCGCCGATCCACTACGCCGTGATGGACGACCCCGGCAAGTGGTCCTGGAAGTCGGCCAACCAGTGGCCCGTTCCCGAAGCCCAGGCGACCGACTTCTACTTCACGGCGGGCTCACCCGGCGTGCTCACCACGACCAAGCCGGAGCAAACCGGCTCCGACCGATACCGGGTCGACCTCACCACCACGACGGGAGACAAGACCCGCTGGGACAACGCCGTCGGCGGCGCCCCGCTGATGATCTATCCCGACCTGGCGCCCAACGACGCGAAGTCGCTCACCTATACCACCGAGCCGCTCACGGCCGATGTCACGGTCACCGGGCATCCGGTCGTGACCCTCTGGCTCACCTCGAGCACCAGCGACGCCGATCTGATCGTGTTGCTCGAAGAGGTGGATCAGGCGGGCGTCTCGCACTACGTGACGGAGGGCGTCCTGCGGGCCTCGCACCGGAAGCTCGGCCAGGCGACCTGGGACAACCGGGGTCTTCCCTTCCAGCGGAGCTTCCGGGGCGACCTCGAGCCGCTGCCGGCGGGCACGCCGGCTGAGCTCCAGATGGACCTGCATCCGACCTCCACGGTGTTCAACGCCGGGCACCGGATCCGGGTGGCGATCATGGGCGCGGACGCGGACAACATCGAGCTGCCGAGTCGGGCGCCGACCTTGAACGTCTACCGGGGCGGCGCGCAGGCGTCGCGGATCACCCTGCCGGTCGTCCCGTGACGACCGCCGACCGCCGTTAGGCCGTGATCACCGCCACGGTGGCCGTCGATCGAGCTGGATGACGACGAGTATCGACGGGTGGTCGTCGAGGTCGCCGACCCCGCCACCACCGTCGCGCTGCTCCAGTCGGCCCTCGCCAACCGAGGCCGCTAGCTGTCGTTGGGAAGGACGTCGTTCACTGGCGCGCCGCCAAACGAGCGAGCGGGGGATGAGACCCAAGCGCCGTGTGGCGGCGGCACCGGCGATCGACCGACGTGGGCCTGCCGGTCAGAAGGTGGGCGCGAAGGCGTTGGCCGTCAGCTCGCCGAGCAGCGCGTGCCAGGGATGCTTGGGATTCTCCTCGACCGCCTTGACGATCCCCCGCATCCGCGCGAGCACCGGCGGCTCCTCCTCTTCGTAGACGTCGCCCTGCAGGAGCTGGAGCACGTCGAGCCGGTAGCGGGGGTCGCGGATGAACGCGGTGAAGAGCACGTTGAGCCGGTAGTAGACCGAGATGAAGTTGTACCAGTTGCGGGTGCCGCGCCGGAGCGTCTCCGCGTACTCGGCGAAGGCGGCCTGACTGGTGTCGCCGGTTTCGAGCGCCCGGAGGATGTTCGGCGTGACAAACCGGGAGCTGTTGAGCGCGATGCTGACTCCGGTGGAAAAGATCGGATCGACAAAGCGGCCGGCGTCGCCCACCATGACCCAGCCGTCGCCCGTGATGGCGGACATCGCGTAGCTGTAGTCGCCCTCGTCGGTGAAGGGTCGCATCTGGGTCGCGTTCTTCAGCGCGTCGTGGAGCTCCGGCCGGCTCGCCACGGCCTCCCAGAAGAACGCTTCCCGGTCCGACTTCGACTTGGCGAAATGCCGCTTCTGCGTGACCACGCCGATGCTGGTGATCGTGTCCGTGATGGGAATCTGCCAGACCCAGCTGTTGGTGATCGGCAGGAAGTGCACGTAGATGTAGTCGCCCTTGGCCGAGCCCTTCTCCATCGCCACCGACCGATCGTACCCGTCGAACCAGGTGTGGATCGCGTATTGGTCGAAGACCGGGTCCTTCTGCTTGAGCTTGAGGCGATTGCCGAGGAAGGTCCGGCGGCCGCTCGCGTCGGCCACGATCCGCACTTTGCAGCCCACCTCGCGACGGCCCAGTCCGTAGCGGATCTCCGGCAGCTCCCCGTCGGCAAACCGGACGTCCTTGACCGGCACCCCCTCGACCACGCTGGCGCCGAGGCCGTGGGCGTGCTGGAGCAGGAGCAGGTCGAACTTCCCGCGGTCGACGTGGTAGGTGTAGTTCTGCTGGACTCCCGCCTGCTCCCGCTCCTCGAAGCGGATGTCGGCCTGGACGTCCGCGGCGAGGCCCTCCCAATCGTGGTCGTACTCCCGGCGGCCGCCGGTCGCGGTCCAGACCGCGCCGTACTTGTGGGGAAAACCGGCCTCCTCCATCACCCGGAGGAAGTCCAGGTCGCGGAAGACCCGGGTCGACGATGGCACCAGCGACTCGCCGACGTGAGGCCGGGGGAAAAGCTCCCGCTCGAAGACCACGCAGCTCACCCCGGCCTTGGCGAGATAGGCCGCCAGGCTGGCGCCCGCCGGGCCGCCACCGATGATGCCAACGTCGAAATCCGGGGTCGATTGAGTCATCGGTCCATATGTCCTGGTTGTGCGTTGCGTGCGGGTCCCACGGCGGCACCCTCAAGATCCATGCCGGCACGGGTCACCCGGAAAGGACCTGACAGTCCATCGACTTCGCCGGTGACGAGGGCGGCGCACGGCCAGCGTGCGTTGCGAGGAGGCCACGATTGGCGGGGTTTGGTCGCCAGGCGGTGCCCGGCGTAGGTTACGATGAACCAGCGCTTCGCCACCGTCGAGCTCGAGACGGAGCAATCGGCTCCGTCGCCCGAGGCTCCCGGAAGCAGCCCCCGGGTCCTCGGAGGCGGTCGGGCCGATCGGCGACGCGAGTTGCGGGGCCCCCATGGAACAGATCCCCACCGTCATCGCGCCGGACCACGAGACGCTCGCCCTCCAGGTCGCCGACCGGATCGACCAGCTGATCCGCGCCCGCTCGGCCGACGGCAAGCGCACCGTCCTGGGGCTCGCCACCGGCTCCACCCCGATCGGGGTCTACCGCGAGCTGGTCCGGCGGCACCGTGAGGAGGGGCTGTCCTTCGCGCAGGTCGTGACCTTCAATCTCGACGAGTATTGGCCGATGGATTCCGGGAGCATCCACTCCTACCATCGGTTCATGTGGGAGAACTTCTTCTCTCGAATCGACATTCCGGAGAACCAGGTCCACATCCCGCGGGGCGACCTGCCCCGCGGCGAGGTCGCGGCGCACTGCGCCGGCTACGAGGCCGCGATCCACGCCGCGGGCGGAATCGACTTCCAGCTCCTCGGCGTGGGCAAGACCGGCCACATCGGCTTCAACGAGCCGGGCTCGGGCCGCGCGAGTCGGACGCGTCTGGTCACCCTCGACACGATGACCAGAAAGGACGCCGCCGCCGACTTCTACGGCGAGGCCAACGTGCCGCGGCAGGCCATCACGATGGGCATCGCCACCATCCTCGGGGCACGGGAGATCGCAATCCTCGCGACCGGCGAGCACAAGGCCGCCATCGTCCGCCGCGCGGTCGAGGGCGAGGTCGACACCGAGGTCGCGGCCACCTTCCTGCAGGGTCACCCGGGGACCACCTTCTTCCTCGACCCGGCAGCGGCGGCCGAGCTGACCCGGGTGGCCACGCCCTGGCTCGCGGACGAGGTGGACTGGACCGACGAGCTCGCCGTCAAGGCCGTCACCTGGCTCTCCCTGGCCACCGGTCGGGCGATCCTGAAGCTCACCCAGCGCGACTACGCCGAGCACCGGATGTCGGCGCTGGTGGCAAAGCACGGCTCGGCAGGGGCGGTGAACGGACTCGTCTTCAACGCGCTCGGCGCCAGGATCCGGGGGCGGTCCAAGCTTCCCCACGCGAAGCGGATCGTGGTTTTCTCGCCCCATCCCGACGACGACGTGATCTCGATGGGCGGGATCCTCGCCAAGCTGGTCGCCAACGAGAACCGAATCACCGTCGCCTACATGACCAGCGGCAACATCGCCGTGTTCGACCACGACGTGCGCCGTTACATCGACTTCCTCGACCGGCTCGCCCACGAGCGCGGGGTAGCCCGCGAGCTGGCCGCGGAGCTCGGCCCGCGGGTGCGCGAGTTCCTGGCGCGGAAGACGGCCGGCGAGGTCGACATCCCGGAGGTGCTGGACCTGAAGCGGCTGATCCGCGCTTCGGAGGCGGTGAGCGCGATCGAGACCGTCGGCTTGGCACCCGAGGCGGCGGTCTTCATGGACCTGCCGTTCTACCGCACCGGCCGGGTCCGGAAGGATCCGATCGGGGAGGCCGACGTCGCGGCCGTCCGCAGGCTCCTCGAGGAGACCCGTCCCGACCTGATCTTCGTGGCGGGCGATCTCTCGGACCCGCATGGCACCCATCGGATGTGCAAGGAGGCGATCGACCGCGCGCTACCGGACCTCGCGTCCGTGCCGGAGGTCTGGCTCTACCGCGGCGCCTGGCAGGAATGGCCTGTGGTCGACGCCACCTGGCTGGTGCCGCTCTCCCAGGAAGAGCTGCAGCTCAAGATCCAGGCGATCTTCAAGCATCAGTCGCAGAAGGACTCGGCGCCCTTCCCGGGGCAGGACGATCGGGAGTTCTGGCAGCGGGTCGAAGCGCGCAACCGCGAGACGGCCGCGATCCTCGATCGGCTGGGGCTGGCCGAGTACTTCGCGATGGAGGCTTACGTGGTCGAGTCGCCGGGCTGAGCGGCCGCCAGCTCATCCAGCGACACCGGCCACCGCGGGTGGCGGGCCTCTCGAATCGTCGCCAGCGGCCCGACCACCACCGTCACCAACTCGGCCGGATCGAGGTACCGCCGGGCGCTGGCCATCACGTCGTCCACCGTGACCGCCTGCACCGCCTCCGGCCAGGCCAGCAGCCGCTCGGTGCTGCCCCGGCGGAGCGCCTCAAGCGCGAAGGTCGCGCTCGCGCTCGTGGCCGACTCGAGCGATCGCTGCCAGACCGCGCTCACCAGCCAACCCTGTGCGCGACGCACCTCGCGCTCCGTCACCGGCTCCGCACCATCGTGAAGGCGCTCGATCTGCTCCAGGCTGTACCGAACGAGCGGGGCGACGGCCTCCGCTCGGCCTCCCGTTCGGACCGTCATCAGGCCCGAGCCCGACCCCGTGATCGGGATCTCGAAGTCGTCCCGGTTGGCGAGACCGCGCAGCTCCCGCACGGCGACGTTGAGCCGCTCGGCCAGAATGAAGCGGAGCGCCGCGAGCGCCGGCCGGTCGGCCTCAGGAACCGGACCCACCGCCCTGCCGATCGCGATCCACCCCTCGAGGCTGGGCGCGTCGATGGTGTGAAACCGCTTGGGCGTCGCGCGGGGCTCGATCGTCGCCGGCGACGGCGAGGTCGACCCTGCCCGGGCCCACCCCTCGGTGGCCGACTCGATCGCCATCTCCACCGAATCCCGCGCCACGCTGCCACCCACACCGAGCACGACCCGGTCGGCGGCGAGCGAGCGGGCGGCCAGCGTGCGGACGGCCTCGAGTGAGACCGCTGTCCCCGGCTCCGGTGGCGCCAGCGGATAGCCGGCCACCAGCCGCTCGAGCTCGACCTTGGGGCGGAAGCCTGCGCCTCCGATCCCGGCCATCGGCATCGCGTAGCCGGCCCCGGCCCGGTAGCGTCGAATCGAGGCCGCATCGAGATCCGGATCCCGCAGCAGCTCGAGCATCAGATCGAGCGCCTCGCGCCAGTCTTCCGGCAATACCTCGAGCGAGATCGTGGTGGCGTCGAGCGTCTCCAGGACGTTGAGCCCGGCGCCGAGGTCGGCGAGCCGAAGGGAGAGCGGTCTGGTCGCGCCGGCCGCCCCGCGCGCGCTCAACAGCTGGACCAGGAGCGCCGATGCGCCGGCTTCGCCCGCCCGCTCGTGGAGCCGCCCGAGCGACAGCGCCGCCGTCACCCTGACGAGCGGGTCCCTTGGCTCGGCGACGATGTAGGCTCGGACCCCGCTCGAGGCGAGGAACGTCGCCCGGGCCGGATCGGGCGGCCGGAACGTGGAGCCGCCCAGCTCGAGAGCATCCGGGTCGACCCAATGGTGCTCGAGGATCGGACGCGAGTGCCCCGGCAACGACCGCGCGCCGCGCTCGCACCCTGCCGCCGCTCCCAGCCCGACCGTCGCCACGACCGCCAGCATCACCGACCGCGATCGGCTGGCGCTCATCGCCCACCCCCTCGCTTGGTGCCGAGCAGCTCGAGCCACGTGGGCCCGCTCCCCTGCGGGGGCTCGGCCCGGGCGACGGCAACCACTCGGTTCGAAGGAACGAAGTAGGTCCGCGCCACGCGCTCGACGTCCTCCGCGGTCGCGCGGTCCCGCGCCTCGATCAGCTCGGGCAGCGCGCGCCAGCCGTCCATGGTGTGATAGTGCCCGACCGTGAAGGCCAGCTCCTGCGGGCTATTGAGCAGCTCGGCCCACTCCAGCCGGAGCCGCTTGCGCGCCCGGGCGAGCGCGGCAGCCTCGATTCGGCCGGCCCGCAGGTCCTCGATGGCCATCAGGAGGGCACGCTCGACGGCCGGGAGCTCGGCATCGGCGGTCGCCCTGGCGACGAGATTGAAGGCCCCGGTCGATCCGAAGCGGTTGGTGTGGATCACCCTGAAGTCGGTGGTGTCGGAGGCGGACGCGCCCACCTCGCTCAGTCGTCGAGCCGCGAGGCCGTGAGGCCCGGCGAGGAGCGCGGCGATCAGGTCGAAGGCGGGACGATCGGGATGCCCGACACCCGGGATTCGGTGGCGGA
>JBFXAS010000256.1:0-7847 GCA_050184075.1 Gemmatimonadales bacterium
CGTACGTCGAGCTGCCGGTCGTCGGCGAGGCTCGAGTGCTGAGGCCCGGCACCCCATGATCGCCCCGGCCGATCGGCCGTGGTCGGATTGACAGCCGGGCCTCTCCCCCGCAACCTCACTTCGTCCGCAGTGGCCCGCCCCCGTTCGAGAGGAGCACGCTTTGCCATCGTTCCGTCTGGCGCTCCGATACTCCCTGTTGGTCCTGCTTGCCGGCCGGATCGACGCCGCCTCGGCTCAGGACCGTCGGCTCCGGAACATCGACGACTACGTGGCCAAGGCCCGGGCCGAATGGCAGGCGCCCGCCTTCGCCCTGGCCATCGTGAAGGACGACTCGGTCGTCTTCGCGAAGGGCTACGGCACCCTCGCCGCCGGGGGCAGCCAAGCGGCCGACGAGCACACGCTCTTCGCGATCGGATCCTCGTCGAAGGCCTTCACCACGGCCTCGCTGGCCATGCTGGTCGACGAGGGCAAGCTCGACTGGGACGATCGGGCCGTCGAGCGGCTGCCTGGCTGGCAGCTCGCGGATCCATGGGTGACCCGGGAGATCCGGATCCGCGACCTGATCGCTCATCGGGTCGGGCTCGAGCGGGCCGACGCGATCTGGGGCGCGACCGATTTCAGCCGCGCCGACATCATGCGCCGACAGCGCTTCATCAAGCCGGTCGCGAGCTTCCGGCTCACGTACGGCTACAACAACCACATGTTCCTGGCGGCCGGCGAGGTGCTGAAGGGCGTGAGCGGGATGAGCTGGGACGACTTCGTCCGCCGCCGGATCTTCACCCCGCTCGGCATGCGTCGGAGCAACACCAGCACGAAGGCCTTTGGCGACGACGACAACGTCGCGACGCCCCACACCACGGTGGACGGGAAGGTCGTCCAGATCCCCTGGCACAACATCGACAACATCGGCCCGGCGGGATCGATCAACTCGAGCGTCCGGGAGATGGCCGAGTGGGTGAAGTTGCATCTCGCGAATGGCGTCTACCGCGGCAACCGGCTCGTCTCCGAGGCCGCCATGCGGGAGCTGCACTCCCCTCAGACGGTGATCCCGCTCGAGCCCTGGCTCTCCACGGCGAGTCCGGTCAACCACCAGATGGTGCCGGGCACCAACTTCTTCCTCTACGGGCTCGGCTGGTTCCTCCAAGACTATAAAGGCCGGAAAATCGTGCAGCACGGCGGCTCGATCGACGGAATGCGCGCCCTGGTCGGGATGGTGCCCGACGAGGGACTCGGCTTCGTGATGCTGACCAATCTGAACCCCAGCTCGATCGACGAGGCCGTGATGTTCAAGGTTCTCGACGAGTATCTTGGCGGACCGGGCCGCGATTGGAGCGCGGACATGTTGGCCGGGATGCGGGAGCTGGAGCGCAAGGCGGACGACGCGCGGGCGCGGCTCGTGGCCAGCCGCCGGACCGACACGCGGCCGTCCCTGCCGATCGCGGCCTACGCCGGCACCTACGCCGACAGCGCCTTCGGCACGATGCAGGTTCGGGCCGATGGGGAGGCGCTCGCGATCCGGTTCGAGCGTCGGGCCGGCCGGGCGACCCACTGGCAGCTCGACTCGTTCCGGGTGGACTGGGAAGGTGTCACCGGCCAATGGGGTATCATCACGTTCTCGCTCGATGCCGCCGGCACGGTGGCTACGGCCTCGACCGGAGGCCTGGAGCTCGGGCGAGTCAAGGAGGCGAGGCCATGATGCGGTGGCACAGTATCCCAGTCCTGCTGGCGACCCTGGCCGGGCCGCTCGGCGCTCAGGACTACGACGTGGTGATCCGAGGCGGTCGGGTGATGGACCCGGAGACCGGATCCGATCGGACGGCCAACGTGGGCATCCGCGAGGGGCGCGTGGCGGCGGTCACCGACGCGGCGATCTCCGGCCGGCGCACGATCGACGCCCGAGGCCGGATCGTGGCCCCGGGGTTCGTGGACGTGTTGAGCGGGGGATTCTCCCGTGAGGGCAGCCGCTACAAGGTCACCGACGGCGTCACCACCATCCTGCTGATGCACGGCGGTCCGGTGGACATGAACGACTGGTACGCCTCGGTCGCCGCGCAGGGCATGCACGTCCACTACGGCACCACGGTCGGCCATGCCGCGCTGCGGGCGGCGGTTGGCATCAGCGACCGCGACGCTGCCGCCACCCCCGCGCAGATCGCCGAGATGCGCGCGCTCGCCCGGCGCTCGATCCAGGACGGCGCGCTCGGGATCGGATTCGGGGTCCAGTACGTGCCGGGCGCCTCGGAGCGCGAGGTGCTCGAGCTCTTCCAGGAGGCGGCCGATCAGGGCGTGGGGGTCCACCTCCATACCCGATTCCTGGGACCTCAGCCGCCCGAGAACAGCGTCAAGGGCATCCAGGAAGTGGTGGCTGGCGCCGCCGCGACCGGGGTCCGCGCGCAGGTCGTCCACCTCAACTCGGTGTCGGTCGTCGCGGAGGGGGTTGAGACGGCACTCAAGCTGATCGAGGGCGCCCAGGCCCGCGGGGTCGACGTGCTCGCCGACGCCTATCCGTGGGAGGCGGGCTCGACCGGGCTCGAGTCGGCCGTGTTCGATCCCGGCTGGCAGCAACGGATGAGCATCACCTACTCCGACATCGAGCTGGTGAGCAACGGCGAGCGGCTCACCGAGGAGAGCTTCAAGCGGTACCGCGAGGACGGCAAGTCGGACTGGGTCGTGATCCACTTCGTCACCAAGGGCGCCAACGTCGCGGCGCTCACCCATCCACTGGTGATGGTCGGCAGCGACGGCGGAATCGCCAACGGCCGGGGCCACCCGCGGGGGGCCGGGACCTACGCCAAGTTCCTCCGGGAGTACGTCCGCGAGGGCCGGCAACTGACTCTGATGGAGGCGCTTCGGAAGATGACCTACATGCCGGCCCAGCGCCTGGTCAACGCGGCTCCCGCGATGCGGCGGAAGGGCCGCCTGAGCGTGGGTGCCGACGCCGACATCGTGGTGTTCGATCTGCATCGGGTTCGGGAGTTGGCGAGCTACGCCGAGCCGGCGCAGTATTCCCGCGGGTTCGACTACGTCCTCGTCAACGGCGAGGTCGTGGTCGACGGCGGCAAGCTCGACGAGTCCGCGTTGCCCGGGCGCCCGATTCGAGGCCACTGAGCGGGGCCACGCCACGCGAGATGGCGAACGGCAGCAATGCGGCGCGGGCGCCGCGTCGGAGGTCGGTCGATGCGGCGTCTCGCCAGGGTCGGCTCCCCGGCGCCGTCGCCTTCATCGCGCGAGTCCGGGACTTGGGCGGGCGGGTGGCGATCGTGACCAACCGGGCGGAGAAGGTCTGTCCCGAAACCCGCGCCAACCTGGCGGCGGTCGGGGTGATTGCCGACGCCGTGCTCTGCCAACCGCCGGGCGAGAGCGACAAGAAACCGAGGTTCCAGCGAGTGGTGGAGGGCACCGCCGCGGACGGGGTCCCGCCCCTCGAGGTGGTCGCCTGGATCGGCGACAATATCCAGGACTTTCCCCGGATGAGGCAGACGATCCGCGACGACCCGGCCGCCTTCGCGCCGTTCGGCCGGCGGTACTTCGTGCTGCCGAATCCCCTCTATGGCTCCTGGGAGCGGAATCCGCCCCGCGATTGAGCCGGCGGCCGCCGGGCCGCCACGGCGAGATGGCCTGTGACGGCGTCGGTCGCGCCCGTTCGGCCTCGCGGGGGCGGGCCGCTCGGCGGCACGTCGTCATCCGGGCCGACGGCCCATCAGCTGCTTGAGCCGGGTGTGGTCCTCCCGCTCGCGCTCTTCGAGGAGACGACGGACCCGGGTGGCCTGCTCCGCGAGCTGCGGAGCCACTCGCCGCTCGAGCGTGTTGACCTGACGCGAGGTTCGGGTGAGCGCGTCCGCCAGACGGCGGAGGCGAAGCTCGGTGGACGCGGCGTCGAGCAGGAGCTCGGTGAGCCGCTCGAACTCCAGAGCGGCGCCGGTCACGGCGGGTCCCGTCAAGGCGGGTGCGTGGCCACGGCCAACCAGACTCCTCCGCACCGGGCCGAGCCGCTCGACGGTGCCGGTGGCGACGCCCCAGGCCTCCGAGACCTCGATCGCGACCTCCAGCTTGCGCCCCGGTCGACCCAGCGACTCCAGCAGGTCGTGGCCGTGCGCGGCCCGCGCCGCGAGCAACGCCCGGTGGGCCGCTGCCGCTCGCTCTTCGACCCTGCTTCGGGCCTCGATGGCCGGATGCGCGACCCGAAAGAGCTCCGCCACCAGGGCGCGCCGTTTCCGGGTCAGGAGGTCGATGCCCTTGCGCACCCGTTCGAGCCGCCGGCGCGAGCGAAGCAACCCCGATCGGGTCGGGGCCACCCGCCCGCCGATCACGGGCTACCCTCGGGTTGGCGCGTCCCGATGAGCGCGTCCGGGATCTTGGTGAGATCCTCCCTCGGCAGCGAGAGGAGCAGCCGCCAGCCGATCTCGATCGTCTCCGCGAGGGTGCGGCGGTCCGAGCCCTGGTGCACCAACTCCCGCTCGAAGCGCTCGGCGAAGGCCAGGGCGCGTCGATCGGCGGGCGGCAACCCGCTCTCTCCGACGATCGCCGCGGTGAAGCGCGCCTCGCGTCCCGCGGCGTATATCGCGTAGAGCTGGTCGGCCCAGAGCCGATGCTCGGGCACCGTCCCCTTCCCGATTCCCGAGCCCATCAGTCGGGAGAGCGAAGGCAGCACGTCGATCGGCGGGAAGACCCCCCGGCGATCGAGCTCCCGGCTCAGCACCAGCTGCCCTTCCGTGATATAGCCGGTGAGGTCCGGTATCGGGTGGGTGATGTCGTCATCGGGCATCGAGAGGATCGGGAGCTGGGTGATCGATCCCTCGGCGTCGCGCAGCACTCCGGCCCGCTCGTAGATGGTGGCGAGATCGGTGTACATGTACCCCGGATAGCCGCGCCGCCCGGGGATCTCCTCCCGCGCAGCCCCGAGCTCGCGCAGGGCCTCGCAGCAGTTGGTGCAGTCGGCCATCACCACGAGCACGTGGAGGCCGAGGTCGAAGGCCAAGTGCTCCGCCGCGCTCAAGGCAAGCCGCGGAGCGAGCAGGCGCTCGATCGTCGGGTCGCCGGTGCGGTTGAGGTAGAAGACGCTCCGCCCCATCGCCTCGGAGCCCTCGAACTGGGCGATGAAGCGCCGGCACTCCCGCTCGGTGATCCCCAGCGCGACGAAGATCACGGCGAACGGCTCGTCCTTCGGGGTGCGCGCGCCGGAGACGATTCGGGCGGCGAGCTCGAGGCCCGGCAGCCCGGCTCCCGAGAAGATCGGCAGCTTCTGCCCGCGGACCAGGGTGTTCATCCCGTCGACCGCGGAGATCCCGGTTTCGATCACCTCACGGGGCTTCCGGCGCCGCACCGGATTGATCGGCGCGGCCCACACCGGACGCCTGGCCGAGCCGATCGGGGACGGCAGGCCGTCGAGCGGAAGACCGGCCCCGCTCAACACCCGGCCGAGGAGCTCCCGTCCGACCGTCGCCCGGGCGAGGGCGCCGGTCAGCGCGACCCGGGCCTCGGCGGGCGCGAGCCCCACCATCTCCTCGAAGACCTGGATCACCACCCGATCCGCCGCGACCTCGATCACCTGGCCCCGTCGCACGACGCCGTCCTTCGCGGTGAGCGCGACCCACTCGCCGAGCGCGGCGCGATGAGCGCCGGTCAGGGTGATCAGCGGCCCCGAGGCGGCCGCGGCCCCGGCGTAGCTCCGCACCGGGCCGCTCACCGGCTCCCCCCCGCGGCGCGGGTCGCGGCGCGGCGCGCGGCCTCCAGTGCCTCCAGCGGCGGATCGCCGGCGATGCCCCGGAGCTCGAGCAGCGCCCGCCGGGCGGCGGCCGGGTCGATCGCGGCAAGCCCGCGACCGGCGGCGATGGTGCCTAACGCGGTCCGGTGGAACTCGTGAATCACCGTGGCCAGGGCGGCAGTCTTCCTGACCGGCGAGCGGTCGTCCGCCGGGTCGTAGGCGCTCTGCCCGATCAGGAGCTCCCGCACCAGCCGGGCGGACTCGAGGATCAGCCGATCGGCGTCCTCGAGGGCCTCGGGCCCAACCAGACCGGCCACTTCGCGCAGCTCGCGGTCGCGCTGCAGCAGCGTGAGGGTGTCGAGTCGGAGCCGAGCCCAGTCGGCGCCGCTGGCTCGGGCGAACCACTCCGCCACTTCGTCGACTTGGAGACTGTAGCTGGTCTCCCAGTCGACCGCGGGGAACTGCCGCTGGTGCGCCAGAGCCGGATCCAGAGCCCAGAGCCCGCCCACCACCCGGAGCGCGGCCTGGGTGACCGGCTCGGAAAAATCTCCGCCTGGCGGAGAAAGCGCGCTGATGAACGTGACCGCGCCCACCCGCTCGGGACGGCCCGCCGGAACGGCCCGACCGGCGCGCTCGAAGAGCTTGCCGAGCCGGTTGCCGAGGGCGGTGGGGTAGCCCTCTTCACCGGGCATCTCCCGGAGCAGCGAGCCGATCTCGCGGAGCGCTTCGGCCCAACGGGAGAGCGAGTCGGCCATCAGGGCGACCCGATAGCCCATGTCGCGGTAGTACTCCGCGAGCGTCAGGCCGAGGTAGACCGAGGCCTCCCGCGCGGCGACCGCCATGTTCGAGGTATTCACCACCAGGATGGTGCGATCCAGCAGCGGGCGCCCGGAACGCGGGTCTTCGAGCCGCGGGAACTCCTCGAGCACGTCGGCCATCTCGTTGCCCCGCTCGCCGCAGCCGACGTAGACCACGATGTCGGCTTCCGCGAACCGGGCGAGCGACTGCTCGATCACGGTCTTGCCGGTACCGAACCCGCCCGGCACCGCAACGGCGCCGCCCTCCGCGACCGGGAAGAGGAGATCGAAGACGCGCTGGCCCGTCACGAAGGGGCGGTCGCCCCCGAGCCAGCGGCTGACGGGGCGCGGGATCCGCACCGGCCATCGTTGCGCCATTCGGAGCGAGGTGCCGTCCTCGAGTCGACAGACCGTCTCGCGGACGGTGAAGTCGCCGGCTTCGATTGCGGCCACGACCCCGGAGACGCCTGGCGGCACCAGGATGCGGTGCTCCAGTCCGGGCCGTTCCTCGGTCCTGCCGATGACGTCGCCCGGGCCAACCCGGTCGCCGACCCGCACCCGCGGCGTGAAGCGCCAGACGCGCTCCTGGTCGAGCGTGGGCAGCGCGGCGCCGACGCCGAGGAAGCTCCCCTGCTCCGCGGCCATCCGATCGAGCGGGCGACCCGTCCCGTCGAGCACCGAGCCGAGGAGACCGGGACCGAGCTCCGCCTCGAGGGACGCGCCGGTCGCGACCACCGGATCCTCGAGCGCGAGCCCGCTGGTGTCCTCGAACACTTGGATCGTGGCCACGTCGCCGTCGAGTCTGATCACCTCGCCCAGCAGCTTGTCGGGTCCGACCCGGACGATCTCGAAGAGACCCGCGGAGCGGAGCGGCGCCGCCTCGACCAGCGCGCCCGCGGCCCGAACCACTCGCGCGGCGCTCACTGAAGCCGCACCCGGTAGCCGATCGTCCGGCGGAGGAGCTCGATCACCCGCTCCTCGGCGGATCGGGCGCCCACCCGGCCACCGCTCGGAAAGGGAACCACGATCGGGCGCGCCGAGCGATCGAGCCGCCGCTTGAGCTCGGCGGGCACCGCGTCGAGAATCGGCTCCTCGACCAGCAGCACCGCGAGGTCGCGGCGGTCGAGCAGCCCGCGCAGCACCGGCTCGGGGTCGGCCGTCTCCGGCAGCGCCTCGAGGTCGAGGCCGGCGAGCGCGAAGCCCGGCGCCGTCGCCGGCCTGCAGATCACTTCGACGAGGCCGTTCATCCGGCCGTCGCCAGGAGCGGCTCCACCTCCGCCGCTCCGGCCCCCATCGCCATCGCGCTCAACACCAGGCGGAGGTCGTGCGCCTCGGTGCGAATCCGC
>JBFXAS010000257.1:0-7736 GCA_050184075.1 Gemmatimonadales bacterium
CGCGGCTGCTGGGCGAGGTGCTCCGGGAGCCCGCGCGGCGATTGGCCACCGCCGGTTACCTCGGCCACCTGTGGGCGCTCTACGCCGTCTGGGCCTCGGTGGCCCTGTTCTGGAGCGCGCGTCTCACCGCGTCGTCGGGCGAGGCCGCGCCGCGCGCGGTCGCCGCGCTCACTTTCGTCTCGATTGCGATCGGCGCCGTCGGTTGCGTCGCCGGCGGGCGACTGGCCGATTCGCGAGGCCGCGAACGGGTGGTGCTCTGGTCGCTCGTGGTGAGTGGCGCTTCTGCGCTGGTGAGCCCCCTCGTCTTCGGCGGTCCGACGCCGCTGGTGCTCGCGCTGATGCTGATCTGGGGCGTCGCCGTGATCGCCGACTCGGCCCAGTTCAGCGCCATCGTCACCGAGGTCGCACCGCCCCATGCGGTCGGTACCGCGCTCACGCTCCAGACCTCGCTCGGCTTTCTGCTGACCACTGCGACCCTGCAACTCGTGCCTGTCCTCGCCGACTCGTGGGGGCCGCGCTGGGCGTTTCCGGTGCTTTCCCTGGGGCCGGCCGCCGGAATCCTCGCGATCCGACGCCTCCGGCGGATCAGGGCTCTCCCCGTCTCCGCCGCCTGAGGCGTTGGGACGGCGCGGCGTCGCTCGCGACCGCGGGTCCCGAGCGCGGCCGCGCCCGTTCCGAGGCCGAGTCGGCGCGGGAGAGGCCCCGGCCTTCCAGGTTCACTCGCGGCAGGAACGCGCCCGGGCGGGCGTCATCGTTTTGTCATCCGGCCGACATCGCGGTGTGAGACCGCGGGCCTAGCTTGCATCAGTCTCGGCGACGGTCCATCGACACGGTCGGGGACGAGGATGACCTCACTCAAGATCAGCCGGCTCGCGGTCGGGCTCTTCGGGTTGCACGCCTGGGCCGGCGGGTTGGGCGCGCAGTCGGTTCGGCTCGAGATCACCAGCGAGAGCGGTGGCCGGCCGATTCCGGGTGCCCTGATCAGCCTCGAGCGCGACGGGCTCCTGGTGCTCCGCGCGCTCGCCGACGACGCCGGCCGGCTCGGCATCAATGCCGAGCCGGGACGCTACGCGCTCCGGGTCGACGCGATCGGGTTCAAGGGCAAGGGCGGGATTCCGATCGAGGTTGAGGCGGAGCGTGGCGTCGTCCTGCGCGTCGCGCTCGTTCCCCAGCCGCTGCAGCTCGAGGAGCTGGTGGTCGCGAGCGGACCCCGGGCCTGTCGCGAGCGGTCGGGGCCGGGTGTGGAACGGCTCTGGGAGGAGGCCCGCAAGGCGCTGCTCTCCACCCAGGCGACCCGCGAGCGCCCGCCCGAAGTCGAGATGCGCACCTTCGAGCGGGCGCTCGATCGCGCGGGCCGGATCAAGGAGGAAACCAGCAGCCGGCATCGCGGCTTTACCGATCGGCCCTTCCACGCCCTCGAGCCGGCCGTCTTGAGCAAGCGCGGCTTCGTGGAGGAGCGCGACGACGGCGTCTGGTATCACGGCCCCGATGCGGACCTCCTCTTGTCCGACGAGTTCCTCGCGGACCATTGCCTCTCGGTCGGGCCCGAGCGGCGCGAGGACGGCAACCTGCTGGTGAGCCTCGCGTTCGAGCCGAAGCCCGCCCGCTCGCTGCCGGACATCGCGGGCGAGCTCTGGCTCGACGTCGCCACCTCCGAGCTGCGCCGGATCGAGTATCGCTATCGCAACGTGGAGCTTCCCGACGGCGGGAGCTCGGTCGGCGGCAGGATCGAGCTCGAGCGGCTCGCCAGCGGCGCCTGGATCGTGAGCGACTGGGTGATCCGGATGCCCCTGATCTACCGGGTCAGGCTCCAGACGGGGCATCGTGACAGCCTCGCCGGCTTCCGCGAGACCGGCGGAGAAGCGCGAATGATCGTGAACGGGCGCGGCCTCGAGCCCGAGCGGATCGGCGGGATCCCGGGCCGGGTGGTCGACTCGACGACCGGCGTGGGTCTCCCGGGCGTGCGGGTGTCGATCCAGAACGGCAGGTTCGCCGACACGACGGGCGCCGACGGCCGCTTCAATCTCCGCGCGACGGGTCGCGGCGCCTACCTGGTGGCGATCACCGACCCCAAGCTCGAGCTCTTCGGGATCGACACGCTCTTCCGGGGCGCGAGCCTGCTCGACCAGGCGCCCGATACGTTGCTGGTCGCGGTGCCGCTCTTCGAGCGCGCGGTGCGGACGCTCTGTCCGGCCGATACCGCGCGGCTCGACCGCGGGATGCTGATCGGGAGGGTGGTGGACAGCGCGAGCGGCCGGCCGCTCGGCGAGATCGGCGTCGATCTCCGCTACACTAAGGCCATCTCCATCACCGACAACAGCATCGCGGAGCAGGCGGTGCGGCTCGAGACGGTGACCAACCAGGAGGGCTACTTCAGGGCGTGCGGGCTCCCGGTCGGCCGGGAGATCGTGGTGGTCGCAACCCCGCAGGGCGGAAGCTCCACGAAGCGCATCGCCCAAGTCGACGACTCCCGCCTGTCGCTCTTCACCGTCCGCCTCCCGTAAGGATTCCAAGCGGGTTCCAGACAACGCGTTCCGATGCTTACCGACAATTGTTGTCGGAATTCTGCCGTGCTCCTATATTGACCCCATGCGGGTCACCACCTGGACCGAATACAGCCTGATCATCACGCTCCACCTGGCCCGGCGCGGCGGCGGCGAGAGAAGCCCCGTGGCGGCGCGCGAGCTGGCCGAGACCGAGCGGCTGCCGGCGGACTACGTGGAGCAGATCCTGCTCCGGCTCCGCCGCGCCGGCATCGTCGAGAGCGTCCGGGGGGCGAAGGGCGGCTATCTCCTGGCGCGAGACCCGGCCGAGATCACGGTCCACGATGTGATGACGGCGTCCGAGCACCAGACCTTCGAGATGAATTGCGACGCGCATCCCGTCGACCAGGAGCGCTGCGGGCCCGGGTCGGTCTGCGCGATCCGCCCGGTCTGGCAGGCGCTCCAGCTCCGGATCGACAACTTCCTGGCGAGCGTCGCGCTGGCCGACCTGCTCCGCGATTCGGAGCCCGAGCTGATTCCGATCGAACGCCAATCCGCCTGATGTCCGTCGGGCGCGCCACCCAGCGCCGAGCATGACCTCCCTGACGTCCGAAGAGCTGGTCCGCTACGCGAGACATTTGACCCTCGCCGAAGTCGGTATCGAAGGGCAGGAGCGGCTGAAGGCGGCGCGGGTGCTGCTTGTCGGAGCGGGCGGCCTGGGCTCACCGGCGGCCCTCTACCTCGCCGCGGCCGGCGTGGGGACCCTCGGCATCGTCGAGGACGACCGGGTCGACGCCACCAACCTCCAGCGTCAGGTGCTCCACGGCACCGCCGCCATCGGCCGCCCGAAGCTCGACTCGGCCCGCGAGCGGCTCCACGATCTCAACCCGGCGGTGACGATCGAGGGCGTCTCCGAGCGCCTCCAGGCGGCCAACGCGCTCGAGATCCTCGGCGGCTACGACTTCGCCCTGGACGGGAGCGACAACTTCCCGACCCGCTACCTGGTCAACGACGCCTCCGTTCTGCTCGGCAAGCCCTACGTCTACGGCGCCATCCTCAGGTTCGACGGGCAGGCCTCGGTGTTCGGTGAGGCGGGGGGGCCGTGCTACCGCTGCATCTTTCGCGAGCCGCCCCCACCGGAGCTGGTGCCCAACTGCGCCGAGGCGGGTGTGCTGGGCGTCTTGCCCGGCGTGGTCGGCAGCCTGATGGCCGCCGAGGCGATCAAGCTGATTCTGGGTGTCGGCGAGCCGCTGGTCGGCCGGCTGCTGCTCTATGACGCGCTCCGCGCGCGGGTCCGCGAAATCGCGGTGGCCCGGGACCCCGCCTGCCCGGTCTGCGGCGAGGCACCCACGGTGCGGGAGCTGATCGACTACGACGAGTTCTGTGGGATCCGGGCGCACGAGCCCGGCGCGGTCGAGGTCTCCGTCGGCGAGCTGTCCACGATGCTCGGGGCGGGGTCGCCGCCCGACGTGCTGGACGTCCGGGAGCCATGGGAGTGGGAGATCGCCCGGCTGGATGGCTCGCGGCTGATCCCGCTCGGGCAACTGGCTCGGCGGATCGGAGAGCTCGACACCCGGCGACAGGTCGTCGCGGTCTGCCACACAGGCGTCCGCTCGCTCGAGGCGCAGCGGCTCCTCGAGGGTGCCGGGTTTCGGGCGTGGAGCCTCCGCGGCGGTATCGATGCCTGGGCCACGGAGATCGATCGGAGAATGCGGCGGTACTGAGTGCCGAAGGGGGGACTCGAACCCCCACGGGCTTGCGCCCACTGCGCCCTGAACGCAGCGCGTCTACCAATTCCACCACTTCGGCGAGCGCCGGCAAACCTAGGGCGCCCTCGGTTCCTAGGCAAGCGTTTGTCGGCTCTGGTGTTCCGCGGCGGCAACCGAGGGGAGAGCCGGGCCGGGGTCGGGAATGCTGCCCGTTGCACCGCTGACCCTGAGTTCCTATCTTCCTGCCAGAGAATGCTTTATGGCGCGACACCTCAACAAGGACTCTAGCGAGGACGGGCGGATCCCGGTGGCACGGAATCCGCGGGCCACCCATGACTACCACATTGTGGACACTTGGGAGGCCGGAATCGTCCTTACGGGGACGGAGGTGAAGAGCCTCCGACAAGGCAAGGCCTCGATCAAGGAAGCGTTCGGCATCCTCCGCGGTGGGGAGCTCTGGCTGGAAGGGATGCACGTCACCCCGTACGAGCAGGGCAACCGATACAACCACGAGCCGGTCCGCTCCCGGAAGCTGTTGCTGCATCGGCGGGAGCTGGAGCGTCTGATCGGGTCGACGGAGCAGAAGGGTTTTGCGCTGGTGCCGCTCGAGCTGTACTTCAAGGGGGGTCGGGCCAAGGTGCTGATGGGGCTCGGGAAGGGCAAGAAGATGCACGACCGGCGGGAAGACATCAAACGGCGCATCGCGGACCGCGAAATGGCCCGTGTCATCCGGAGGACCGGGTGAGGCTCGCCGCTTGGCTGGTCCTCGTCGCAGCCGGCGGCGGCCCGACTCCGGCCGCCCCGATGACGGTCGTGATCTCGACCGCCCGTGGCGAGACCCGGCTCCCGGTGCGGGTGGAGCCCGAGATCGGCCCCATGGTGGCCGCGCCGACCCTGATCGGCGCGCTCAAGGGCAGCGAGCGGGTCGACGGCGCGTGGGCGGAAATCGAGATCGCCAGCCAATCGTTCCGCTTCCTCCTCGGTGCCCCGATCTATCGGGTGGGGCAGGAGACCCGTCCGCTGGTCGGCGCCGCCCGCCTCAAGCGGGACACGCTCTTTCTCCCGATTCAGTTCGTGACCCAGGTGCTCCCGGGCGAGCTCTCGGAGCGTTTTTCCTACGATCGAGCCGCCGGCCGCCTGGTGGAGCTTACCGGGCGGGCGGTTGCCGCCGCGAGTCCTCCGCCGGCCGCCGGGGCCGCCGGGCCCGCCGCCACGGCCAGCGCCACGGCGGTGAAGAAGGTCGAGAGCGACCGGTTGCCGAACGGCCTCCGCAAGGGCCACGTGGTCGCGATCGATCCGGGGCACGGTGGCACCGATCCCGGCAACCCCGGGATCCACTTCCCCCGCGGTGTTCGCGAGAAGGACGTGACCCTCAAGGTCGGGCTGTTGCTCAAGGACGAGCTGCTCTCCCGCGGGGTCTCGGTCATCATGACCCGGAAGACCGACACCCTGATCAACCTGATGCATCGCGGCGCGTACTGTCAGGACCGCTGCGATCTCTTCATGAGCCTCCACGTCAACTCGCTCCCGCGCCGGGCCGGCTACACCAAGGCGCGCGGGTACGAGACCTACTACCTCGACGCGGCCCGAACCGAGGATGCCGCCCGCGTGGCCCGGATGGAGAACGAGGCGGTTCGTTTCGAGGAGCCGGGCAGCCAGCAGCCGGGTGGGCTCGACTTCATCCTCAAGGATCTCCAGCTCAACGAGCATCTGCGTGAAGCGGTCCGGCTCGCCGAACTGACCCAATCGCACCTGGGCGAGGTCCACACTGGCCCGGATCGAGGCGTGAAGCCCGCCCGGCTCGCGGTGCTCACCACCGCGAGGCGGCCCGCGGTGCTGGTCGAACTCGGCTTCAGCACGAACCCGGAAGACGCCCGCCTGATGACCACCACCCGCTCGCAGCGGCACCTTGCCTCGTCGCTCGCCGACGCTGTGGTCACCTACCTGCTCGAGTACGAGCAGCGCGTCGGAGACGGCACCGCCACCGCCAGCCGGGGAAGCGGCCGGGAGTGACCGGCGTCGCCCCGCGGAGCGGCCTCACGATCCTCGGGATTCGATTCGACAACCCGATCCTTCTCGCCGCCGGGACGGCCGGCTTCGGCCGGGAGCTCGACGGCACGATCGACCTGGACCGGCTGGGTGGCATCGTCACCAAGGCGGTGTCGCTCGAGCCGCGGTCCGGAAACCCGGCGCCCCGCGTCGGCGAGTTTCCGGGCGGGATGATCAACTCGGTCGGTCTGGCGAATCCGGGGGTCGACCACGTGGCCCGGCACGATCTGCCCTGGCTCGCCGACCGGCTCCAGCGCGCCCGGGTGATCGTCAACGTGGTGGGCTTCGTCGAGGACGAGTACGCCCGCGTGATCGAGCGCCTCGATTCCTCGCCGACCATCTCGGCGTACGAGATCAATCTCTCCTGTCCCAACACCTCGAGCGGTGGAATCGAGTTCGGCGCCGACCCTGAGGCCGTGCGCGGCGTCTTGGCCCGCGCCCGGGCCGCGACCGGGCGTCCTCTCTTCGCCAAGCTCTCGCCGGCGCTCGCCGACCTGCCCGGACTGGCCGCGGCGGCGGTCGAGGGCGGGGCGGCCGGGATTTCGGTGGTCAACACCATGCCCGGCATGATCTACGAGCAGGATCACCCGAGGCTGGGTCAGGGAAACGGCGGGGTGAGCGGCCCCGCGCTCTTGCCGGTCGGCATCCTCGCGACGGCTCGGGTCCGGCGACGGCTTCCGGACACCCCGATCATCGGCCTGGGCGGGATCCGAACGCTCGCCCACGTTGACGATTACCTTCGGGCGGGCGCCAACCTGGTGGCGATCGGAACCGCCGGCCTCGCCGATCCGAGGCTGCCGGTGCGGCTCGCGATGGCGTGGGAGCGACGCGGGGGGTGACTGCGATGGCAGAGCTGGTGCTGGCGCTCGACGTGGGGACGGCGGACGAGGCCATTCACCTCCTCGACCGCCTCCCGGACGTTCGCTGGGTCAAAGTCGGCTCGATCCTCTACTCGGCGCAGGGACCCGCGGTCGTCGAGCGCCTCCAATCGCGCGGGCTCTCGGTCTTTCTCGATCTCAAGTGGCACGATATCCCGAACACCGTGGCCGGGGCGGTCTCCCAGGCCAGGGCGTTGGGCGTTCAGATGGTGACGGTCCACGCGCTCGGCGGACCTGCCATGATCCGCGCGGCCAAGGATGCGGCCGGTGACGGGCTCTCCGTGGTCGCGGTGACGGTCCTCACTTCCCACGACGCCGAGAGTTGGTCCAACGTCGTGGGCCGACGGGTGATGGGCGTTGGCGCGGAGGTCGAGCGGCTGGCCAGGCTCGCCGTCGGCGCCGGCGCCGACGGCGTGGTGAGCTCTCCCGAGGAAGTGGCGGCGCTCCGGGCCGCCCTCGGTCCGGCCGCTCTGCTGGTCACCCCCGGGATTCGCTCGGCCGCCGACGAGCGCGGCGACCAGGCCCGCGTTGCGACGGTCAAGACCGCGGTGGCGGCCGGCTCGACCCATCTGGTCGTCGGCCGTCCCGTGCTTCGCGCCGCCGACCCGGTGGCCGCC
>JBFXAS010000258.1:0-7661 GCA_050184075.1 Gemmatimonadales bacterium
CAGTGTTTCGAATGGCTGGACGCCCCGGTCCGGCGGGTGTGCGCGCACGACGTGCCCTTGCCGTACGCGCCGACGCTGGAAGACTGGGTCCTGCCACAGACCGAGGACATCGTGAAGGCCTGCCGCTGGTTGGCGGCCTACTGAGAGACGGAGCGAGGAATGGGTCGGATCGACGTCGTCATGCCGCAGATGGGCGAGTCCATCGCGGAAGGAACCCTCTCGAGGTGGCTCAAGCAGGTCGGCGACACCGTCAAGCGTGACGAGCCGATCTTCGAGATCTCCACCGACAAGGTCGACGCCGAAATCCCCGCGCCGACCGCGGGGGTCCTGGTCGAGGTGCTGGTGAAAGAGGGTGAGACGGTGCCGGTGCAGACCGTGGTGGCCCGGCTCGAGACCGACGCCGCCGCGGCGGCGAGCGCCCCGGCGGCAAGTCCGCCCGCGGCGGAAGCGCCGGCCCCCACGAGTCCGCCGCCACCCCCGCCCCCGCCGCCTCCGAGCCGGCCCGCGGCTGCGGCACCGACCCCAGCCCCGGCGCCCGCCGCTCCGGCACCAGCCGCCGCTGGCACGGTCGAGACGGCCGAAGAGCGGCTCAAGCGGCGCTCGACGCCGTTGGTCCGGCGCATGGTCGCCGAGCACGGGCTCGACCTCGGCGCGATTCCGGGCACCGGGATGGCCGGCCGGGTCACCAGGAACGACGTGCTGGCGTTCTTGGAGCGGGCGCCGTCGGCCCCGGCTCCCGCCCCGGCAGCGGGCGCGCCCCAGCCGGCCGGCGGCGTGGCGGTGATCCCGGGTCCGGCGGTCGAGCCCTGGGAGGGCGATCGGATCGAGAGCTGGTCGCGGATCCGGAAGCTGACCGCCGATCACATGATCATGTCGCGGCGGGTTTCGCCGCACGTCCAGAGCCTGATCGAGATCGACTATACCAGGATCGTCGGCATCCGGGCCAAGAAGAAGGCCGAGTTCGCCTCGCGTGGCGTCAACCTGACCTACCTCGCCTTCATCGCGAAGGCGGTGGCGGACAACCTCCGGAAGCACCCGTCGCTCAACGCGGCGGTGATGGGCGAGAGCACGATCTTCCGGCAGGAGATCAATCTCGGCATCGCGGTGGCGCTCGACTGGGGGCTGATCGTGCCGGTGATCCGTCGCGCGGACGAGCTGGCCCTCCTCGGCATGGCGCGCGCCATCCAGGATCTCGCCGGCCGCGCCCGCGACAAGAAGCTGAGCCCCGACGAGGTGCAGAAGGGAACCTTCACCATCACGAATCCGGGCGGCTTCGGCACGGTGGTCGGTCTCCCGATCATCAACCAGCCGCAGGCGGCCATTCTCGCGGTCGGCTCGATCGAGAAGCGGCCGGCCGTGGTGACCCTGCCCGACGGCACGGACGGGCTCGGCATCCGCACGCTGGGTTACCTCTCGATGTCCTTCGATCATCGGATCGTCGACGGCGCGGACGCGGACCGCTTCCTGGCGGACGTGAAGCGAACCCTCCACGCCTATCCCGACGACGCCTCCTGAAGGAAGGCCCGAGCATGCCGAAACGGATCCTCACGCGCGGTGACGAGCGCTGGTCGGTGACCAACACGGGCCGATACACGCAGTACAACAAAGACGAGTTCTCCATTCTCTTCACTCGGGACGATGGGGCCGAGCGCGAGCAGCGGGTGGCGCGCTACTCGCCGCTGGCCACGAAGAGCCGGGAGGCGTCGCTCGCGGGGCTCTCCGACGCGGAGCTCTGGGACCTGCTGCGACACTCGCAGCCCTCCTGGACCACTCCCGAGCTGGGCTACCGGTCCTGAGCGACCCGGCGGCCGACCTCCACCTCCACTCGACCGCATCCGACGGGGCGCTCGGGCCCGGCGAGATCGTCCGCCGCGCGGCGGACGTTGGGCTCGCCCTGCTCGCCCTGACCGACCACGACACCCTCGCCGGCTTTGCGGCGGCCAGCGCCGCCGGCGCCGCCGTCGGAGTCGAGATCCTCTCCGGCTGTGAGCTCTCGGTGCAGGGGCCGCTCGGCGAGCTCCACCTGCTGGTCTACGGCATCCAGCCCGGCGAAGCCGAGTTCAGTGCCGTGCTCGGGGGGGCTCAGAGCGCCCGTGCCGAGCGCGGCCGCGCGATGCTCGAGCGGCTGGCCCGGCTCGGCGTCGAGGTGTCCCTGGAGGACCTCGAGCGGCAGGCGGCCGGGGCCCCGATCGGCCGTCCTCACGTTGCCCGGGCGCTGATCGCGCGCGGCGTCGTCCGGACCATCGACGAGGCCTTCGACCGCTTCCTGGGCCGTGGGCGACCCTGCTTCGTGCCCAAGACGCTGCCGGAGCTGGAAGCGATCACCGCGCTGGTCCGCCGCGTGGGCGGCGTCAGCTCGGCGGCCCACCTCGCAGGACGTGGCGTGGGGATCGCGGGCGAGCTCGTCCGACGCGGCGTCGATGGCCTGGAGGTGGTCCATCCGCGGCACACGGAGACGATGCGTCGCGAGCTGGCGGCGGCGGCCGAGGCCCACGGACTGCTGCCCACCGGTGGGAGCGATTGGCACGGCGGGGACGCGGCCGGTCCCAAGCACGGTCGCCTGGGGGACGTGCGAATCCCGTTGGCCTGGGGCCGCGCGCTCCAGCAGCTGATCGGGAGCCGGCGGGGCGGATGATGCCCGCCACGTCCTTCCGCGACGTCGCGATCATCGGCGGGGGATGCTACGGGAGCTTCTACGCCAGCCAGCTCGCGAAGGCACGAGAACGGGGCGGGGTGGAGCTCGGACGGGTGCTGGTCGTCGATCGCGATCCGGACTGTCAGGCCGTTCGCCAAGGGTTGATTGGCGACGGCGTGGAGCTGGTCACCGCCGAATGGAGCGGCTTCGTCGCGGACTTTCTCGCCGCCTCGCCGCCCGAAGCCGGTCCGGACGACGCGATCGTGCCGTCGCCCCTGATGCCGCACCTGATGGCCGACTGGCTGCTCGCGCTCGCCGCGCGGACCTGGCCCGAGCGCGGGCCCCGGCTCGCGCCGGCGACCGAGCCGGCCGGGACCCCGTACGACCGGGTCGGACCCGACGGAACCCGCTACCTCTCCTACGCGGATTGGCTCTGCCCGACGCATTGCGTGGAGCCGGCGATCTGTCCGGTCACCCGGGGGCCGCGGACCTGGGAGATGGGCGACCTGGTGGCCGAGTACGCGCGCGGGTTGGGCCGGAGTCGTTCGGTGGCCGGCGCCGCGACCTTCGTGACCAGGCACCGGGCGTTCGGGGTGGGGATGTTCGACGCGGCCGAGGCTCGGGTCGCCGCGCGGCTGGTCGAGCGGGCCGCGCGGGAATCGGGCCCGGTGGCGGTCGTCGTGGCCACGATCTCGTCCTGCCATGGAGCGCTCGGCCTGCTGGAACTCGGACCGGTGCCGACGGGTTGATCAGGACGCTATCATTGCGCGGTCGCACGACGCGCGAAGGGGGAAGGCCGTGGAATCACATTCCAGTGAGGTCATCATCGTCGGCGCCGGCCCGGCCGGGCTCTGCGCCGCGCTCTATGCGGGGCGCGGGATGCTCGACACCGTGGTGCTCGAGCGCGGGATCCCGGGCGGCGAGCTGCTCAATACCGAGAAGATCGAGGACTATCCCGGCTTCGCGAGCATTCTGGGGCCGGAGCTCGCGACCCGGATGACCGAGCACGCCCAGGGGTTCGGGGCGAAGATCAAGCAGGAGAACGTCGAGGGCATCTACCACGAGCGCGACGGCAGCTTCCGGGTGACCACCAGCTCCGGCGCGGAGTACCGCGCTCCCGCGGTGATCCTCACGGCCGGCGGCACGCCCACCAAGCTCGGCGTCCCGGGCGAGGTGGAGTACGCGGGCAAGGGTGTCTCCTATTGCGCGGTGTGTGACGGCGCGTTCTTCAAGGGCGAGACCATCGCCGTGGTGGGCGGCGGCGACGCGGCGGTCGAAGAAGCCGCTTACCTGACCCGCTACGCCAGCAAGGTCTACGTGATTCACCGGCGCGACGAGCTCCGGGCGTCGAAGCTCCTCCAGGAGCGGCTCTTCGCGAACCCCAAGATCGAGATGGTCTGGAACAAGCGGGTCCTCGCGATGCAGGGCGACCCGATGGGCTTGAAGGAGCTGGCGCTCGAGGACACGGTCACCGGCGAAGCCTCGACCCTCGCGGTGACGGGGTGCTTCGTCTTCATCGGTTTCACCCCGAATTCGGGGCTCGTCAAGGAGCACGTCAAGCACGACCCGAGTGGCTACCTGATCACCGACGACCGGATGATGACCTCGATCCCGGGCCTCTTCGCCGCCGGCGATCTCCGGGTGCAGCTCACCCGCCAGGTCACCACCGCCGTAGGCGACGCGACCACCGCGGCCATCGCGGTCGAGAAGTACCTGACGGAGCGGCGCGCCAAGGCAGGCGCGGCCTGAGCGCCGATGGCCAAGGTGATCATGATCCCGAACGGCGGCTTCGCGCAGAACTGCTACCTGCTCGTGGCGGCCGACGGACGACGGGCGGCGATCGTCGATCCCGGTGAGGAATCCGACACCTTTCTGGCTCGAATCGAATCCGAGAAGCTCGAGATCGAGGCGATCTGGCTCACCCACGCCCACATCGATCATGTCCTCGGGGTCGGCGCCATCAAGGAGGCGACCGGGGCGCCGATCTACCTCCACCCCGCGGATCGCGTGCTCTATGACGCCATGCCGTCGCAGGCCCGGGCCTTCGGCTTCCAGGTGGATCCGCTGCCGCCGCCCGATCACGAGCTCGCCCATGGCGACCGACTGAGCCTCGGCGCCGAGCGGTTCGAGGTGCGGCTCGCGCCGGGGCATTCGCCGGGAAGCGTCTGTCTGGTGGCGGACGGCTACGTCCTGGCGGGCGACGTGCTCTTCCAGGGCTCGATCGGGCGGACCGACCTCCCGGGCGGCGACTTCGCCACCCTGATCACCAGCATTCGCGAGCAGCTGCTCACGCTACCCGACGAGACCCGGGTGCTCTCCGGCCACGGGCCGCCGACCACGATCGGCCAGGAGCGCCGGACCAACCCGTTTCTGACCGGGCAGTTTCGCGGCTGAGCGCCGCGCTCACGCCGGAGGGGGCGAGAGCGCGACCAGCATGACCGTGCGCTCGAGCGCCTCGAGCACGCCGTGCGGCACGTCGGCGGGCGCCCAGACCAGCTCCCCGGCCGCGGCGACGAACGCGTCGTCCCCCACCTGCATCCTCGCCTTTCCCGAGACGAGCAGATAGAATTTGTCGGCGCCGCGGTGGCTGTGGACCGCCTGCGACTGGCCGGGCTCGAAGCAGTTGAGCCCCACGAAGAGTTGCTCGCCGCGGGTCAGGTCGACCTTGGTCATCTTGTGTGGTCCGAAGCGGGCCGCGTCGCGCACCACGATGCCACGGTTCGTCATCCTCTCTCTCCATTCTCTGGCGTCGATGTCGCCTGCGCGGCGTCCGGCGTGCCGCCCATGAGCTTCCGCACCGAACGCGATCCCCTTGGCGAGAAGCAGGTTCCCGACGCGGCGCTCTACGGGATCCAGACCCTCCGGGCGATCGAGAACTTCCCGATCTCCGGCCTCCGGCCGCTGCCCGCGTTCGTCGACGCGGTGATCTGGATCAAGAAGGCCGCCGCGCTCACTCACCAACGCACCGGCCGACTCGCGCCGGAGCTGGCCGACGCCATCGTCGCGGCCGCCGACGAGGTGCTCGGCGGCCAGCACCGCGACCAGTTCGTCGTCGACGTCTATCAGGCGGGGGCCGGCACCTCGCACCACATGAACTGTAACGAGGTGCTCGCGAATCGGGCCAACGAGCTGCTCGGCTTCCCGCGCGGCCGCTACGCCCCGATTCATCCCAACGATCACGTCAACATGGCGCAGAGCACCAACGACGTGATTCCGACGGCCATCCGCCTCGCCACCCTGGCCACGCTCCCCACGCTGCTCGACGCGATGCAGGGACTGGCCGAGGCGTTCCTGGACAAGGGACGCGAGTACGATGGCGTGGTGAAGTCGGGCCGCACCCATCTCCAGGACGCCACGCCGATCCGACTGGGCCAGGAGCTGATGGCGTACGGGCGGACCGTGGCCCGCCATCGGCACAAGCTGGCCGATACCGCGAAGTGGCTCCGACCGATGAACATCGGCGGCACGGCGGTGGGCACCGGGCTCAATGCGGAGCCCTCTTACCCGGCGCTGATGGTGGAGCACCTGCAGGCGATCACCGGGCTCGACCTCGAGTTGGCCCAGGATCGGATCCAGCTGATGCAGTCGATGGGCGACCTGGCCAGCATGAGCGGCGCGCTCCGGGCTTACGCGCTCGATCTCAACAGGATCGCCAACGATGTCCGGCTGCTGGCCTCGGGCCCCCGCACCGGGATCGCGGAGATCGTCCTCCCGGCGGTGCAGCCGGGCTCGAGCATCATGCCGGGCAAGGTCAACCCGTCCATCGCCGAGATGGTCAATCAGGTCTGCTACCAGGCGATCGGGCTCGACACCACGGTGGCGTTGGCGTCGGAAGCGGGGCAGCTCGAGCTCAACGTGATGATGCCGGTGATCGCCCACAACCTCGTGTTCATGGAGACGATCCTGGCCTCGGCCACCCGAACGTTCGACGAGCGTTCGATTCGGGGGCTCGAGGCCGACCTGGCGCAGTGCGCCCACTGGCTGGAAAGGAGCCCCGCGCTGGTCACGGCGCTCGCCCCCAGGATCGGCTATGCCGAGGCGGCAAAGCTCGCCAAGGAAGCGCTGGCCCGGGGTCTCACCGTGCGCGAGCTGGTCCAGGAGAAGGGGATCCTCTCGGACGAGGAGCTGCGGCAGGTGCTGGACCTCCGCGCGATGACCGAGCTCGGCATCCCGGGCGAGGAGCGTTAGGTCTCCGCCGACTCCCCCAGGGCGCTCCGGATGCTCGGCCTGCTGGCGCTGGCCGAGCTCCTCGGCATGGGGGGCTGGCTCGCGGGCGGCGCGCTGGCCGGTGAGCTGAGCAGGCTCTGGAGCCTCACCCCCGGCCAGGTCGGTTGGCTCACCTCCATCGTCCAGCTCGGCTTCGTGGTCGGCACCCTCGCGGCCGCCGTGCTCAATCTCCCCGATCTGGTGCCGAGCCGGCGGTTCTTCGCCGTGAACGCCACCCTCGCGGCGATCGCCAACGCGCTGCTGCTCCTCTGGCCGAGTTATCCGGTCGCGCTCCTCACCCGATTCTTCGTGGGCCTCTTCCTCGCGGGCGTCTATCCGCCCGCGATGAAGATGGCCGCCACCTGGTTCCGCCACGGCCGGGGTTTCGCGATCGGGGTGGTGATCGGCGCGCTCACGATCGGCAAGGCGTCGCCCTATCTGGTCGAGGCGCTCGGCGGGTTGGGCGTCGAGGCCGTGATCGGCACCACCGCCGCCGGCACCCTGCTCGCCGGGCTGATGGTGGCGGCGGGGTATCGCGACGGACCGCTCGCCTTTCCGAGACGACCCTTCTCCTGGCGGCTGGTGGGCGAGGTGCTCCGGGTGCCCGAGATGCGATTGGCCACAGCCGGTTACCTCGGCCACATGTGGGAGCTCTACGCCTTCTGGGCCTCGGTGGCCCTGTTCTGGAGCGCGAGTCTCACCGCGTCGTCGGGCGAGGCCGCGCCGCGCGCGGTCGCCGCGCTCACTTTCGTCTCGATTGCGATCGGCGCCGTCGGTTGCGTCGCCGGCGGGCGACTGGCCGATTCGCGAGGCCGCGAAC
>JBFXAS010000259.1:0-7636 GCA_050184075.1 Gemmatimonadales bacterium
ATGACCATCGCGGAGCTGATGAAGACCTTCGGGGTGCCCGGCGTGAGCGTCGCGGTGATCTGGGACTACGGCGTGCACTGGGCCAAGGGCTACGGGGTCGCCGACGTGGAGACCGGGAAGTCGGTCGACACCGAGACCGTGTTCCAGGCGGCGTCGATCAGCAAGCCCGTCGCCGCGATGGCCGTGCTCAAGGCGGTCCAGGACGGGCTCTTCTCGCTCGACGACGACATCAACGACATCCTGACTTCGTGGAAGCTCGACGGTGGCGAGTACACCCGCGGCAATCCCGTCACACCGCGCACCCTGACCAGCCACGTCTCGGGGCTCGGCGACGCATTCGGGTTTCCGGGGTATGAGCCGGGCGTCCCGCTGCCGACGGTGGTTCAGATCCTCGAGGGCCACGAGCTCTCCAACGTGGGGCCGATCTTCATGGAGCGCGCGCCGTGGGCCGCCGTCGAGTACTCGGGCGGGGCCGTCACGCTGATGCAGCAGGCGCTGAGCGACGCCCGACGCCGTCCCTTCGCGGAAATCGTGCGGACCGACGTGCTCGTGCCGATCGGGATGGCCCGGAGCGCCTTCGAGCAGCCGATCTCGCCCGAGCGGGACCGGAACGCGGCGCGGGCGCACAACGGGAGCGGCAAGGCGATGGGGCCCAAGTGGCACGTCTATCCCGAGCTCGCCGCGGCGGGGCTGTGGACCACGCCCACCGACCTCGCCCGCTTTGCCATCGAGGTGCAGCGCTCGGCCCGGGGCCAATCGAACAAGGTGCTCTCCCGGACCACGGTGCAGGAGATGCTCTCGCCGGTCGGGGTCGGGAGCTTTGCCGTGGGGTTCTCACTCGCCAAGCAGGGCGAGGGATGGTACTTCAGCCACGGCGGCGGGAATTGGGGCTTCCGGTGCACGCTGCTGGCGCACAAGGTCAAGGGCTACGGCCTCGCGATCATGACCAACGCCGATCGGGGCGGGCAGGTGATGGCGGAGCTGACCCGCCGGATCCAGCGCGCCTACGGGTGGGACACGGAGACCAAGCCGGTGCGCAGAGGCTACGACGCCCCGGTCACCGCCACGCCCGTCGAGGTGTCGGCGGAGACCCTCGCCGGTTACGTCGGCACCTACAAGCGTGGAGAAGAGCTGACGCTGGCGATCACCCTCGAGGGCGACACGCTCCGCTTCGGCGACGAGGGTGAGCGGGGCTCCCCGCTCCTGGCGGAGTCGGAGACCCGGTTCTTTACCCGCGGCGGGCTCCGGATGGCCTTCGTCAAGGACGACGCGGGGCGGGTGACGGGGCTGACGATCCGGGTCTCCGGGCGGAACCTGCTGCTCTCCAAGGTTCGTTAGGCAGCACATCGCCATGGGCCGCGGCGCCGCTCGCAGGCTCTCCCGCTCCTGGGCACCGCTGTTCGCCCTCGCGCCCGCCGGTGTCACTCGATCGGAAAGCAACCGAGGTCCATCGCCAGCTCGATGGGGCCCGGGTAGCGCTCGCGAACCAGGGCCACGGCCTGGTCGAGCGCCGCCAAGCTGAACCATGCCCGTGCCTCGACCGAGGCGGGTGCCTCCATCAAGTGACTCAAGAGGAGTCGGCCGGCGCCGGCCGCGCGGGCGACGTCGCCGACGATCGAGGGCCTCGCGTGGAGCCGTGCGATCGGCGGAGGCGCGCTCTCCGCGATCGCCAGGTGCATCACCAGCAGGTCAGCCCCCCGCGCGAACGCGGCGAAGGCCGGGTCGGTTCCGTTCTGGTCGCTGCCAAAGACGATCGCTTTGCGCCGGGCCTCGACCCGATAGCCGATCGTCGGCACGGCGCCGTGCGGCACGGGGAGCGCGGTCACGGTCAGGCCGGGCTCGGCGTAGATCTGCCGGGGCGTCGCGCCGGCCTCGTCGACGACGGTCACGTCGAGCGGAACCCCCTGGCCGCCTCCTCCGAGTGCGCCGCTCAGGACGGGGAACGCGCCCGTGCTGTCGAACAGGCGGGCGAGAAACCGGTCGAATGGCGGGAAGCCGCCGCCCCCGAATGGTCCGGCGATCGGCAGGGGGCGCCGTCGGGCCATCTCGCTCAGCCAGAGGAGCGCCGGCAGGTCGGCCACGTGGTCGGGGTGGAGGTGGCTCACGGCCAGGAGCGAGAGCTCGTCCAGCGTCGCGCCGGCCTCGCCGAAGCGAAGGAAGGTCCCGCCACCCGCGTCCACCATCACGGCGGCGCGCCCGTCGCGCCAGACCAGGTAGCCGGAGGAGGCCCGGTCGCCACCCGCGAAGGGACCTCCGGAGCCGAGCACCTGCACGGCCAGGGGATGGTCCCGACACGCGGCCTGGGCCCGCGCTGGAGCGCCAGGCCAGACGAGCAGGATGCCGAGCATCGCCGGCAGGCGAAAGAGGGATCCCGAGCCGGAGCGAGCCAGAGGGGTCATCACACCGTCCTTGCTAGGGAACCCGCTTCTCCCACTCGGGACGCTTGGGCCGTACCGGAGGTTGCGTCTCGAGGAGCCGGAGGATCTCCGCGATGCCCCGCTCGAGCTGCGGGTCGGTGCCCCGCGCCAACGCGGTCGGATCGGCCACGACCTCGATGTCGGGATCGACGCCGTGTCCCTCGGGAAACCAGCGACCGTCGACCCCGTACATCCGAAAGGTCGGGACCGTCACCGCGCCGCCGTCGATCAGCGTCGGCACACCGGAGATGCCGATCAGCGCGCCCCAGGTGCGCTCGCCGATGAGCGGGCCGACCTTCGCCTCGCGGAAGTAGAAGGGAAAGGCGTCGCCGCCCGATCCGCTCCAACCGTTGATCAGCATCACCTTCGGGCCGAAGTGGGCGTTGGGCGGCCAGCGCCAGTCGGTGCCGTCGCGGACGGCCCAGAAGGCGAGGGGCGGCCGCGCCAGCAGCTCGATGAAACGGTCGGGGATCTGTCCGCCCGAGTTCCAGCGCTCGTCGACGATCAGCGCGTCCTTGGTGAGCTGCGCGCGGAATTGGCGATAGAGCTCGGTTTGCCCGTCGAGACCGGTGCTCGGCACGTAGATGTAGCCGACCCGGCCGCCGGTGGCCTCCTCGACCCGCTTCCGGTTGCCCTCGATCCACTCGAGGTTGCGGAGGCGCGACTCGTCGGCAAGCGTCTCGACCAGCACGACCCGGGCGCCGGAGGCACTCGGGTCCGCGCTGACCGTGAGCTCGACCGTCTGGCTGGCCAGGCCCTGGAAGCCGGCGAGCGGGTCGCGAGAGGTGTCGAGCGGCACCCCGTTCACGGCCAGCACGTACTCACCTGCTCGCACCCCTGCGGCAAGGAGCGGGGAGCGGACTTCGCTGTCCCAGGGTCCACCGTCGACGACGTGCGCGATCCGGAAGGCGCCTCGATCGACGCTCCAGTCGACGCCGAGCAGTCCGACGCTGCGGGTCGGGGCGCGCTCGACGTCGCCGCCCGAGCGATAGGTGTGACCCGACCGGAGCTCCGCGATCAGCTCGCCGATCACGAAGTCGACGTCCCATCGTGTCACGGCGCCCTCGAGCAGCCGCTCGTAGCGAGTCCGCATCGCGGCCCAGTCGACGCCGTGATGCCGTGAATCGTAGAAGTAGTCCCGATACTGCCGGCCGACGTCGGCCAGAATCTGGCGCCACTCCGCTCGTGGATCGACCGTCATCGTCATCTCGGCGGTCCTTAGCGGCTTTTCGATCTTCTGACCCGGCTTCAGGTCGAGGATCGCGTAGCGCCCGGCCGTGGCGACCAGGGCCTTGCCGCCGTCGCTCGAGAGCTCCAGGGCATCGGCGTCCTCGAGCACGGTCTGCTCGGTCCGCTCCTTCAGGTCGTAGTACCCGATCGGCGACTTCTCACCCTGGGCCGCTCCGGCCCGAGGCTGCCGACGGTATACCAGCTTGCCGGGCACGGCGCGGAGGGCGGAGAACCGCCCCGGCTTGGCGGGCAGCACCGCGAGCCGGCGCTCGAAGCCGTCGAGGTCGATCTCGACGGAGGTCGGCGTCGGGGTGGAGTCCGCCGTCGCCGTCCGCTCGGCGTCGTTCCGCGGCGCGATGGGCGACGGCACGTCCTTCCGGAGCGGGACCGCAACGATGTTGGTCGCGTTGGCGTAGATCCAGGTGTTGTCGACGTCCCCGTAGCTCGGCTCGAGCGTCCGGGTGGACAGGAAGAACAGGTACTTCCCCCCGGGATCGAAGGTGGGCAGGTAGTCGGAGAAGTAGCCCGAGGTCACCTGGTGGCGCTGCCCGGTGCGGGTGTCGAAGAGATGGATCGCGCTCGGCACGCCGGGCGCGCGGGTCGGGCCCGCCTCTCGGGTGTAGGCCAGCCAACGACCGTCGTGCGACCAGCTGGGTCGGAAGATCTGGAGGGCGCCGTGCGTCATGTACTCGCCCTGTTCGACCGTGGTGGTCTTGCCTGAGGCCACGTCGAAGATCCGGATCGTCATCGATTGGTCCACGAACGCGAGCTTGCCGCCGTCCGGCGACCAGAACGGCTGATAGCGGAAGCCGGGGCCGTAGGCGGTGAGCTTCCGTTCGGCACCGCTGCCATCGGCCGGCCGCACGATCAGCTCGTATTCACCGGAGCGATCCGACCAGTACGCCACCTGCTTCCCGTCCGGCGACCAGCTCGGCCAGCGCTCGGCGACCCCCGAGGTCCGGGTGAGATTCAGCACCGGACCGTGCTCCGCCGGCACCGTGAAGATCTCGCCCCGCGCCTCGAACACGGCTCGTTGGCCCGAGGGCGAGAGGCCGCCGCTCTGGATCAGCGCCGCCACCGCCTCGGACCGGGGCCGGACGCTCGCCTGGTCGGTCACGACGGAGATCGGGACGGCGCTGGTCCGCTCGGTCGCGAGGTCGAGCAGGTGGAGGCTGCCGCCCTTCTGGAAGACGATCTCGGACGGGCCGATCGCGGCGTAGGTGATGTCCAGGTCGGTGAATCGGGTCACCTGGCGGAGCGTGGCCCGGTCCAGATCGTACGCCCAGATGTTGTAGCGGGTGAGCTGGTCGCGGTCCGAGACGAAGTAGAGCGTCCGGCCGTGCCACATCGGGTGGACGTCGTTGGCGGGACTGTCGGAGACGTTGCGCGACTCGGAGCTGGTGAGGTCGAAGAGCCAGATCTCCGGCGCCGAGCCACCGCGATAGCCCTTCCAGTCTCGGGGCGAGCCCGTCATCGGGGGCGTCGGCGAGTAGGCCAGCCAGCGGCCGTCCGGCGAGATCGCGCCGAGCTCGCCGTAGGGAACGGGCAGCCGCTCGGCCAGCCCGCCCGTGGCGGCCACCCGATAGAGCTGCGTGAACCGGGTCCGGCCGCTCTTCATCGCGGACGCGAACAGCAGCGAGCGACCGTCGGGATACCAGTCGAGCGCCCGATCGGGCATCGGGTGGTAGGTCAGCCGAACCGCCTCGCCGCCCGCGGTCGGCACGACGTAGAGGTCGACGTTGCCGTCGTAGTTGCCACTGAAGGCGAGCCGCGATCCGTCGGGAGAGAAGCGGGTCCAGCTCTCCTCGCCGGCGGCGGAGCTCACCCGGGTCGCGGTGCCGCCGGTCTTCGGGACCGTCCAGACGTCGCCGGCGTAAGTGAAGGCGATCTGGGTCGCGGACACGTCCGGGTAGCGCAGGAGCCGGGCGTCGACTTGGGCGGCGAGCGGCGCGGCGATCGAGACGATGCCGAGCCAGACGGTCACGAACACGGGGTCGGTTCGCATCGGTCCTCCGGGGGCGGGCGTCGGGGAAGCGACGGGCGAGCGGTGCGCCGGTCGCTCAATCTACCATCGCCGCCCTCCCTCCCGTCGGACCCGGTCCAACAGCTGCCCCGCGTCACGGACGAACCAGTCCGGTCGCTCCCGGAACGCCGCGTGGCCGGTGGCCTCGTAGGTCTTGAGCACCACCTGGTCGGGGTGGAGCCGCGCCAGCCGCTCGTTCTGGTCGGTCATCGGATGATCGTCCGGCTCGCCCACCGGATCGATGATGAAGAGCGGCACGTCGAGATCGCGAAACACGGCGAGCGGGATCATCGCGTGCTGGCTCCACTGGAGGAGCGGGAGGGTGGACGGCGCGGTGGCGCTCGCCAGGTACTGCTCGGCCGTGCCCATCAGCTGCTCGAACCCGTCTAGCATCGCCCAGCGGCCGTCCGGCCGCCGACTGATCGACACCAGGGGCTCGAGCAGGCGGTCGGTGGGAGGCGGCGTCGGGGCCCGGGCCAGCGCCGGACCGAGGAGCTTGGCGAAGACCTCGAAGCGGGAGGCGCCCACGATGCGGGGCGGGCCGCCGCCAGCCACCTGGCGCCGGGCGCCCTCCAGGCCGTTGTGATCGAAGTCCCACTGGTTGGACCACGATCCGCCGTCGCTCAAGAGGAGGCCGAGCACTCGCGAGGGGTGCTGGTCGTACATCGCCGCCGCAACGAAGCCGCCCTTGGAAGAGCCGCTGAACACCGCGGCCCGGAGCCCGAGCGAGTCGAGCAGCGCCGCCATGTCGTCGGCGAGGTGGTAGATCGTGAACTCGTAGTCGCTCACCCGGGTGAGGCCGTGGCCGCGATAGCAGGGTGCGATCACCCGGTAGCCGAGCGCGACGAGGCGGGGCGCGAGCGCGCGGAAGTCGAAGCCCGAGCTGGCGGAGCCGTGCAGCCAGACGAACGGCACGCCGCTCGGGTCGCCCCACTCCAGGTAGTGGGTTCGGACCCCGTTGAGCTCGACCCAGCGCCCGTGCTCGCGGTCGAGCGAGTCGAGCAGCGCCTCCGTGGCGACGTAGGCCGGCCAGATCCTGGCGCTGTCGGGCACTTGCGCCCAGGCCGGCGCGATCGGGGGCAGCAGGAGCAGACCAAAGAGCCAGAGCGGGCGCATTCGCGATCGGTGCCTAACGACTCGCCGCCGAGTCGGCGCTGAGCCGGACCCGGTCCGCCCGGGTGGCCGCCGCCCAGCCCGTCGCGTACATCCAGCGCGCGATCCGGGTCAGCTTGGCGTAGTCGATGGCGTCGGGCTCGTCTGCCGGGGTGTGGTAGCGCGGGTGGGGCAGGGAGCTGAAGTAGAGGGACGGGATTCCGAGCCGGGCGTAGGGCACGTGGTCGCTCCGGAAATACCAGCCTTCCGGATGGTCGGGCCGGTCCCAGAGGCTATCGAGCGCGAAGCGGCCGACCGCCTCGTTGGCCTGGAGCGCCAGGTCGGCCAGCTCCCGCGAGTTCAGGTGCGGCGGCTGGGCCCCCAGGAGACCCGCGCTGTCGGGCGAATTGCTGCCGATCATGTCGGCGTTGAGCACGGCCACGATCGAGTCGCGCGGCACCACGGGGTGCTCGGCATGGTAGCGCGAGCCGAGGAGACCCTTCTCCTCGGCGCCGTGCCAGACGAACAGCGCGGAGCGGGGCGCGGGGTGTCGAGCCCAAGCTCGCCCGATCGCCAGGATGCCGACGCTCGCGCTCCCATTGTCGTCCGCGCCATTCCAGATCGAGTCGCCGGCCACCGCCGGCTTGATCCCGTCGTGATCCTGATGCGCGCTGAAGAGAACGTACTGCCCGCGCAGTGCCGGATCGCTGCCCGGCACCCGGGCCACCACGTTGACCGAGGGGAAGGTGGTCCGCTCGGCCACCAGTCGGGCGGTGAAGCGCCGCCCGGTGGCGGCGAAGAGCGGCGCCGAGGCCTGACGCACCCAGAACACCGGCAGCGGTGGCGGTGGGCCGATCAGCGACTCGCCGAACTC
>JBFXAS010000260.1:0-7543 GCA_050184075.1 Gemmatimonadales bacterium
AGGAGCGGCAGCTCTTCGATTTTCCCGACCCACGGGATGGAGTGCCCCTCGCGCACATCCTCCACTTCTACGACACCTACAACGAGGTGTACGGGATCGAGGATCGGAAGCTCAACGCCGTCGGGACCTTCTACGGGAAGACGATTCCGTTCGCGTTCGCCGACCGGTCCTGGGCCCGCTTTCGGCTGGGCGATCTGCTCGAGGTGGCGGACCCGGAGACGGGACGGCCCGCCGAGCGGAACCCGTGGCGGGTCACGCCCCACGTGCGTGGAGTCCCGACCCGACCGGCAGGCATCGAGTCGCTCCAGGCGCGCGGGGTGATCTTCCTCGCGTGCCAGGCCGCCGTGCGCTCGCTCGCGGGCAGGATCTCGGCGCGCGACGGCGAGCCTGCCGCCGGACTCGCCTCGGCGCTGGAGACCTCGCTCCTGCCGGGAGTCGAGCTGGTGCCCAGCATGGTCATCGCCATTCAGCGCGCCCAGCGACGCGGGCTGAGCTACTACCGCCTCTGACCACCGACCAGGCGGATTCCACTGGGTCGCAAACGGCCGGCGGTGGACGTGGGCGTCGGCACGGCGGACCGGATCCGGGTCAGGTCGGCCGTCTGGCCGCGCGCGTCGCGCCACGCGGCCAGGTAGTCCTGGCGGCCTCTCGGTCGGGCGGTAGATTGCGTACGAAATTGGATACTATCGCGCGCGGCTCGCTGCTCGGGCCAGAAGGGGTGAAACGATGACGACGTTCGCACGCGGCCTGCCCGGGCGGGGCGCGCTCTGCGCCCTGCTCCTGCTTCTCTTCGCTGTCGCGCCACTCGGCGCCCAGGACTCCGCGGCCGCCGGACCCGTGCGCGGGCCGCAGGATCCCGCGGAGCTCGAGGCGTTCCTCGACGGCGTGCTGACCGCCTGGCTCCGCGACAAGCACGTGGCGGGAGCCACCGTCTCCGTGGTGAAGGACGGCCAGTTGTTCTTCGCGAAGGGCTACGGGTACGCGGACGTCGCCGCGCGGAAGCCGGTCGACCCCGAGAAGACCCTGTTTCGGATCGGGTCGATCAGCAAGACGTTCACCTGGACTGGGGTGATGCAGCTGGTCGAGCAGGGCAAGATCGATCTCGACGCCGACGTCAACACCTATCTCGATTTCCAGATCCCGGCCACGTATCCCGAGCCGATCACCATGTTCAATTTCCTCACCCACACGCCGGGGCTCGAGGAGGACGGCCGGGACCTCTTCACCGAGGACCCCGAGCATTTGACGCCGATGGGCGAATGGCTCCCGGCCCACATGCCGGGCAGAGTTCGGCCGCCCGGCACCTACTCGTCCTACTCCAACTGGGGCACCGCCACCGCCGGTTACATCATCGAGCGCGTCTCGGGGCAGTCGTACGACGACTACCTCGACGCGAACGTCTTCGCGCCGATCGGGATGACCCAGGTCACGGCCCGCCAGCCCCTGCCCGCCCGCTTCGAGCCCGACATGTCGGTCGGATACGCGTGGGAGAACGGCGCCTTCGTCCCCAAGAAGTGGGAGATCGTCACCGGCGCCGCGCCGGCGGGGTCGATGAGCGCCAGCGCGACCGCGATGGCGAAGTGGATGCTGGCCCATCTGAATCACGGCCAGCTGGGCGAAGGTCGGATCCTGTCGGCCGAGACGGCGGATCGGATGCACGCCCGCGCCTTCGTCCACGACTCCCGGCTCCCCGGGTTCGCGCTCGGCTTCTACGAGAAGTCGAGCCACGGGCTTCGGATCTTCGGGCACGGCGGCGACACCGGCTGGTTTCACAGCGACATGGCGCTGATCCCGTCGGAGAACCTCGGGATTTTCGTCTCCTTCAATACCAATACGGGCGGCGCGCTCAGCTTCGGGCCGTTCCTCACGGCCTTCCTCGACCACTACTATCCGTACGGACCGCCTCCGCCGCCGAAGAAGGCGGACGACCTGGCCCGGTTCGCGGGCGAATACCTGTTCAACCGGATGTCGTACACCACCTATCAGAAGGTGCTCGGGCTCGCGAGCGCGATGCCCGTGGCGGTCGGTCCCGACACGACGCTCGTGCTCCAGTCGCCCTTTGGCGCGATCCGCCTCTATCAGATCGACTCGCTGCTGTTCGCCAACGACGACGGTGAGCCGATGCTGGCGTTCCGGACTGACGATCGAGGCAACGTCACCCACGGGTTCATCGGCATGGCTCCGATGATGACGATGGAGAAGCAGACCGGTCTCACCGCGCCGAACCCGCAGCGCCTCCTGCTGGGCTTCGCGCTCGTGGTGTTCGTCGGCTTCCTGATCTCGGCGGTCACCCGGTTCTTCCGACAGCGCCGTCATGGAGGCACCGGCCCCGCGCCGTCCCTGGTGCGCGGCCGCCGGTTGCTGGCCTGGGCGGCCCTCGCCAATCTCGCCTTCATCGCGTTTCTGGGGGTCAAGCTCGCCACGGGCGCCGAATCGCTCTTCAGCGATTCGACAGGGGGGCTCAAGGTCGCCCTGGTGCTTCCGGTCGTCGCACTGCTCCTGGTCCTGGCCGCGGGCTGGTTCGCGGTGCGGGTGTGGCGCGAGGGAGCTGGCAATTTCTGGGATCGATTCCGCTACACCGGTGTGGTGCTGGCCGGGCTGATCTTTGCCTGGTCGCTCAACGTCTGGAACCTGCTGGGGTGGAGAATGTGAGGTTTCGAGCCGCCACCCCGCGGCTCCGCGCGACGGTTTGCATCCGAGCCGGTCTGCTGGCACGACCCGTGATGACGAGACATGGCCGGGGGAGGACCGCTGGGTTCGGCCCCCGGGGGGAAGGGTCGAACCACAACCAGGGGGATTCCGGATGGTCTCGTCGAAGGGTCTGATGGTCGGATTGGCGGCGGCGTTGCTCGTCGCCGCGCCCGCCGTCTCGTCCGCGCAGCAGAAGGTCGAGCTCACGTTGTTCGGTGGCGCCTATTTCCCGACCAGCGACGAAGGACTGGACGCCGGTGACCGCCCGGCCACCCGGAGGAGCTCCGCGGCGCTCGGCGGCCGCCTGGCGTTCTGGGGCTCCCGCTCCCTGGGCGTCGAGCTGACCGCCGGGTTTTCGCCGGCCAGGGCGCTGGTGGACGCCAACTCGGGCAGCCGCTTTGCCCGCGGCACCGATCTGGCCTTCGGCTCGGCCAAGCTGGCGCTCAACCTCGCCCCCGCGAGCAAGCTCGGCGTGATCGTGAGCGGCGGTGTCGCGGGGCTCCGGCCCGGCTCTCCGCTCGGTAACCAGGCCGAGAAGTCCACGGCGGTCGGCGGCGTGGCGGGCCTCACCCTCCGGTTCGGCGTCGGCGAAAACGTGGCGCTCCGCGGCGACGCGGAAGGCTACGCCTACTCGGCCGACTTCGGCCTCGGCAAGAAGGGCACGACGGACCTGATGTTCTCGGGCGGCCTGGTCATCGCCTTCTGAGGCCGGGCGGGTTTCCGATGCGGGGTGGCGTCGGGCCTCCCACCCCGCGCCACCCTCTTGCCCTGGCGGGAAATAGGGTAGGGGGGTATTCTATGGCCATGTCTACCACCACCTTCCCCGTTGCCGGAATGCACTGCGCGGCGTGCTCGGCCCGGGTTCAGCGCGCCCTCGAGCAGGCCGATGGCGTGAAGCAGGCTGCCGTGAACCTCATGCTCCAGAATGCCACCGTGACCTTCGACGAGGCGCGCACGTCGATCCCGAGGCTGATCGAGGTGGTGCGCGACTCGGGCTACGAGGCCAGCGAGCCCGAGCCGGAGGCGAGCGCCGTCGAGGAGCAGGAGCGTCTCGACCGGGCTCAGGATGACGACTATCGGAGGTCCCTTCAACGAGCCGTAGTCACGATCGCCCTGGGCGCGCTCGCGATGGCGGCGATGCCGGTCTCGCATCTGATCCAGGTGCGCTGGGCGCTGCTGCTGATCGCCCTCGGCGTGATGGTGGGGCCGGGACGCTCCTTCTACACCAGGGCCTGGGCGGCCGCCCGGCATCGCACCAGCAACATGAACACCCTGGTCGCCCTCGGCACGGGCGCCGCGTTCCTGATGAGCGCTGCGGTCACCGTCGCACCGGGATACTTCGCCAGCCGCGGCATCGACGCCGAGGTCTACTACGAAGCGGTGATCCTGATTCTCGGCCTGCTGCTGCTCGGCCATGCCCTCGAGGCGCGCGCCAAGCGCCGGACGGCGGGGGCGCTCAGGGCTTTGATCGATCTGGTGCCCAAGGTCGCCTTGGTCCGCCGGGGTGGGACCGACCGGCGGATACCGCTCGCCGAGGTGGTGGTGGGCGACCTGGTGCTGGTTCGGCCGGGCGAGGCCGTGCCGGTGGACGGCATGGTGGTGAGCGGCAGGAGCGCCGTCGACGAATCGATGGTGACCGGCGAGCCGATCCCGGTCGAGCGGGGTCCCTCGGATCGGGTCATCGGAGGGACCATCAATCGCACCGGGGCGTTCGAGATGCGGGCCACCGCGGTCGGATCTGGCACGGTGCTGGCCCGGATCGTCAAGCTGATGCGCGACGCCCAGGCGACCAGGGCGCCGATTCAGCGGCTGGCCGATCGGGTCAGCTCGATCTTCGTCCCCGTGGTCGTGGTGATCGCCGTCGTCACCTTCGCGATCTGGTTCGTCTCCGTCGAGCAGAACGCCTTCGCCAGGAGTCTCACGGCCGCGATCTCGGTCCTGATCATCGCCTGTCCCTGCGCCATGGGGCTCGCGGTGCCGACCGCGGTGATGGTCGCCACCGGCCGAGGGGCCGAGCGGGGGATCCTGATCAAGGGGGGTGAGGCGCTCGAGCGGGCGAGGACGCTCACCACGGTGCTGCTGGACAAGACCGGCACGATCACCGCCGGCCGGCCAACCGTGACCGCGGTGCACCCCGCCGCCGGCTTCGACGAGCGCCGGCTGCTCGGGTTGGCCGCTTCGCTCGAGCGGAGCTCGGAGCATCCGCTGGCGGAGTCGGTCGTCCGCGCGGCGAGCGAGCGGGACGTTCCCGTCGATCCCGCGGAGTCCTTCCGGGCCATCGCCGGGCGCGGCGCCAGCGGGGTGGTCGGTGGGGCGCTGGTCGCGGTCGGCAACGGTGCGCTGATGGACGACTACGGCGTGGCGACGGACGCGCTGGCCGAGCCCGCGGCGGCGGCCGCGGGGCGGGGCGAGACCGCCGTGTTCGTGGCGTCGAACGGCGAGTTGGTCGGCATGTTGGGCATCACCGATCCGCCACGGCCCTCGAGCGCCGGGGCGGTGGCCAGGATGCGGGCGCTCGGCCTCGACGTCGTGATGCTCACCGGCGATCAGCAGGCCACGGCTCTGGCGGTCGGCGCGGCGGTGGGCATCGACACGGTGGTGGCGGGCCTGTTGCCGGAGCAGAAGCTGGCCGAGATCGAGCGCCGCCAGGCCGCGGGCGAAGTGGTGGCGATGGTGGGTGACGGCATCAATGACGCGCCGGCCCTCGCCAAAGCGGACCTCGGCCTGGCGATGGGGACGGGCACCGATGTGGCGGTCGAAGCGGGCGACGTGACCCTGATGCACGCCGACTTGGGTCTCGTCGCCGACGCGATCGAGCTGAGCCGGGCCACCGTGCGGGTGATGCGCCAGAACCTCTTCTGGGCCTTCGTCTACAACGTCATCGGGATTCCGGTCGCGGCCGGCGTCCTCTACCCGGCGCTCGGGATTCAGCTGAGCCCGATCATCGCGAGCGCCGCGATGGCGGCCAGCTCGGTGAGCGTGGTGAGCAACTCGCTCCGCCTGAGTCGCGGGGCGCTCGGTGGGCGAGAGCGAGGGAGAGCCTGATGACCGACCCATCCGAATCGCGTGATGCCGCGGTGGCCTGTGGCTGCGCCGCCGGCGCCAACGAGCGACACGCCGTGGCCGTCGATCCCGCGATCAAGCAGCGCAACCTGTCCCGGCTCCGGCGGATCGAGGGGCAGGTCCGGGGCCTGGCGCGGATGGTCGAGGAGGAGCGCTACTGCGCGGACATCATGGCGCAGATCGCCTCGGTCCAGCAGGCGCTCCGGGGCGTGAGCCGGGAGCTGATGCGGAACCACCTCCGGCACTGCGCCGCCAGCGCGATCCGCGCCGGGGACCGCGAGGCCGAAGCGATGTTCGACGAGCTGCTCGAGCTGGTCTACAGCGGAAGGTGAGGGCGCGGTACCCGACCCCTGGGGGAGGGGAGACTCGGGTACCGCGGGTCGGCTACTTGTCGATTCGGAGATCGACCCCGGCGGAACCCGCCAGGAGCCGGACCAACTCGCGGCCACGTCCATCGGCCGCCTTGAGCGAAACGCCGTTCTCCCCGGCGTCGAGCCGGAAGAGGGGCTTGCCGCTTTCGTCGCGAATGTCGATCAGCGCACGGCCGTCGCCCGCCTTCAGGCTGACCATGCCGCGCTGACGCTCACCATGTCTGGTCTCGACGTCGAAGGTCGCTTCGCCGGCGATCGACTGGCCGTCGGCCGAGCGGAGGCTCGCCTCGAGCTGCCGGACCTCGGAGCGCTCCAACTGCCGACGATCCCGGCTCGAAACCAGCAGGGGTCGGGCGACGTCGCCCGGCTCGAACTTGACCTCGCCGATCTGGACCAGGCCGTCGGCCTTCGCGTCCTCCAGGTCGATGCAGGTGAACTCCGCATCCTCCTTGGGGCCGCGAATCCGATCGCCGGTGATGCCGCATTCCGCCACGAGATCCACCAGCTTGGCGTTCTCGAGCCCGACCACCATCTGGATGGCCTGCTCGCCCCAGTCGCCGTGACTGCGGACGTCGATCGACTGGACCCGTCCGATCCGCCGGCCGTCCAGACGGAAGCGGAGGGCGCCGATCGGCTCCTGCAGCGCTTCGAGCGCTGCTCCTCCGACCGTCGACTTCAGCTCGTGTAAGCCCTTCTTGCCCAACGCGATACCGGTCATTCCCACGCCGAAGACGGCCAGAGCGCCGGCGCCGATGCCAAGCCAGTAGCGGTTCATCCTCTTCTCCTCCCCCTGGTGGCGGAATCGGGGTACGCGGCCCTTACGCGTTCGGGTAGACCCCAGTTTCAGAATGCGACAACCAGGGCGAGCGGTCTAACCCCTTGGGGGATCTGAGGTCTCAGCACACCTCAGTGCCGTCTGCCGAAGACGTAGCCCAGGCCTGCGTGGAAATGGAAGGCGGCATTGGGGATCTTCGCGTGCCCGTCCACCACCGGGATCCTCACGTAGGACGCGGACGCCCGCGCGTCGAGCGTCGCGACCAGCCCGCCCACGATGGGGAACTCTCGGGTGGCCATCGCGATCACCGTGGCGCCACTCAGGTGGTAGCCGTCCAGGCCGTTGTCGTGGGTGAACTTCTTGCCGCGGATCGTGCTGATCGGGTAGGTGATCACCGGGCCGGCGCCGAAGGAGTAGGTCAGGTTACCCTTCCGGAACGCTCGGCTCACGGTGGCCATGTTGAATCCGTTGGTGATCCGGAGGGTGTCGACCTCGGGTGGGTTGTTGGTGAGGTAGATCTTGTGATGGGTGTGATCGAACCGCCAGCCCTTGTTCCCGCGCCAGAACCCGATCCGCCAGGCATAGTACCGGGCCGCGCGGCCCGGGCGGGTGGCCCAGCGCGCGGTGAATTGGATGTCGGGCT
>JBFXAS010000261.1:0-7513 GCA_050184075.1 Gemmatimonadales bacterium
CGGTCGCTCACCGGCGCCCATCTGTCCCCGCCGTCGGAGGGCTTGAAGACCCCGCCGCCGGTCGTGCCCATGTAGTACTCCATCGGACGGCTCGGCGTGCCGGCCACCGCCACCGATCGGCCGCCGCGCTGGGGACCGAGATTGCGCCAGGTGAGCGAGGCGAAGGCGGAGGTGTCGACCCGACTCTGCGCCGCGACCGAGGGGGCGAGCGAGAGCAGCGCCGCGGCAACGGCGCTGAGAAGGCGTGTCATCATTCGGAGATTCCTCGAAGGGACATGAGACCGATCGCCTAGGTTACTGCGACCCGCGAGGCCACCGCAAGTCGAAGGCGGGGCTCCACCTGGGGGGCCGGGCCGACGGGGGCCGGCCCCCGAGGCGCTAGGCCCCCCAGACCCGCTGGTAGACCCTGAGCCAATTACCGCCCATCGCCTTCTCGATCTCGCTCTCGGTCCAGCCGCGGCGGCGGAACGCCGCGACCAGGTTCGGGAACTCGGCGATGCTCTCGAAGCCCTTCACGTAGCGCCAGGGCTCGCTCACCATGTCGGGCGGGATGATCTCCCGGTTGATCCCGCCGTCGTAGGGAATCGGCATGCCGTCGACGAAGTCGGTGCCCATCCCGACGTGATCGACCCCGACCCGCTGCTTGATGTAGTCGTACTGGTCGACGTGCGCGTCGAGGCCCACGTGCGGCGTCGGTCCGGTGTTGCCCCGGCCCCGCACATGGAAGTCGTTCACGGCCGTGATCCCGATCACCCCGCCGGTCCCGGCGATGGCGTCGATCACCCGGTCGCTGACGCAGCGGTAGTTGTTCGCGATCGCGGCGACGTTGGTGTGGGTGCAGACCACCGGCACCCCGCGCGAGATGGCGATCGCGTCGAGCGTGGTGCGCTCCCCGGTATGGCCGCCGACGTCGAGCACGATCCCCAGCCGGTGGATCTCCTCGACCAACCGTTGCCCGGCCCTGGTGAGCGGCACCTCGGGCTCGAGGCAACCGGCCCCGAACGCGTTGGTGACGTTGTAGCAGAGCCCGACGATCCTGAGGCCCATCTCGTAGAACGCCCGGAGCGGCGTCGCCGCGCTGCCGATCGGCCAGTTGAAGCCGCTCCCCAACGCCGTGGCGTCCTGCCAGCAGAACACGTTGGCGACCTTGCCCTCGCGCCGGGCCCGCCGAATCTCCGCCACGGTGGTGGCGTGCGCCAGATCGTGGCGATGCTGGTCGAAAAACCGGAGCAAGGCGGCGTAGCCGTCGATGTCCCGCGGCCCCCCGGCCACTCCGCAGTGCACCCCGCCCTGCTTCATCCCCGCCAGGTGCGACTCGCGGATGCTGCCGGCGAAGAGGCCCTCGACCACGATTGGCTCCTCTGCCGGCCGCCGCTCGGCGGATCGCGGCCTGAGCGCGGGCAACGCGCCCGCGATCGCACCGAGCTTGAGCAGCTCACGTCGTTCCATGGGGTCCTCCTGGATCGTCGCCGGGGGAACGGCCGTCGGCGCGCGATGGCAACTTAGTCCATTCTCCGGATGGCGGTGAGCCACCCGCGACCGGACGTCAGCCCCAGGCCGAGTACAGCAGGATCGCGATCAGCACGCAGCCGAGGCCGATCTTGGCCGCCGTGGCGACCACCCGGCCGATCAACGCGCCCCAGGCCACCCGCTGAGCCTGGCCATGGCTCACCCTGGCCGAGTACTCGGCGATCAGGGCGCCCAGGAAAGACCCGGCGAACGACCCGACGACCGAGCCGATCAGCGGGATCGGCACCCCGACGATCGCGCCGACGATCCCGCCGATCAGCGCGCCCCAGCCGGCCCGCTTCGAGCCGCCGTACTTGCTGGTGTAGCGAACCGAGGCCACGAACTCGATGATCTCCGCGAGCCCCGCGATCGCGACACCCACCAGGATCGCGGCCCACGAGAGCGCCCCCCCGGAGACGGCCAGCTTGAGCACCACCGCGACGGCGAGAAAGATCCAGAGCCCGGGGAGTCCGACCGCGGTCAGGAAGAGCCCGCCGAGCCCGGCGATCAGCAGGATCCAGAAGCTCGCGGCGCTCACCGTGCCGCCGCGGCGAGGTGCCGCTCGAAGAGCGATCGGAAGTCGGGCGGCAGCGACGTCGGCCGGCGCGTCTCGGCGTCGATCAGCACCTCGACGGCCTCCGCGATCGCCGCGCAGCGATCGTCGGCCATCACCGTCTGTCCGAGCGTCACCGAGCTCCGCCCGATCCGCTGGACCCGGGTGCCGACCCTGACCTCCATCCCGAACCGGATCTCCTCGCGGTACTCGATCCTGAGCTCGGCCAACACGATCACGGGCCCGGCGTAGGAGGCGGTCAGGGGCTGCACCGGCAGCTCCAGCGCCACCCGAGCGTCCTCGAGCCAGCCGGCCAGGTTCACGTTGTTCACGTGGCCGAGCAGATCGAGATCGCGGAACCGGATCCCGACCGGCGTCCAGTGCCGGAATCCGGCCGGATCGGCGAGCGTCCGGTCGAGCCGCTCGCTCACCGAGGGAACCGAATCACGTCGTTCTCGAGCGGGGTCTCCCGGCGCCGCTCGTCGCCGGCCGAGGGCGTGAGCCAGTCCTTCGGCACGGTACCGCCGGTACCGAGCACCGACCAGTTCCCGAGCAGCCGATAGCCGGCGAAGACGAAGGGCAACCCCTCGGTCCCGAGCGGCGAGGGTGCGTCACCGACGTGGAAATGGAGATGGGGCGCGGTCGAGTTGCCCGAGTTGCCCAAGAGGCCGATCGGCAGCCCGGGCTTCACCCGATCGCCCACCTTGACCGCGACCGAGCCCGGCACCAAGTGCGCGTAGAAGCCGTAGAACCCGTCGCCCAGATCGATGATCACGTGGTTGCCGCCCACCGTCTCCAGCGTGATTGGCACGGCGCGGGTGGGCGAGAGCGGCACGTTCTCCGGAATTCCGTCCTTCACCGCTACCACGGTGCCCGCCGCCACCGCCACGACCGGATGTCCGTGGCCGTACCAGTTCTCGTTCTTGGTCGAGTCGCCATGGAAGGGCGTGCCGTCGGGGCCCAGCTCGATCCAGTCGGTGGCGAAACGCTGCGCGATCCGCACCTGGCCCTCGAGGGGAATCCCGGTCCGGCGATGGCCCGAGGTGTTGCCCGGTCCGTTCACCGCCACCCAGATGCCCCCGTTGCCGAATGGCGACCGGAGCACCGGTAGCGACCGGCGCCGGACCGGCACCCGGAATCCGTCGAGCGTGTCGGGCGGCTGGGCGATGGAGTCGGTCGGCGCCACCACGATCCGATGCACCAGCGCCCGCGGCGTGGCGGCCGCCGGGGCGATCACGTACGAGAAGAAGACCCCCTGCCGACCCGCGCCGATGCTGCGCGGATCGCCGGGCGGCGGACCGCCCGCGGGGATCATCGCCTGCTTGAGCTCGTCGCCTTCCCAGCGGGCGAGCACCAGATCGTCGTCTCCCCGCACCTCGACCGCCCGAACCTCCAGATCCCGGCGGCCCCAGTTCGAGATCCGAAGCTCGTAGACCAGCCGGGCCGAGTCGCGGGAAACGACCGGAATCGGGAGCGCCGGCACTCTGATGTCCACCGGCACCAGCCGGAGCTGGGCCTCGGCGGGGAGCGCGCCCACCAACGCGGCGACCAGCGCGACCATCACCCCACGGGTCCGAATGACTCGATTCATGCCACGTCCTCTTTGGTGTGGATCGGCCCCGCTCAGACGACCTCGAACAGCCCGGCGGCCCCCATCCCCCCGCCGACGCACATCGTCACCACCACGTGCTTGACCCCCCGGCGCTTGCCCTCGATCAGCGCGTGGCCCACCAGCCGCGCGCCGCTCATCCCATACGGATGCCCGATCGCGATCGCGCCACCGTCGACGTTGAGCAGCTCGTTCGGGATCCCCAACCGATCGCGGCAGTAGATCACCTGCACCGCGAACGCCTCGTTGAGTTCCCAGAGCCCGATGTCCTTCATGCCAAGCCCGGCTCGCTCGAGCAGCCGGGGCACCGCGAAGACCGGTCCGATCCCCATCTCGTCCGGCTCGCAGCCCGCCACCGCGAAGCCGCGCACGATCCCGAGCGGCTCGAGCCCTCGCCGCTCGGCCAGCTTGGCGTCCATCACCACGCAGGCCGAGGCGCCGTCGGAGAGCTGACTGGCGTTGCCGGCGGTGACGCAGAAGCCCTCGCCGCGGACGGCCTTGAGCCCGGAGACGCCTTCCAGCGTGGTGTCGGGCCGCGCTCCCTCGTCCTTCTCCAGCGTCACCTGCGCCTCGCCGCTCGCCTGCCGGGTCTTCTTGTCGAAGAGAATCTTGGTGGTGGTGATCGGGACGATCTCCCGGTCGAAGCGCCCGGCCTGCTGCGCCGCGGCGTTCCGCTGCTGGCTCTGCACCCCGTACTCGTCCTGCGCCTCGCGCGGGATCTGGTAGCGCTTGGCTACGTTCTCCGCGGTATCGATCATCGGGAGGTAGATCGCCGGCTTGTTGGCGTCGATCCAGGCGTCGTGGGTCCGGAAGGTGTTGGCGTGCTCGTTCTGCACCAGGCTGATCGATTCGAGGCCGCCCGCCACCATCACCGGCACGCCCTCGTTGGTGACCCGGTGCGCGGCCATCACGATCGCCTGCATCCCCGAGGAGCAGAAGCGATTGATCGTGGCCCCGCTGGTCGTGACCAGAAGTCCCGCCCGAATCCCCGCCTGACGCGCGATGTTGTTACCTGTCGCCCCTTCGGGCATCCCGCAGCCCAGGATCACGTCCTCCACCTCGGCTGGATCGAGCCTGGCCCGCTCCACGGCGTGGCGGATCACGTGCCCGGCCAGCTCAGCGCCGTGGGTGTTGTTGAGGGCGCCGGTGTAGGCCTTGCCGATGGCGGTACGGGCGGTCGAGACGATGACGGCGTCGGACATGGGGTCGGGGCTCCGGTCGGATTCGGTGGTTGAGAGCCCAAACATACACCCTCCCCACCGGCGGGACGCCGTGCCATCTTACCCCGCCCCGACCACCATCAACCAGCGCGAGTAGCGATGAAGATCGGCCTCGTCGGCTTCGCCGGCTCTGGAAAGACCACCGTGTTCAACGTCCTGACCGGCCTCGACGTGCCCGTCGGTTTCGGCGGCGAGATCAAGGTCGGCACGGTCCGCGTCCCCGACGAGCGGATCGACCGGCTGAGCGCGATCTTCAAGCCCAAGAAGATCACCTACGCCGAGATGACCTTCTCCGACGTGCCGGGCGAGCGGGGCGCGGAGCGGGGCGGTCTCTCCGGCAAGGCGCTCGCCCAGATTCGCGACCAGGAAGCCCTCTGCCTGGTGCTGCGTGACTTCGACAACCCGGCCCTGGAGCGCGCCGCCGACCCGGCCGGCGATCTCGGCTCCTTCCACGCCGAGTGCCTGCTGGCCGACCTCGAGATCGTCGAGCGCCGGCTGGAGCGCGGCAAGAAGGAGCGGGCGCCCGCCCAGGAGCTGGCGGCCTTCGAGCTGATGAAGAGCACGCTCGACTCCGAGAAGCCCCTCCGCTCGCTCCCGCCCGAGGTGCTCGATCGAGCCCCGCTGCGCGGGTTCGGGCTGCTCACCGACCGACCCCTGCTGGTGGTGCTGAACCGCGCCGAAGATCGGGCGGCGGAGCCGATGCCCGCCGAGCTCGAGGCCGAGATCGCCTCATTGGAGGCGGCCGGGATGGTGATGTCGGCGAGCGTCGAGGCCGAGATCGCCCGGCTCGAGCCGGACGATCAGGTCGCATTCCTCGCCGACCTCGGTCTGACCGAGTCGGGGCTCGCCCGGTTCATCCGGACGGCCTACGGGCTGCTCGACCTGATCTCGTTCTTCACCGTGGGCGAGGACGAGGTCCGCGCCTGGACCATCAGGCGGGGCACCCGGGCGCGACAGGCGGCCGGACGGATCCACTCCGATCTCGAGCGCGGCTTCATTCGCGCCGAGGTGATTCCCTACGCCGTGTTTCAGGAGCTGGGATCGGAGCAGGCGGTCAAGGACGCCGGGAGGCTCCAGGTCGAAGGGAAGGACTACGTCGTGGCGGACGGCGACATCATGCACATCCGCTTCAACGTCTGAGGGGCTCAGCGACCTCCGCCGATGCCGAAGCCGGCAGTCGACCAGAGCGCCGCCCCTCGGATCGCGCACGATCGGCCCATCTGCACGGCCTCGGCCTCGGAAGCCTCGGGTCGGATCGCGTGATACCCCTCGTGCGCCACGGCGGCAACCAGCCACTCGGCCGACCTCGTGAAGGCCGCCGACCAGAAGTGCACCGCGAGCGGGACCGCGTCCGGTGTGACGTAGGTGGCGCCGTAGTAGACGAATCCCTGCGCCGTATCCGGCTCGACCCAGACGCGCACTCGGTCCGCCCGGTCGAGGTTGCGCATCGCGAGCCCGGTCGCGCGGCAGACGCCCATCCGGTCGCCAACCAACTCGTCGACCGCCCTCCGGAACGCGCCCCGCTCCTCGGGAGACATCCTCGAGGACGGCACCCAGGCGAACCGGTCGCTGGTCGGGCAAACCGCCCCGGGGCTGGCCGCCGCGCCCAGGGGGTGCGCCGAGAGCAGCCGGGCTTCCAGCGCGTCGGCATCGCATTTGCCCGGCGAGCCCAGGGCCAGGTCCACCGGCAGCACCTGCGCCGAGACGCCGCCGACCGGCGCCAGGACGAGGAGAACGGCCGACACCACCCCGAGGAGGGGACGGCTGGGCCGAAATCGGTGGAGTTCGAGGGCTCGCATGGCCCTTGAAAGTTTCGCAATTGTTGTGCTACCGTCACGAAATTGTTACAAAGCCACTCCAGCCGCTTTCCGCTCCCTCGGTAGGAGTGGCCCGGACCTCAACTCACGTCGTCACGGTATCTTCTGGCTCCCCACGAGCGCGGGAGCGACCCGATCCCCTCCTTCCTCGCCACCGCGATCCTCTTCGATCTCGACGGCGTCCTGGTCGACTCGCGCGGCGTGGTCGAAACCGTGTGGCGGCGCTGGGCCAAGCTCCGGGACGTCGACCCCGAGCCCTTCATCGCCGTCGCCCACGGACGGCGAGGCTCCGAGACCATCCGACTCGTCGCCCCGGAGCTCGACGCGCGCTCCGAGGCCGCGGTGCTCGACGAGATGGAGGCCCGCGAGACCGAAGGCCTCGCGGCGATTCCGGGAGCCGCCCGACTGCTCGAGTCGCTGCGTGGCCGGCGCTGGGGCATCGTCACCTCGGGCAGCGTGCCGATCGCCACCCTTCGGCTGAGAGCCGTGGGCCTCGAGCCGCCCGGGGTGATGGTGACCGGCGAGCAGGTGAAGCACGGCAAGCCCGATCCCGAGGGATACCTGCTCGGCGCGACACTCCTCGGCGCGGAGCCATCGCACTGTCTCGTATTCGAAGACGCCACCGTCGGCATCGAAGCTGCCCGGGCAGCGGCAATGCGGGTCGTGGCGGTCGCGACCACCCACGAGCGGGCCGCGCTCCAGACCGCCGACGCGATCGTCGGCGACCTGACCCGGGTCGGCGTCGCCTCGCGGGAGGGCCAACTGGTGGTCACGATCGATCCCTGAGGGCCGGCGACCGAACGGC
>JBFXAS010000262.1:0-7509 GCA_050184075.1 Gemmatimonadales bacterium
GAGAGCGAGCTGGGGGGCCCGACCCGATACGGCCTCGGCTGGGAGGTCGACTCCACGTTCGGGAGCCTGACGATCAAGAAGGCCGGCTCGGTGGTGACCCTGGTGTCGTTCTGGGTGCTGCTGCCCGAGATGCGCACAGGCTTCGGGCTGCTCTTCAATCGGGAGGACTACCGGGTGGTGGCGCTGGTGGCCAACCTGGTGCGAGTCCTCGGTGGCGGCGAGCTGCAGCCCTTTCCCGAGACCGAACCCAATCCTCCGTTCACGGCCCCAGCCGCCGCGTCGATCGCGCGGTCGACCGTGGAGGGCTGGACCGGCCGCTACGACACCCGGAGCGGCGACCTGTCGATCGGCTGGCGCGGCGACACGCTGGTGACCCGATACGAGGGCATGCCCGCTGTCCTGGTGCCGGCCGACGACTCCAGCGCGATCCTGGTCGACGAGGTCCTGACCCACGCCGGGCGACGGCTTTCGTTCCGGTCGAGACGCGGAGCGCTGACCCTCTGGGTGGACGACGACTCGGTCGGGGTTCGGGTGGGGCCTAACCAGCCCTGATCGCGGTCGCGGCGGCCTTGGCGCCCTGGGTGACGAAGCCCAGCTCGCTCGAGATGCTCACCAGACGCATCCCTCGGCGGGCCCACTCGGCGGTCAGCGCGACGTCGTTGGTGTGAATGGCCGGGACCACGCCGTGTCGCTGGCAGGCGGCGACGGTCTTCTCGATCGCCGCCTCGAGCGCCGGGTCGCGCATTCGCCCGGTCACGTCGAGCGCGATGGCCAGGTCGTTCGGGCCGACCAGCGCCGCGTCGACGCCGGGCACCGTGAGGATCTCGTCGAGCCGGTCGAGCGCCTCCCTGGTCTCGATCTGGACGATCAGGAAGGTCTCCCGGTTGGAGGCGTCCATCATCTCCCGGACGTCGCCGCTCCGAAAGTCCGTATTGCCCCGCCCCAGCGCGCTCCCACGCTTGCCGAGCGGCGGATACTTCATCCACTCGAGAGCCTGGCGGACCTGCTCCGGCCCGGTGACCCGGGGCAGCATCAGGCCCTGCGCGCCGCCGTCGAGCGTCTGGGCGATCCGCTCGTAGCTGATCACCGGCACCCGAACGATCGGGGTCAGCCCGGCCAGCCGCGCGCCCCGGCTCAGGTCGGAGAGGGTCTCCGGATTGAAGACGCCGTGCTCGTTGTCGATGATCACCCAATCGAGCCCGGCGTTGGCGAGACTCTGGACGATCGCGAGCTGACGGATCTCGGCGATCATGGTGCCGACGGCGAGGCCGCCGTCGGCCAGGCGGATGCGGAGCTGATTCGATGGGAGGATGGACATGCCGTAGTCGGTTGGGGATCGGGGCGGCGGTCAGGAATCGGGCGACGGCGCGAGGGCGGCGAGCAGCGCGCGGCAGGCCTCACCTCGATGGCTGGCTCGGTCCTTCTCCTCCTCCGTCGCCTCGGCGAAGGTCTTCTCGAGCGCGTCGCTCAGGAAGTAGGGGTCGTAGCCGAAGCCACCGGTGCCGGCCGGCTCGGTCGTGATGCTGCCGGTCGCGGAGCCGATGAAGATCTCCGGCACGGCGTTCCGGTGCCGGAAGAGAGCCAGGACGCAGCGGTACCGGGCCCGCCGACGCAGGCCGGTGGCGCCCGCCAGGCGATGCAACAGGTGGGCGTTGTTGGCCTGGTCGACGAGCTCGTCCGGCCCGCTGGCGCCCGCCCAGCGCTTGGAGCGAACGCCGGGCTCGCCGCCCAGCGACAGCACCTCGAGCCCGCTGTCGTCGGCTACGGTCGGCAGTCCGGTGCGCCGGGCGAAGTACTCCGCCTTGGCGCGCGCGTTCGCCTCGAAGGAATCGTGCAGCTCGAGGCTGGCTTCGGCGGGCTCCTCGACGACGCCCAGGTCGTCCGGAAAGACGACCTCGAGCCCCAGTGTGTCGAGCAGCCGGCGGATCTCGCGTTGCTTGCCCTTGCTGCGCGTGGCGAAGAGCAGCTTCACCAGCCAAGCACCGTGCGTTGCGCTCGGAACAGGGTGTTGATGCCGCGCTCGGCGTGGTCGAGGATCTCGTTCAGGGTGTCCCGACTGAAGACGCCCTGCTCCCCGGTGCCCTGGACCTCGACCAAGTCGGCGGGCTCGCGCATCACCACGTTGGCGTCGACGTGGGCGTCGCGGTCTTCGGCGTAGGCGAGATCGGTCATCACCCGGCCGCCGACGATCCCGACCGAGACGGCCGCCACCAGCTGGCCGAAAGGCGACGGGGTGCCGGTACGCCGGCTGAGCCAGTCGCAGGCGTCGGCCAGGGCAACCGCGGCGCCGGTGATGGCGGTGGTTCGGGTGCCGCCGTCGGCCATCAGCACGTCGCAGTCGATCCGGATGGTGTACTCCCCGAAGCTCCAGTCGGCGATGGCGGTGCGGAGCGAGCGGCCGATCAGCCGCTGAATCTCCTGGCTTCGGCCGCCCGGCCCGTTGCGCTCGCGATTGGTGCGCTCAGCGGTCGCGCGGGGCAGCATCGCGTACTCGGCGGTGACCCAGCCTTCGCCGGTGCCCTTCTTGAAGGGCGGCACGCCCGCCTCGACGGAGGCGGTGCAATGCACCAGGGTACCGCCGAAGCGGGCGAGACAGGAGCCTTCGGCGAAGGGGTTGGCGTTGCGTTCGAGGACGACCGGCCGGAGGTCTCCGGGGGCGCGTCCGTCAGCGCGTGTCACGAATTCTCTCCACGATTCCAGTGGTGGAAGTATCGGGGAGGAGCGGCAGGATTACCACCTCGCCGCCCCGGGCTTCCACCAGGTCGGCGCCGACGACCGTGGCGCGGCTGTAGTCGCCGCCCTTGACCAGCACGTCAGGCCCGAGGGCCTCGATCAGGGCAAGCGGGGTCGGCTCGTCGAAGATCACCACGCAATCGACCGCCTCGAGTGCGGCGAGCACCCGGGCCCGCTCCCGGGCGGTCGTGGCGGGCCGCCCCGGGCCCTTACCGAGCGCCCGGGCCGAGGCGTCGCCGTTGACGCCGACGACCAGGCGATCGCCGAGGTCGCGGGCGGCCTCGAGGGAGGCGACGTGGCCGGGATGGAGCAACTCGAAGACGCCGTTGGTGAAGACGACGCGACCGACCTCCGCACGGCGCCACGCGACGGCGTCGGCAAGCGGGCGGATCTTCGAGGCGGAGTCGCGCACTCGAAGGCTACTGCCGCCGGAACTCGATCTTGGGGGCCAGCTCGAGGGTGCGATGAACCAGCGGCAGATCGATCCGCTCGGAGTACTGGGTCGAGATGATGATCACCGAGGGGCTCCGCATTCGTCGGACCCGGAGGCCCTTGACAGCGCCGGGAATCCCGATTTCGGCGGCGTCCTCCCTGAGCTGGGCGACGATCTGCTCGTCGGTGAGAGTGTAGGACGAGCGCGCGGCAACTTTCATCCGGTCCTTCAGCTCCCAATACCGCCAGTAGACCTTGCCGAAGCTCACGCCGTAGTAACCCACTACGGCGAGCAGCACGAGGGAGGCGAGGCAGCCCATGCCGCTCCCGCCACGTTCGCTCGGCCGTGCGCCCGCCTTCACCACTGCGATTGTGCTCCTTCGACGATTTCGGTGATCAGCCGCTCGATGGCCTTCTTGCGGCCATCCGCCTCGTTCGAGGTGTAATCGCCGTCCACCGAGAGACTGGGCCGCTCCCAGAGCACTCGTCCGGTGCTCTGATCCAGGATTTGCACCTGGACGACGACCTGCACCTTCCGGCGATCGACCTGCACATTCTGTTCCCGACCCCCCGCGAAGGCGATCGGGATGTCGGGCTCGTAGCGCTGGATGGTCCCCTTGACCACCGCGTCCGCCTGGGCCTCGCCGGCGGCCCGGAGCCCGAGGCGGCCCTCGACGGCCTCTCGCACGGCCCGGTTGATCTCGTTGGTGAGGGTGGGCTCGGAGGTCAGATTCTCGAACGGCAGCACCGCGACGGTCTTGATATGGGGCGGAAACCCGGTCCCCCCGCCGAAGCCGTAGAGGCAGCCACCGAGCGCGAGCGCGCTAGCGCTCAGGAGGAGTCCAGGTATCCGGCGCAAACGGGTCTGCCTTGAGGTTCGAGTAGAAGGTGAGATCGAGTCGGGCCGGCACGCTGGGGACGATCAGGCGCGAGCTCGCGGGAAGGCCGTCGGGACCGAAGAGCGTTTCCACCACGCCGATCTTCTCGCGTCCCTGGCGGACCTCGACCAGCAGGCGGTGCTTCGGATTGATCTCGTGGACGTAGTCGACCGTGTCGGCTCCGCGGACGTACTGCCAGGCGACGTACGACTGGCCGGCGAAGCGACGCACCTGGTCACCCGCCTCGGGGGCCCGCGCGATGCCCATCATCGCCCAGAAGATCGGGTAGTTGGGCACCAGGCGGCGGACGTCTTCCTCAGGCTCGGCCCACAGGGCGGAGTCGCCGGAGACGAATGCGGCGGCCTGGCCGGAGCCAAGTGGACCGCGGGCATCGAGCCGGGCCGAGTCCGGCCGGGCGAAGCGAACCCGGCCGCGGCCCCCGGCGGCGCCGCGATCGTCGCGGATGCTCCAGCGAAAGCGGACGTCACGAGCTTCCGGAGGCACCGTGCTGTCGGCCCAGGCTCGGGCGAGAGCGGCATCCGCGGGCGCGAAGGCGGCCGGACGGGGCAGCTCGATGGAGCCCGCGCCGCCACAGGCCGAGAGGACCAGCAGCACGCCGGGGGTGGTTGCGCGCATCGGCTGCATGATAGCCGGGGCCCCCAGCTTTGTCATAGCGCTCTGGACGACCCCCGGGACGGATTCGGCCGCCTCAGAGCCTGACCGGATCGTCCGCGACGACCAAGCGTTCCGCGACGCTCGCGGGCAGTCTGGCCCAGCGGAAATCGGCGTCGAGCACCATCAGGCTGGTGGTGGCGGTCACCAGGAGGTCGCCCCGCTCCGCGTGCTCGACGGCATACCCGAAGGTGATCCGCCGGGACGCCCGCTCACGCACCCAGCAGCGGACCCGGATCGGGTCGTCGTAGCGGGCCGGCTGGCGGTAGCGGACTCGCGCCTCGCCCACGGCGAGCCGGAATCCCTGCCGCTCGAGCTCGGCGTAGCTCACCCCGGTTTCGCGGAGGTGCTCGGTGCGCGCGACGTCGAGCCAGACCAGATACTCGGCGTGGTAGACCACGCCCATCTGGTCGGTCTCGCTGTAGTTGACCCGACGACGGGTCTCGGAGATCGGTCCTGACGCTTCCATGCGTTCTTGCCCCTCCCTATCTTGCGCCGATGCTCGGACGCCAGCTCGTGGTGGTCTCCGACTCGCACATCGGCGCCGCGTCGCGCGAGGACGACGAGGCGCTGATTGCGTTTTTCGAGCGGGTGCCGACCCTCGGCGACTGCCTGCTGGTCAACGGCGACCTTTTCGACTTCTGGTTCTCCTACCGCCGGGTGATCCCGCGCGCCGGCTTCCTGGCCGCGGCGGCGCTCGCAATGCTCGCCCGGAAGCTGCCTGTGGTGCTCACCGGCGGCAATCACGATCGCTGGGGTGGCACCTTCTGGCCCACCGATGCCGGGATCCGGTTCGCGCCGCACGAGATCGCCTTCCACCTGGGCGAGACCCGGGTGGTGGCGCTGCACGGCGACGGCGTGGCCGAGGAGCATCGCTCCGCCCGGGTGCTCCATCGAGTGACCCGGCACCCGGCCACGGTCGCCATCTTCCACTGGCTCCATCCCGATCTGGGATTCTGGCTGGTCGACAAGCTGAGCCGTCGGCTCGCCGACTCGACCCGGGACGGCGTCGTGCTCGATCGGGCCCAGGCGCGCCAGCGGCGTTGGGCCGCCGACCGGCTGGCGGCCGACCCGAGCATCGGGACCCTGATCATGTCGCACACCCACCGGGCCGACACCACGGAGGTCGAGCCCGGGCGCCGCTACCTCAACCCGGGGGCCTGGATCGGGGCACGCCAGTACGCGGTCGTCACGCCGGATCGGGTGAGCCTGGCGGCCGATCGTTAGCGCACGCCCGCTACCGGATCTGGAGCGGGACCCGGATCTCGGTCGCCAGCATGCCCGGATAAGCGCGGAAGCGGACGTCCGCGGGAAAGTCGTGGAGCTGGCTCGAGACGAAGGCCTCGAGGCCGGAGAAGAGGTGGTTGAAGCCGAGGAGGAAGAGCCAGTCCTGCCGCTGCTGCCGCTTGTCGGCGAGCCGGGCCGAGTCGGCCGCGATCCGGGTGAGGTACCCCAGCTCCCGGATGGTCTTCATGGTCATCCCGACCGTGACGCCTTCCCAGGCGACGAAGAGCCCCGCCGTGAGCTTGCGGTCGTGGCGCGCCTGCGCCCAGCCCGGGAGCGCGAGCGACATGAAGAACGCCTTGAGCGGCTTGACCGCGGTGGCCATCAGGGTGGTGTCGGCGCCGGGCGTCACCACCGGTGGCTCGGGCTCCTGGGCGACCAGCCGGGCCGGGCCGGCGAGGGCCAGCGCGAGCAGGAGCAGGACGCCGCGGAGCGGCCGGTGGCGGGAGCGTGTGGGAATCGAACCCACCGGGGCCGCCAACGGCGTCCCCGTCGCGGTTTTGAAGACCGGCCAGGCCACCAGGCCCGATCCGCTCCCTCGCTCCGCCCGGCTGCCTAAGCGCGAATTGCGATGCACTCGATCTCGACTCGGACTCCCTTCGGCAGCCCCGCCGCCGCGACCGTGGATCGGGCGGGGCGGTGATCGCCGAAGGCCGCGGCGTACACCTCGTTCATGGCCGCGAAGTCGGCCATGTCCGCCAGGAAGACGGTGGTCTTGAGGACCAGGTGGAGGTCGGAGTGCGCGGCCTGGAGCACCGCGCGCAAGTTGGCGAAGACCTGTGTGGTCTGCTCGGTCACGCCGCCCGCGACGACCTCCATGCTGGCGGGGTCGAGCGCGATCTGCCCCGCCGTGTAGATCAGCTCCTGGTCGCCCACGCTGAGGACGGTGGCCTGGGCGTAGGGACCGATGGCCTTGGGGGCCTTCTCGGTCGCGACGAATCGGATGTCTCGCATCGGATCTCCAGAGGTCAGAAGAGGCCTTCGATCCGCCCGTCGGGGTGGACCCTGATGGCTTCCGCCGCCGGGGTCTTCGAGAGGCCCGGCTTGGTCATGATCTCGCCGGCGAGCGCCACTACGAAGCCCGCTCCCGCCGAAGGATAGAGGTCCCTGATCGTGATTCGGAACCCCGACGGACGCCCGAGCTTGGTGGGATCGTCACTGAACGAGTACTGGGTCTTGGCGATGCAAACCGGAGTCTGACCCAGGCCGATCGACTCCGCGAGCCCGATCGCCCGCTCGGCGGCGGCGGTGTAGTCGACCCCGCCCGCGCCGTAGATCTCCCGGGCGATGGTCTCGATCTTGGTCTTGATCGGGAGGCTCGCGTCGTAGATCGGGGCGAAGCGGCTCTTGCCCTCGGCCAGGACCTCGAGCACCTCGCGGGCAACCGCTTCCCCGCCCTCCCCCCCCTTCTCCCAGACGTCGGAGAGGGCGGCGCGAACACCCCAGCCCTTCGCGGCGCGGAGCACCGTGTCGATCTCTTCGGCGCTGTCGGAGACGAAGCGGTTGAGCG